>CAZLLB010000021.1:0-24506 GCA_964560165.1 uncultured Parvibaculum sp. | reverse complement strand
AAGCTGCCGTAATAGGCGACTTCGCCGACCTTGCCGCGCAGCGCGATCACGTCGGGGTCAGTGGGTTTTTCTTCCGAGACGAAAATCTTTTCAGGGCGCACGGCCAGCGCCACGTCGCCATCGACCGAGCCTGCGAGGTCCACTTCGCCGATCGCTTTCGATGTCACCTTCACGCGGTTTTCGCCGCTTCGCGTTGCCTTGGCGTCGAGCAGGTTGATGCGGCCGATGAAGTCGGCGACGAAGCGGCTTTTGGGGTTTTCGTAAAGTTCGGCGGGGGCCGCAATCTGGCGCACCGTTCCCTGGTTCATCACCGCGATGCGGTTTGCCATCGAGAGCGCTTCGGTCTGGTCGTGGGTGACGATGACGAAGGTGATGCCGACTGTTTGTTGCAGGCGCACTAGTTCAAGCTGCATCGCCTCGCGCAGTTTGGCGTCGAGCGCCGAGAGTGGTTCGTCGAGCAGCAGCACGGATGGGCGCTTGATCAGTGCGCGGGCGAGCGCCACGCGCTGGCGCTGGCCGCCCGACATTTCATGCGGCATGCGTTTGCCAAAGCCGTCGAGTTTCACAAGCTCCAGCGCTTCTTCGGTGCGCTTCTTGATTTCGACGCGCGGTCGCCCATCCATGCGCAGGCCATAGGCGACGTTCTTTTCTACCGACATATGCGGAAAGACCGCATAAGACTGGAAGACCATGTTCACCGGCCGCTTGTTCGGCTCGACGGTCGCCATGTCATGCCCGTCGATGATGACCTCGCCGCTGGTCGGCGTTTCGAAACCGGCCAGCATGCGGAGCAATGTGGTCTTGCCGCAGCCCGAGGGTCCGAGCAGCGCGAAGAATTCGCCGCGCCCCACCGTGAGGTTGACGTTATCGACCGCCTTCACCCCGCCGGGATAGGTTTTCGAGACATTGTTGATTTCAATAATGGGCCGGGTCGCGCTTGTGGGAGCGGACTTGATTTGTTCCGAAGCCATGCGCCCTGTCGTTCCCAAATTTGTCGCCCTTGATGGCGGTTGATCCTTTGCGAGTGTTCAACGCTTTTTGTTGCAAGGCAAGCAATGACCTTGTGAAAACCTTGTCGCGCGCACACGTCTTCACAAGATATGCTGCGCCAAAATCTTGAACTGGCCATCTGCATAAGAGAGGAACGACCATGATCGATCTTTACACTGCCTCGACGCCCAATGGCTGGAAGGCTTCCATTACGCTGGAAGAGCTGGGCCTGCCTTACGAGGTAAAGCCGGTGGCGCTGCAAAAGAACGAGCAGAAGGAGCCGTGGTTTCTGGCGATCAATCCCAATGGCCGCATCCCGGCCATCGTCGATCGTGACGAGGGCGATTTCGCCGTTTTTGAAACCGGCGCGATCATGATCTATCTGGCCGAAAAAACCGGCAAGCTGATGCCGAGCGACGCCAAGGGCCGCTCGCTGGTCATGCAGTGGCTGATGTTCCAGATGGGCGGCATCGGGCCGATGATGGGGCAGGCGAATGTTTTCTTCCGCTATTTCCCGGAGAAGATTCAGCCCGCCATCGACCGCTATCAGAATGAATCGAAGCGCCTCTTCACCGTTCTCGAAAGCCGCTTGAAGGATCATGAGTTTCTGGCGGGCGATTATTCGATTGCCGACATCGCCAACTGGTCTTGGGTGCGCACGCATAAGTGGTCGGGCGTGGAGATCGACGATCTGCCGAACCTGCAGCGCTGGGTCGATCAGATCGCCGCACGTCCCGCCGCGCAGAAGGGCATCGCCGTTCCGATCGATCTTGCCCAGCTCAAGGAAGGCAATGGCGAAGGCGCAAAGAAATTCGCCGAGGAAGCGCGCAAGATGGTGCAGCGGTAAGGGGGCTTCGTTTCTCCCCTCTATTCGTCATTGCGAGCGCAGCGAAGCAATCCAGAGGCGGCAGGCGCAGGAAGAACTGGATTGCTTCGTCGCTTCGCTCCTCGCAGTGACAAAATCCAGGTGCCGCCCGAAAGGAGCCATGGCCATGACCATCACTTCCGAACAGGAACTCGAAGCGCTGCGCCGCATCGGCCAGATCGTCGCGACCGTCTTGCGCGACATGGGCCGCGCGCTTGAGCCTGGCATAACGACGCGCGAGCTTGATGAGATCGGCCGCGCGGGCCTTGCTGCGCATGGCGCTCGCTCCGCGCCGGAACTCACTTACGGTTTTCCGGGCGCGACCTGCATCAGCGTCAATCGCGAAATCGCCCATGGCATTCCGGGGAACAAGCGTATCGCGGCGGGTGATCTCGTCAATATCGACGTCTCCGCAGAGCTTGACGGTTTCTTCGGCGACACCGGCGCGAGCTTCGCCGTGCCGCCAGTCGCGTCGCGCGTCACAAAACTTTGCCGCGACGGCAAGCGCGCCATGTGGGAAGGCATCGGCGCGGTGAAGCCCGGCGCGCGTCTGGCCGAGATCGGCGAGCGCATCGAGCGGTTTGCCGACAAGGGCGGCTATACGCTGATCCGCAATCTGGCGAGCCACGGCGTCGGTCGCGCACTGCACGAAGAGCCCGAAACGATTCCGACATGGGCGGATCGTTCCGAGCGGCGGCGCTTGCATGAAGGCATGGTCTTCACCATCGAGCCGTTTCTCTCCTGCGGCGCGAGCCACGCCGAAGATACTGATGACGGCTGGACGCTCATCGCAGATCGCCCCGCGCCCACGGTTCAATACGAACACAGCCTCGTCGTCACTCGAAACGGGCCGTTGATCCTGACGGTGGCCTAGAGACTGGCTGCCTCATGCCCCGGCTCGTCCGGGGCATCCACGTCTTCAACGCCCCAAACCCCGAAAAATACTCCTGCCCCCTTGACCAAACCACCTTCAACCTTTAAATAATAATCATTCGCAATTACGATGGTCAGGAGGCCATAATGCGTGCATTAAAAAAGGCCCTGGCTTTCTCGGTCGTCCATTTTATCGTCGGCCTTTCCGTGGCCTATACGCTCACGGGGCAGGCCGCGGTTGCGCTTGGCGTGGCGCTGGTCGAACCGGCTATCAATGCGGTGATATTGTTTTTTTACGGGCGCTGGGAAGATCACGGTGGCCAGTTCCACCATTTTCATCAGGCCTGAAATAATCCCGGCCTCTTTCGTTCATTTATCCCCGTTTTCGGCGCGATGAGATTTGGCTGCCGGACACGGGGATAAATTCTTTCGCACGCCGATCCGCGCCCATACCTCCTGAAATCGGGGTGCGTGTTGTCAGACAACCGACGGGCAACATTTCAGGCGTCTGGCCGACAATAAAGACAACTTTCCGGCAAGTTTTTCAGGCAAGCAACCCGCATTTTTGCGGGATAAGCGGGCCTATTTCCAGGCCCAGACCGGCTGCTCGAAATCGGTGACGCGGGTGTTGTGGCCGCGCAATGCGACTTCGGCGAACTGGTAGAGGATCGCCGCAGTTGGCGCATGGATGTGTCCAGCCTCGCCGAGCAGCAGGCGGATCACGGGCTTTTCGCTTTCGGGAATGGTCAGAAAAACCGGCGAATCCGTCCGCTCCAATTCGGCCAGCGGGAAGGGGTGGATGGAAGCGACCTCGCCCGGATTGGGCTTCATGCCGTCGATCGTCTCGGTCCAGACGATCACCGGCGTGATGAGATAGCCCGAGCGCGTCGGATAATCGTCGAGCGTGCCGAGCACATCCGATGCCGATGGCGTCAGGTTTATTTCTTCTTCAAGTTCGCGCAGCGCCGCTTCGACGGTGGTCTCCCCGGCGTCCAGTCTTCCGCCGGGCAACGCCCATTGTCCGGCATGGGCGTTGAGCTTCGGCGCGCGCCGCGTTAGCACAAAGCCCGCCGTCGTCTCCATCGGCACGATGGTGATCACGACGGCGGCGCGTTTCAATTCGCTTTGCGATGTGGGCAGGCGCTCGAATGCCTGGAGGCGCGTGGCAAGATCATTGCGGAGCGCGGCGTTGAAAATATGCGACATGCCTGCCGTTTTAGCACCCGTCATCGCGCCCGATCAAACGAAACGGGGGCATTTTCGGCTAATATATTAAACGGCATTCGCGAATCCATCCCATGCGGGATATTGGAACGCCTTTGGTGCGGCGCTAAATTCAGGGGGGTTCGCTTCCCCGCGTTCGCAAGAAGAGGTCTGCCATGCGTATCGGTGTTCCCAAGGAAATCAAGGTTCACGAATACCGTGTCGGCATGACGCCAGCCGCCGTGCATGAGGCCGTGCATCATGGCCATGAAGTCTTTGTACAGAAGAGTGCGGGCCTCGCCATCGGGTTGCTCGATGAGCAATATGCGGCGGCGGGCGCGACGCTTCTCGATAGCGCCGAAGATGTTTTTGCGGAGGCCCACATGGTCGTGAAGGTGAAGGAGCCGCAGCCGCAGGAATGGAAGATGCTGCGCGAAGGCCAGTTGCTCTTCACCTATCTGCATCTCGCGCCCGATCCTGAGCAGGCGCGTGGCCTTGTCGCATCCGGCGCGATTGCGATTGCCTATGAGACCGTCACGGATGCGCGCGGCGGTTTGCCCCTTCTCGCGCCGATGTCGGAAGTTGCGGGCCGCATGTCCATTCAGGCGGGCGCTCATTCGCTTGAGATAGCGCAAGGTGGGCGGGGCATGTTGCTCGGCGGCGTTCCGGGCGTGCCCGCCGCAAAGGTCGTCATTCTCGGCGGTGGCGTTTCGGGTATGAACGCAGCGCGCATGGCCATGGGTCTTGAGGCGCATGTCACCGTCATCGATCTCGATCTGCATCGTCTCTACGAACTCGATTTGCAGTTCGGGCCGAAGCTCAACACCATCTATTCGACTGTCGATGCGATTGAAGAATATGTGCTCGGTGCCGATCTCGTCATCGGCGCGGTGCTGGTGCCCGGCGCCGCTGCACCCAAGCTCGTTTCGCAAGAGATGGTCGCGAAGATGAAGAAGGGCTCCGTCCTTGTCGATATAGCCATCGATCAGGGCGGCTGCTTTGCCACGTCTCATGCGACGACCCATGCCGAGCCGACCTATATCAAGCATGGGGTCGTTCACTATTGCGTCGCCAATATGCCGGGCGCAGTCGCGCGCACCTCGACCTTCGCGCTCAATAACGCGACATTGCCTTTCATCCTCGCGCTTGCCGACAAGGGTTACGCCAAGGCACTCGCCGACAATCCGCATTTGATGGCTGGCCTCAATGTCTTCAAAGGCCGGATCACCTATAAGGCGGTCTCCGACGCGCTGGGCGTCGATTATCTTCCGGCGGAAAAAGCCATTGCCGCTTGATTGGGTGGAAAGTGTGCCAAATTTAAACACACGTTAACCATGGCGGTCTTAGCCTTTCATCATCCCGACGAGGCGGGATTCTACGGAGGGGACGGCCATGAACAGGTCAAGGCGTAACGAATATTTCTGGCTCATTATCGTCGCGGGCTGCGTTGCACTCTTTGTCATTCATCGCGAAAGGCCGATCCACAACGCGCAAGCGTCTCAGGCATTTGATCGCAGCGGCATGGTTCAGTTGGTGCGCGAAACGCAGAGCGCGGCCCTGATTGACCCCAATGCCGACCTCGAGACCGGATCAATCGCAGTTCCGGTGAAGCGTCCCGTAACACACAGATCGCACTATTACGTGCCGCTCGGTTCCTACGATTCCATCGACCAGGCCACGCGGCGTTATCTTGATCTCGCCAAGGCCGATCCGGCTATGGAGCGCGGCAATAAACTCAAGATCGAAACGGTCACCCATCGGGGCGAAAACACATTCCACAGAGTTAAAATGGGAAATTTTGCCTCAATCAGCTCGGCTAAAACGGCTTGCGCCCAGGTCGGTGTCTGGGAATCGCGCTGCGCCGTGGTCGAGGTCCGTTAAACAGCGCGAAAATCGCTCGAAAGCGGATGGACTTTCGCGTCGTTTTGCCTGTATAAGGCGCGCCAGAAGCCTCATCCTGCAAGGATAGCGGCCAAACAGAATTTCCAGAGCCTCGACGTCGCGCCCTTTTTCTTTATGGGCCTTGAGGTTTTGCCAGACCGGAGCCTGACGACATGGCCGTTCCTAAAAGGAAGACTTCCCCTTCGAAGCGCGGAATGCGCCGCTCGGCGGATGCGCTGAAGCAGCCGACCTATGTCGAGAACCCGGACTCGGGTGAACTGCATCGCCCCCATCATGTCGATCTGAAGAGCGGCATGTATCGTGGCCGTCAGATCCTGAAGCCCAAGGGCGACATCTGAACTTCTGATGTTCAATGCTGAATTCAAATCGCCGGCTTTCGAGCCGGCGTTTGCTTTTGTGCGTCAGAAATCTTCCAGTACACGGGTGGCCATGGACCGCGTCTGGCGGGTGACATCTTCCTTCCAGTCATCCTCATCGACATAGAAGGCATCGCGGATCTGCTTCTTGATCGCGGGCGCCAGCGGGTTGTCGAATCCGCCATTGCGATGCAGCCAGTTGTCGGCGACGAGAGCGCCGGCCACGGCATTCATGGCGATAGTTCCGAATTCGAGGCCGCAAGGTGTGACCTCGCGCCCCGGCAATTCCTGCGCGAAGGCTTCCGTTATCGAGCCCGGCACATCGGACGAAACCGAGCCTTGCGTGCGCGTCGAATGAACGATGTCGCCCCACCAGCCGTGCATGCGTTTGAAGGTATCGCTTGCCTCAGGTGCGGTGCAGATCACTTCGCCATGGCCGCGCGCGCCGAGACCGGAATGGATGTCGATATAGACCACACGGTCGGCGGCCTGCATCTCGTGGCGGATGATCCCGCGCAATGTCGTGTTCGACCAGACGGGTTTTGTGCCGCCGAATTGCACACCTTCGGGATAGGCGTATTGGCCGGCAGACAGCGCGTGCTGCAAGGCTGCCGGACCATGGGTTTCCGCATAGGCCTTCATCATGGCGCGACCGTTTTCTATCGCGGCTTGCGAGAATTCTTTGGGGTTCACGGCATCGTAGATCCCGTCATAGCCGGGGTTTTCGGGATGCGGCAGATCGTGATCGAGAAAATTGCGGTTGAGATCGACATTGTCTTCGTTGACGCGCCGCCCCCATGCAAAACCCCACGGATTGATCGCATGAATGAAAACAAGCGCTGTATTGGCTGGAAGTTTCTCTGCAAAGCCCGTCGCCAGAAGCGCCGTCTCAATGCCCGAGCCGCAAAAGCCTTCGACGCCATGCGTTCCCGATCCGAACCCCAGAATCTGGCGCGCCGAAGCCGGGCCGATCCGCGCTACATCGGTCGCGATGTCCTTGCCGTCAGGACCCTTGGCCGGATGCAGGTGGTGCGTCAGCTGCGCGCCAGCTTCCTTGGCAGCGGCAAGGAAGCGCGCGCGAGCCTCCTCATAGGCGCGGGAAAAATATTTTGCATCTGCCGTCATAAATCTATCCATCCCCAAACTGGTTAATGCGCGTATCTGCCTGCGCCTTGGTCGTTTCCAGGTACGATCAGTCCTTACCATCCCTTATGGGAGACTACGCTGGCGCAGGTGTCTTGTGCTAGATTGAGACGCTTTCGGAGTTTTGAGGGGCCTTGGCTCAAACGGGGGATCAATATGGTCGGTTCACTTCCGCTGCTGGCGCTGGTCGTCATCGCCTACAATATCATTGTGTTTCTGACCGGCTTCACGATGGAGACGGGCGTGTTTTCGGTTCCCTTGGTATCGGGAACCGTCTGGCAAGTCACCATTGGCGACATCCTGCTCGTCTTCGGTCTGATCATGCTCTTTCTCGAGCTTATCAATGCCACGCGCACGGGTTCAGCGACGATCATCAACCACGCGCTGTCGATGCTGGTGCTGCTCGTGGCGCTTGTTCAGTTCATTGTATTGCCGCAGTTTGGCACGTCGGTCTTCTTCCTGATCGTGTTGCTGAACATTCTCGACGTCATTGCAGGGTTCACGGTCACGATCACTGCGGCACGGCGCGACTTCACCGTTTCCGAATAGGGGGAGTGAGGCTCAGTCCTCGCTCTCTTCTTCGTCCGCATCGAGCAGCAATTCGTAAGCTGCCTGTAATCGGCCCGTCAGCCGATGGCCGGGTATCTCTCGTCCTTCGACGCGTGACAGCGGCATAAGGCCGATCAGGCTATTGGTCAGGAAGGCACCGTCGGCGCGGGCAAGTCGTTGCGGTGCTATCATGTCTTCGGCAACTTCGATCTTCATACGTTCAGCGAGTTCGAGAACGGCGGCACGGGTGATGCCCGGAAGGATGCCGCATTCCTCAGCGGGCGTGACAAGTCGGTCGCCCTCCCAAAGAAAAATATTGGCGACGCTGGCGCAGGCAAGATGGCCGGATGTGTCGAGCATCAATGCCTCGCCCGCGCCGCGCGAGCGGGCTTCCTCTCTCGCCAGCAGATTGTCGAGGTAGGGCAAGGCCTTCAGCCGCGAAACCGGCGAGAGGGCGTTGCGTCTCGGTGTGGCGAGGATGGCGCTCTGCGTGGCTACCGGGACGGGGCTTTCGCTGGCGGTGATCATCAATGTGGGCGTCGGGTTTTCGGGCGGCAGCAGGCCGCGCGGGCCGGGGCCACGGGTCAGCGTGATGCGCAATGCGGTGCGCGGCGCATTGGTCAGGCCGTTTGCTTCGAGCAGCATTCCACAAGCAATGGCGAGATGGCGTGTCGAGGCGGGCATAGGAATGCCGAGAATATTGCCGCCCGCCGAAAGTCTGATGACATGCGCATCAAGAAAGGCAAGGCGGCCTTGCCGTGCAAGCAGTGTCTCGAACAAGCCATCGCCCAGCAGGAAGCCGCGATCGTTCGGAGCGATCCGCACATCCCCTTCATCCATCAATTCGCCGTTGATCCAGATGATCATGCGCTTGCCTGCAGAGATGCGTTGGCGAGTTTGAGAAAGTTTGCAAGCAGTGTGTGGCCATGCTCGGTCAGAATGGATTCAGGGTGAAACTGCACACCGAAAATCGGGGCGGCTTCATGTGCCAGCGCCATCAGCGTGCCGTCGGCGGCGTGCGCGGTTTCGTGCAGAGGACCGTCCGGCGCGAGATCGACGACCAGAGAGTGATAGCGTGCGGCAGAGAAGGGGTTCGGGATACTCTCGAAGATGCCCTTGCCTTGATGCTCGATCAGTGCGGCCTTGCCGTGCACAGGCATGGTGCGGCGAACTGTGCCGCCGAAAGCGGCGGCAATGCATTGGTGGCCGAGGCAGACGCCCAGAAGCGGAATTTTGGCTTTCGCCGCCGCCTTGGCCAAGGTGACCGATATGCCCGCCTCGTCGGGGCCGCGTGGGCCGGGCGAGAGGATGATTGCGGCAGGCGCGAATGAGAGGATTTCGGTGACGGTGATGGCGTCGTTGCGGATGACTTCGTGTGCGTGGCCAAGCTCGCCAACGTAGCGGGCGAGGTTGTGGACGAAGCTATCGTAATTGTCGATGAGGAGGATCATGCCGATGCGTCCTCCGGTTCTCTGTGCTCGCCGTGAGTGCCGGCGCCCAGTGCGCGTATCATCGCCTTTGCCTTGGCCAGCGTCTCTTCATATTCGCTGGCAGGGTCGCTATCGGCGGTGATGCCCCCGCCCGCCTGAAAGGTGACGCGGTTGCCTTGCACCAGCATGGTGCGGATGGCGATAGATGTGTCCATTGTCCCGTCAAAACCGAGATAGCCGATTGCGCCGCAATAGGGGCCGCGCGTTGTCGGCTCAAGCTCGGCAATGATTTCCATTGCGCGCAGCTTTGGCGCGCCCGTGATCGAGCCGCCGGGAAAAGCGGCGGCGAGAAGATCGACGCTCGTTTCACCGGGGCGGAGGGTTCCGCGCACTGTCGAGACGAGATGGTGCACAGTGGCAAAGCTTTCGAGCGCGCAAAGTTTCTCGACCACGACTGAATGATCTGCGCAGACGCGCGACAGATCGTTGCGCAGCAGATCGACAATCATCACGTTCTCGGCGCGGTCTTTTTCCGACGCCATGAGTTCTTCTGCGAGGCGTTGGTCTTCCGTTGGTGTCGCACCCCTCGGGCGCGTGCCTTTGATCGGCTTTGTCTCGACCCTGCCGTCGCGGCAGAACAGGAAACGCTCAGGCGATGACGAGGCGAGAGCGCCCTTGCCGAAATTGAAGAAGGCCGCGAAGGGGGCGGGGCTTTCGGCACGGAGGCGCAAATAGAGTTCGTACGGCGTGTCGCCCGAAGCAAGGCGTGTTTCAAAACGCTGCGAGATATTTGCCTGGAATATGTCCCCCGCGCGAATGTAGTCGATGGTCCGTGCGATCGCGGCTTCGTAGGCCTGGCGTGTGAAGTTCGATTGCGTGCCACATACGGGTGGCAATGCTGCTGGACGCGGCCTCTTTACTGTGGCTATCCGGGCGCGCATTTGAGCGGCGCGCGTGTGGGCGTGCTCTGCTCTGCGGCGCGGGTCGCGCTTTGGCAACCCGGTCGAAATGATGAGCGCGCGCCGCGCCGCCATGTCGAAGGCGATAACCGTGTCGTAAAATCCGAGCACCATGTCGGGAGCGGATTGATCGTCGAGCGCAAAGGGTGCGCTTTCGGGTGGCAATCGCTCAAGCCGGTGGGCAAGGCCATATCCAAAGAAGCCCGCTGCACCGCCTGTGAAGGGCGGCAGGTCGGGGGCCGATAGCGGCATATGCATGGCGGCAAGTTTCACCTTCAATGTTGTGAAGGGATCGTTCATGTCGGCGCGCAAGGACGTCAACGTCTCGAAAGGGTCCAGGGCGATAAAGCTCCAGCGGCCATGCAGAGCCGCGTCTTCGCCCGGCCCGCCGGTCGCGCTGTCGAGCAACAGTGCATAAGGCTCGTGCGCGAAGGCACGAAATAATTCATGCGGCTCCGACCAGGCCAATTCTTCGATATGCAATTCGGACACGGGTGCCGGACCTCGCCGGAAAGGAAAGCCCAACGGCTTGCGTGGGTAGTCTAGCCCGCCCCCTTCTGCGAGGCGAGGACATAGGGGTACTGGCGTCCCTGCTTGAGGGGTTTCTCTACCGGACTTCTTCGGTGACGGGAACCTTTTCGGGGCGCGCCTCGAGCCGCATCACAGGGGAGCCATCGCCGTGAGCTGCGTCGTCTTGTGAGTTCACGAAACCGGCGATCAGGTCGCCCAACATGGCGCTCTGCGAGAAGCCAATTTCATGTCCAAGTTTTGGGTAGGAATGGAGCTGCGCGCGCGGCATCAGTTCCATCAGTTTTCTCGCGTTTGAGAAAGGCACCGTGTTGTCGGCTTCGCCCCATATGACCATGACGGGCCTGGCCGCGCGTCCAGCTTCGGCATAGGCGGCGTCGCTGCCGGTCAAGGGATAGTAGCGCAACGTCGAAAGCAAGGCGTCGCCATAGCCGCGATAATCCATCTGACGGTCGAAGTCAGTCAGGAAGCGCGTGGGGTTGGGCGCCAGTCTGGCTTGGTCGGCAGCGGCGGCATGAAATATCTTGAGGCCGAACATGCGCACGATCCAGTCGCCGATCAGCGGGCGTTTGAGTAATTCCGTATTTTCGCTTTTAGCGACGCCAAGACCGGCAGGTGCGATCAATGTCAGTGAGCGCGCTCGTTCGGGGTGGCGGGCGGCAAAAATCGTTGTGACCGCGCCGCCCATGGAATAGCCGACCAGATGAACCGCCTCGCCCGGCGCGAGCTTGTCCAGAAGCTCCTCGAGTTCACGGTCGGTGAGGTTGGCGTCATAGCGAGTATTGGGTCGATCGGAAAAGCCGCGCCCATAAATATCGAAGGCGAGGACGCGGTATCCGGCACTTGTCAGAGGTGCAAAATAATCGTTCCAGACAAAAGAAGGTGTCGAAAACCCATGCACCAGAACGATCAGCGGTCCACCAGTGGGGCCTTCGAGGCGATAGTGAACGGTCCCATCCTTCAATTCGACGAAGGAATAGGCCAGGCCGAGTTTGACGAGATTGGCGCGCATGGCGGTATCCAGTGCGGGTCTCGCACGACCCGCCGCCCAATAGCTCATCAGCATAATCAATAGAAACGCGGCCGTTATCACGACCACGGCCTTCAGGACGGCCATTAGCTCGATCTCCCCCACTCACGCCTCATACGCACCGGTGACCCGGCGGCAGTCTAGGGCTTCGCTTGTGGCGCGACAAATGCGATCAACGCCTGTTGAGTGTTGAGCACTTGCGGCTGCTGTCGATTGTAGGCTTGATGCGTCCAAACGACATCATCAGGGTCGCCCGAGGGGAGGCCCAACCGGACGGAGCGACCCATGCAGAATGCGTTCAAGGATCAGGTGCTTGCGGGCAAGGTTGCGTTTGTCGCGGGCGCGTCCAGCGGGATCAATCTTGGTATCGCGCAGCACTTTGCGCGGGCGGGCGCCAAGGTCGCCATTATCAGCCGCAGTGCCGAGAAGATCGCGTCGGCGGCAAAAACGATCACCGACCAAGGCTTCCCGGCTCTCGGCATTGCTGCCGATGTTCGCGATTTCGATGCCGTCGATGCGGCGCTCAAGGCCGCGCATGACCAGTTCGGGAAGATCGACATCGTGATTTCGGGCGCGGCGGGCAATTTCGTTGCACCGGCGCTCGGCATCTCGTCGAACGGCTTCAAGACGGTGGTGGATATTGATCTCGTCGGTACGTTCCATGTTCTGCGCGCCTGTTTTCAATATTTGAATCGTCCCGGCGCTTCGCTGATTTCGATCACAGCGCCGCAGGGCGTCAATCCATCGATGTTTCAGGCGCATGTCTGTGCCGCCAAGGCCGGCATCAACATGCTGACGAAATGTCTGGCCATGGAGTGGGGTCCGGCAGGCGTTCGCGTCAATGCGATCTCACCTGGCCCCATTGCCGATACGGAAGGCATGTTGCGGCTTGCTGGAACACCCGAGGCTGAAAAGGCAGTCAAGGCCCGGATTGCGCTGCGCGATTACGGTACGAAGACCGACATTGCCGACATGGCAATGTTTCTTTCGACCGACAATGCCAAATACGTCACCGGCTCGATCATCGATTGCGATGGCGGCTCGAAGCTCGGTGACGCAGGGGCGGACGCGCTCGGCAACTTTCGCTAGACAATCTAACCTGTCTTCTTGCTTGAACAGGCTTTGACCCGCCGATTGTCCTCGTTAGGCTGGCGTCAAAGATATTGGCAAAGGGAGACGTTCAATGGCTGCTCGCATCGCACCGGAAGAGTTTACCTGCATTCTCTATGACGTGCGCGATCACGTCGCGACGCTGACGATCAATCGGCCCGAGCGGCGCAATGCGCTGAACCGGCGTGCTTACGATGAGATTGAGTGGGGCTTTCGCGCCGTCGCTGCAGATCCTGAGGTGCGTTGCGTTATCGTCTCCGGCGTTGATCCGGCATTCTGCTCAGGCGAGGACGTCAAGGAAATGATGACGGGGGAACAGCATTCGGCGAGCGTTGTCAGCCTGACGCGGGTGCGGCCCGAGCCGACGCCCGCCGCCGTTGCCGCGCTCGAATGCGGCAAGCCGGTCATCGCCGCCGTCAATGGCGCGGCGGTCGGCTGGGGCATGGAGCTGTCGCTTTTTGCAGATATCCGCATCGCATCGGAGCAGGCGAAGTTCGGTGAAATCTTCATCAAGCGCGGTCTCGTCTCCGATGTCGGCGGGCTTTGGCGTTTACCCGCGATCGTTGGGCCGGCGAAAGCGGCTGAGCTTCTGTTTACTGGCGACGTGATTAGCGCGCAGGAAGCACTCCGCATCGGGCTTGTCACCGAAGTGACGCCACATGCGGAGTTAATGAACCGAGCACTTGCTCTGGCGGAGCGGATTGCCGTGAATCCGCCGCTGGCCCTTCGCTATATGAAGGAAGGTTTGCGCCGGACGTCTTATGGCGATTTGCGCGAAATCGGCAGTTGGGTTTCTGGAACGCTTGGGCGGCTCTTCCAGACTGAGGATCATCGCGAGGGTGTGAAAAGTTTTCTTGAAAAACGTCCCCCGGTTTTCACAGGCAAGTAATGGCGCTGTTTTTCGATCAGGATTGGTTCGACCAGAAGCTCAAGGCGCAAGGCTTGACGCGAGACGATGTTGCGTCGGCTCTGCGCGTGTTGCGCGAAGAGGTTGACGAAATCTGGAAGGACCAGCGCGAACTCAAACCCAACGAAGTTGCGATGCTGGCGCGCCTTATCGCAGCGCCCGCCGCCGAAGTCGTTACACGGGCAGGCGTTGCAACGCCTGCACCTGCGCAGGCGTCGGGTAACGATGGTTCAGCCGTTTTGGTAAAGCTCGAAGAAATGGATCGGCGGCTTGTCCGCATCGAGCGGGCCATTGCCGAATTGCAGTCGATGATTTTTGCGACACGCCCGCTCGGTTGAAGCGCTGAAGACGGGCTAGAGTTTGCGGTCGATGGGCCGCAGGCGCAGCGTTTCAGCGAGAAGATCGGGGAGCATGTCCGCGGTGATATAGGCCTGCGTTGCGCGTTGTCGTTGCCGCTCCTTGCGAAGCGGCGCGCGCGGCCAGGGAAAATGCTGATCGACATATTGTGCGAGAAAACCGGCAACGGGACGAAAGCCCGTAGCGGTTGTACCAAGTGCCGCGTCGGAGCGATGCGCCGGGGCTGTTGCGGCGCTTGGCAGCACATTGGATTCACACTCGCGCGACGCCTGCCGTGCCGGCAAGTTTTGTGTCGATCCTATGCGTTGGATGCTTTTCATATCAGGAGGTCTTCAGCAAGAAGCCTGCCAGCGCCGAGACGCGTTAACCAGTTTCGTTAAAACTTTAGTCGCCATGACATTTCGCTGAATATTAAGACCTGTCAAGCACACTCGCCTTTGCTCAAGAGGCCGCCTAGGACGGGCGGAGCGGCGATGAATGCCGGGTCAAGTGAGCGAGTGAGGCGAGACGTGGACGGAGACGCGCGGAAGACTGTCGAAAAGGCGATTTTGGAAGCGGGCAGCACTGGCGCTGGTGATGGCGTCAGCTTGTCCGCCGCATCGGTTCTCAAATCGTCGGAGCGCCGAGACGATCTGTTCTCCCGCGCGGCTAACGCTCTTGGCGATATCGCGTATCGATGGACCATTACATCTGATCTTATTCACTGGGCTGAGGGCGTCGAAACGATGCTTGGCGTCGCGAATGTGGACGATGTCGCCACCGACGAGATATTTTCCGCGCGCGCATTGTGCCAAAAAGGGGCAAGCCGCCGCGACCTCATCATGGCATCGGTGGCCACCGATAATGGCGCTGGTGTTCCTTACGAACTCGAATATCAATTGCGGGATGATAGCGGCGCGCTTCGCTGGATCGAAGATAGAGGCCGCTGGTTCTCCGATGCCGATGGCAAACCAGCCGTTGCCATCGGCGTGTTGCGTTCGATCGACGAGCGACGCGGGCGCGAGGACCGGCTTGTCCGTATATCGACTTACGACGAGTTGACGGGACTGCTCAATCGCACGCGCCTCAAGGAGGCACTGTGCGAAACCCTCGACGGTGCCATGCGCGGCAAAAACAGCGCTGCCTTTTTGTTGCTTGCGGTCGATAATCTGTCGCTCATCAACGACTCCTACGGATTCGATGTCGCTGATGAGGTGATTGTCGGCGTTGGCCAGCGGTTGCGTGGCCTCGCGCGGCGTGTCGATGCCGTTGGTCGGTACTCGGGCAATAAGTTCGGCCTGGTTCTGCACAATTGCAGCAAGGAAAGATTGATCGCCGTTACCGAGCGTCTGCTGGCTTCGGTGCGAGATCAGGTCATCCAGACTTCGCGCGGCCCGGTGGCGACAACGATTTCGGCTGGCTGCATTTCTCTGCCGGCGCATGCTCAAACCATTGAGCAGGCGCTCTCCCATGCTGAAGAAGCGCTGACGGTCGCCAAGCAGATGCATCGCGATAGCTATGTCATCTACACGCCGTCGCGCGAGCGAGAGAAGACCCGCCAATACAATATGAACGTTACGGACGAACTCATTTCGGCCCTGAACGAACGTCGTATCTGTCTTGCCTATCAGCCTGTCGTTTCCTCGGTGACGGGCGAAACGATGATGCATGAGTGCCTTATCCGGCTTGTGCAACCCGATGGCTCCATCGCGGCGGCTGGGAATTTCGTTCCCATTGCAGAAAAGCTCGGTCTGATCGGCCTTCTCGATTTTCGCGCCATGGAACTCACCATGGAAACGCTGCGCGCTTATCCAGACGTCAAGCTATCGCTCAACGTTTCGGGGCGCACGACGAGCGATCACATGTGGCTCGATACGCTTGTCTCGCAATTGCGTGCTGATCGGAGCCTTGCCTCGCGCCTCATTGTCGAGATCACCGAAACGGTCGCGATACAGGAAATTGAAGGGTCAGCCGAATTTGTGAGGACACTGCGCAAACTCGGCTGTCAGGTCGCCATCGACGACTTCGGTGCGGGCTATACGTCGTTCCGCAATCTGAAGGCCATCGAGGTCGATCTCGTGAAGATAGACGGGTCTTTCGTGCAGGATCTGGTGACCAATCAGGACAATCAGTTCTTCATCCGTACGCTTGTCGAGCTGGCGCATAACTTCAATCTGCCGACGGTCGCCGAATGGGTCGGCAATGCCGAAGAAGTCGCGATGCTGCGCGATTTTGGTGTCGAATATTTGCAGGGATTTTTTCTGGGCGAGCCGGTGCTACAGCTTCCTGCTTCCTGCCCGCGCATAGAAGCGACAAGCCGTCGCGCCTGAGGATTTATTTTTTTGCCAGAGCTTCCAGCTGTGCCTGCATCGTGGCCAGTTGACGCTTCAATTCGTCCAGCTCGCTGTCGCGGTTGCTTTCGGTTCTAGCCTCATCCGCCGGTTTCTCGGCAGTTTCCTCACGCTCGCTGCGATTGCGGTTGGCGAAGGGAGAGAACATGCGGATAGCGCCATCGAACATCGCGAAGTTCTGGCGTATCTGCTCTTCAAATTGGCCGAGGCGCGCACCGTTGCCGCCAAAGGCGTTGGCGAGCCTGCCACGAAGTTTTTCCTGCTCGCGCGCAAAGCTGTCCATGCTGAGCTCGAGATAGGAGGGGATGAACCCTTGAAGGCTGTCGCCGTAAAAACGGATCAGCTGGCGCAGAAATTTGATCGGCAGCAGGTTCTGGCCGCTCTTGCCCTCTTCCTCGAAAATGATCTGGGCGAGAACCGAGCGGGTGATGTCTTCGTTGGTTTTGGCGTCGTGAACCGTAAATTCCTGACCCTGTTTCACCATTTCGCACAGATGATCGAGCGTGACGTAGCTCGACGTCGCGGTGTTGTAGAGCCGCCGGTTCGCATATTTTTTGATGACGATGACGTCATCGTCCGTGGAAGCGGTTTTTTTAGCCACGGCTGTTCCATCTCCAGAAGGCTTGATGCCGATCCGAGGGGTGGCTGCTGTGCTGCAGCCTTTGCGCCTCGAGTTTCCCCTGTTTCCGGTACATTTTGACGCGGTATTGTTGCAATGCGCAAGCCCTGCGTTGCATCGCACAGAAATCCATTTACCGAGTTTGGCGGGTGAGGCATTGTTCTTGAGAGTGTAGTGGCCCGCGCTCAAGGCGCATGTGGACCGCCACGGCGAATTTCTAAGGACAACAATCATGACCAAAGAAAATATTGATGTGGTGATCGTCGGCGCAGCGCGCACGCCGGTTGGCTCTTTCAACGGTGCCCTGTCCAGCGTTCCTGCGCATGAGCTTGGAAAAATAGCCATTACCGCAGCGCTAGAGCGTGCTGGCGTGGATAAGGCACAGGTTTCCGAAGTCATCATGGGGCAAATTCTGCAAGCGGGGCAGGGTCAGAATCCGGCGCGTCAGGCCTCCATCAATGCGGGCTTGCCGGTCGAAGTGCCTGCGTGGGGCGTCAACCAGCTTTGCGGTTCGGGCCTTCGTGCCGTTGCGCTCGGCTATCAGGCCATTGCGAATGGCGACAGCGAGATTGTCGTGGCTGGCGGTCAAGAGAGCATGAGCATGGCGCCACATGCCGCCTATCTGCGCTCGGGCGTCAAGATGGGCGATATGCAATTCGTCGATACGATGATCAAGGACGGCCTCTGGGATGCTTTCCATGGCTATCACATGGGCCAGACGGCCGAGAACGTCGCCGCGCGTTGGCAGTTGACGCGCGAAGAGCAGGACACATTCGCGGTCGCCTCACAGAACAAGGCGGAAGCGGCGCAGAAATCGGGGCGTTTCAAGGATGAGATCGTTCCCGTCACGATCAAGGGTCGCAAGGGCGACACCGTCATAGCCGATGACGAATATATCAAGCCGGGCACCACACTCGATGGCATCAAGGGTCTGAAGCCTGCTTTCCAGAAAGAGGGCGGTTCGGTCACGGCAGCGAATGCCAGCGGCATCAATGACGGCGCTGCGGCGCTGGTGCTGATGAGCGCGGATCGCGCGCGCAACGAAGGCCACAAGGTTCTCGCGCGCATCGTTTCCTGGGCGCAGGCTGGTGTCGATCCGGCGATCATGGGCACGGGCCCCATTCCCGCCTCGCGCGCGGCGCTGAAGAAGGCAGGCTGGTCGGTCGGCGACCTTGATCTCATCGAGGCCAATGAAGCTTTCGCGGCACAGGCTTTGGCGGTCAACAAGGATCTCGGCTGGGATACGACCAAGGTCAATGTCAATGGCGGTGCCATCGCTATCGGCCATCCGATCGGCGCGTCGGGCGCGCGCGTTCTCGTGACGCTTTTGCACGAGATGGAAAAACGCGATGCCAAGAAAGGTCTGGCGACGCTTTGCATCGGTGGCGGCATGGGCATTGCCTTGTGTGTCGAGCGCAGCTAACGCGGCTGTATTGAGCGTTGAGTACGGCTCAACCAATCTGTTTCTGGAGAGAGTTTGAATATGAGCAAGGTCGCTATCGTCACCGGTGGAACGCGCGGCATTGGTGCCGCCATTTCAGTTGCGTTGAAGGAGGCGGGGCACAAGGTCGCGGCGAATTACGGCGGCAATGACGCTGCCGCCGAGGCCTTCACCAAAGAAACAGGCATCAAGGCCTTCAAGTGGGATGTGAGCGACTATGATGCCTGCGTGAAAGGCATTGCAGCGGTCGAGGCGGAATTCGGCCCAGTGGATATTGTTGTCAACAATGCGGGCATCACGCGCGATGCGATGCTGCACAAGATGACGCCGCAGCTCTGGCGTGAAGTCATTTCGACCGACCTCGATTCGCTGTTCAACATGACGCAGCCTTTGATCGGGCCGATGCGCGAGCGCGGCTTTGGCCGCATTATCAGCATCTCGTCGATCAACGGCCAGAAAGGCCAGATGGGCCAGACCAATTATTCGGCAGCCAAAGCCGGTATGGTCGGGTTTACCAAGGCGCTGGCGCAGGAAGTTGCGAAAAAGGGCATCACCGTCAACGTGATCGCGCCCGGCTATATCGACACCGAGATGGTGCAGGCAGTGCCGCCCAAAGTGCTTGAAAGCATTATTGCGACGATTCCTGTTGGTCGCCTCGGCCAGGCGGATGAAATCGCACATTGCGTGGCGTTTCTTGCAGACGAGAAATCCGGTTTCATCACCGGCACGACGCTCACCTGCAACGGCGCGCAATATATCTCGGGCTAGGTCTAGCCACTCTGTCTGGTGGCTCTTTCGCGGTCATATTCCGCGGCGCGTCCCGGGCGGCCTTTGTGCGGATAGACCCAGGTGTCGTGCGGGCCGACATCAACATGCACGAAGGGCTTGTTGGTGGGATAGAAGCCCGCGCCGCCGCGCCCGAGTTTTTTGGCCACGCGATAGATCATGCCCGGATCGGCGAAATCCTGTGTCAGGTCCATCGCCATGCCGCGCATATGAAAACTCGACGGGTCCACACCTTCCGAGGTTGAGGCGAGCATCGCGTTGGTGCTCGGCGAGCGGAAGCCTGACATGGTGTAGAGCGGGTTGCGGGATGGTGTCAGCTTGTCGATCTCCCACAGAAGATCGAGCAGAGCCGGGTCCATTTTTGTTTTCTGACCCGTCCGTAAATCTCGCATGAACCAGTCGATCTGCTTCAGCGCCTCGGCGATATATTGGCCGTCGGCCCAGTAGATAATGGCGAGCTTTTCGCCGGAATTGAGGCTCTGCATGTTGAGCCGACGCTTATGGGTTGCATCGGCACGCAGGATCGACGGTGCCGAAACAAATGCGGCACCGGCGACAGCCAATGACAAGGCGGAGCGACGTGTGATCGGTTTCGTCATTGCACGGCCTTTCTCAACACAGTCGGGTTACCGGGCGCGACTGCGGCGAGTGCGTTCGCTTTGCGATCGGGGACGATCTGCACAAAACGATAGCCACGCTTTTCCAGCGTCACGATCATTTTGGAGAGCATGTCCGCCGTGTGCGGCTTGGTATCGTGAAGGATCAGGATGCCGCGCCCCACTTCGCCGATGCTGCGAAGGCCGCGCCGGTAAACTTCCGCGGAACTGATCCGCAGCCAATCGTCCGCGCCGAATTCACAGGAAACGGTCGCGATATCGCGCTCGCCGAGCCAGGCGATCAGCGCCTTCTTGTCATTGAGGCCGGGGAAACGGAAAAAGGGAGCGAGGCGCGCTTGAGATTCCGGCGGCGCGCTTGCCAAGGCCGTCTCGACTGCCTGAAAGCCCTTGGTGATTTCGCGCTTGGCGTTTGTCAGCGTCATGTGGCGCAGGTTCTGGTGCGTCCAGGTATGGGTGCCGATGACGTGTCCGCGCGCGGCGACTTCGCGCACAAGGTCGGGCCGGGCATGCGCATAGATGCCGACCATAAAAAAAGTCGCCTTGATGCAATGCCGGTCGAGAATATCGAGGATGCGTGGCGTTGTTTCCGGGTTAGGGCCGTCATCGAAAGTGAGTGCGATTTCCTTCGGGCCGAGGGTCATGCCGTGCCGGTATTGCATCGTGCCGTAGGTTGCGCCGCCGCGTGTGTCTAGTTCGACGGTTGGCGTATGAGCGGGGGCGAGCGGGTCGGTTGGGCAGGCGGGCGACGTGGCGGACGCCTTCGTCTGGGCGCTGGCGGGGCCGCTGAGGGTTAAACCGAGAAGGAATAAGCCAATGATATATATAGTGAATTTCACACCAGACGCCTTTTCCCAGCAACAGCGTCTGAAGGTTATCACTGTTCCAAATCGGGAAAAGTAGATTCGTGACAGCTCATGCGCCGGGATGCCAACCCTTTGGGGCCATTTCGAAACCCGCAAAGTCGAAGCCGGGTGCGACAGTGCAACCAACCAGGGTGAAAGAGCCAAGCGGTTCCGCCGCCTGCCAGGCGCCTTTGGGCACAATGAGTTGGGGACGCTCACCGCCCGCAAGGTCGGGGCCGAGACGATGGGTTTCACTCTGTCTGCCATCGGCTGACAGTTTCAATGCCAGCGCTTCGCCCGCGTACCAGTGCCAGATTTCGGCAGCATCGACGCGGTGCCAATGCGAGCGCTCGCCCGCTTTCAACAGATAATAAATGGCGGTGCCGTGCGCGCGGTCGTTTGCGCCACTGCTGTCGCGAAAACTTTCACGAAACCAACCGCCTTCGGGATGCGGTGCGAGATCAAGCAGGCGGATAATCGCATCCGCATCAAGAGCGCCATCCATATTCAGAACTTAT
The DNA here is from genome assembly GCA_964560165.1 of uncultured Parvibaculum sp. GTDB lineage: Bacteria > Pseudomonadota > Alphaproteobacteria > Parvibaculales > Parvibaculaceae > Parvibaculum. Next base: position 3,151 of record CAZLLB010000021.1, on the reverse strand, counting down.
CTTTGCGAGCGCGCGTTTCGGCGAAGACATCAACATCTGCGGCGGCGACGAGGCCGACCGTTGCGCGCAGATCGCGACTGGCGGCGCGGAGAAACGGGTTCGTTGCCTTTTCGATACCGATGGTCGTCGGCACCGTCCACTCGCCGCGCGCGCGTCTGGCGTCGATATCCCTCGCACGATTGACGAGCGCAGCATTCTGAGGCTCGACGCTCAGGGCGAAGCGCGCGTTGGCTTGTGTATATTCATGCGCGCAATAGACGGTGGTGTCGTCTGGCAGCGCCATAAGTTTGCCCAGCGATGTCCACATCTGCTGTGCAGTGCCCTCGAAGATACGCCCGCAACCGAGCGCGAAAAGCGTGTCGCCGACAAAGACCACGTGATTATCGGCGAAGTGATAAGCAATGTGCCCGCGCGTATGCCCGGGTACGTCGATGACGCGCGCGCGGGCCGCACCCAGCTCAACGATGTCACCTTCGCCAACGGCTCGATCAATGCCGGGAATGAGGTCCTTTTCATCCTTGGGGCCGATGATCGAGCAGCCGGTTTTTTCCTTCAACTCGGCATTGCCGCCCGCATGGTCGAAGTGATGATGCGTGTTCAGAATGTGGGTGAGATTCCAGCCTTTGCGATCAAGCGCTGCAAGGATCGGCGCGACTTCGGGCGTGTCGATGGCTGCGGTCGCGCCAGAAGAAGGTTCATGCACGAGGTAGCCGTAATTGTCCTTCAGGGCTTCAAATTGATGGATTTCGAGCTTGCTCATGGCGACGGCCTCCCATTTCCGTGTTCCCTCAACCTAATGTGCCTTGCCTCCTGTTTGAACCCCGGGAATCGATTAAGAAGAATCTGCTAGGCTTTGGTCATGGATGTAATCGATCTCAGAGATTTTTACGGAAGACCGCTGGGCCGCATCGCGCGGGCGCAGATCGGCCGCCATATCCGTGTGCTATGGCCGAATGTGAAGGGCCTTTCGATCCTGGGGCTTGGTTTTTCAACGCCTTATCTCGGGCAATTTATCGGCGAGGCGGAACGCGTTTTCGGTTTGATGCCGGCGCAGCAAGGCGTATTGCGTTGGCCACCCGAAGGGCGCTGCCTGACGGGACTTGCCGATGAAAAGGAACTGCCACTCGACGATGAGTGTATCGACCGTGTTCTCGTCGTTCACGGCGTCGAGGCAAGCGAAAGTCTTCGCCTTCATCTGCGTCAGATATGGCGGGTGTTGGCACCGGGCGGCAAGGTTCTGATCATCGTGCCGAACCGGCGCGGGCTTTGGGCGCGGCGGGAAGCAACGCCTTTCGGGCAGGGCCTGCCGTTTTCACGCGCGCAGATCACGCAGGCGTTGCGCGAATCCATGTTCAGTCCGGCGGGTTGGGAGATGGCGCTTTTCGTGCCGCCCTTCGAGTGGCGGCCGCTGATGCGTTCGGCAAATGCCTGGGAGCGCATAGGCGGGTTCCTCTGGCCGCGTTTTTCCGGCGTCATTCTGGTTGAGGCCACCAAGCAGATTTATGCGGCGACCCCGATCCCGGAGGCGCGGCGCCTGACTGCCGCGCAGCGCGTGCGTGCCATTGCGCCGTTGCGGCGAGGCGTCACGAGCCATGCGGATCGGCCTGACGAACCTTGAGAATCAGGCCTTTCGGGACATCAGCAACACGGCGCTTTCCGCCGTTAGATTGTCGAGGGGGCCGGGACGGCCGACACGTTTTCCGCGATTGCCGATGACGCTCACGGCATCGTCAATGTGAAAGCCGAGATCGTCGCAGAGGCTGACGAAATCACGCACCGTACACAGATGAATATTTGGCGTGTCGTACCATGCCTGGTCAAGCGAGCGCGTGACCGGCATCCGGCCAGACAAAAGAAGCTGAAGACGGATGCGCCAATTGCCAAAATTCGGAAACGAGACGATCGCATGTCTGCCGATGCGCTTCATCTGCTTTAGCACTTCACTTGGATTGCGCGTCGCCTGGATCGTCTGGCTCAGGATCACATAATCGAAAGCATCGTCGGGATAGTCATACATATCCGTGTCGGCATCGCCCTGTATGACGGATAGACCGCGCGTCACGCAGGCATTGACGCCTTCCTGCGAAAGCTCGATGCCGCGGCCATCAACGTCCTTGGTGCGCGCCAGAAGCGTGAGCAATTCCCCGTCACCACAGCCGACATCAAGCACCCGGCTTCCCCTCGTGATCATCTCGGCGATGAGGGTCAGGTCGATGCGGTTGTGCGCGTGGCCGAAACTGGTGCCGTTATCCTGAGCGCTCACTGGCCGAGCCCCCGCTTTTCGGCACCGGCATCTATGAAGCCTCTCAATGTCGCAAACATCTCCGGCTCATTCAGCAGGAAGGCGTCATGGCCCTTGTCGGTTTCGATTTCGACGAAACTGACATCGGCTGCGGCGGCATTCAGCGCGCGAACGGTCTGGCGGTTGTCCGATGTCGGAAACAGCCAGTCACTCGTGAAGGACATCACGCAGAAACGTGTCTTCGTGTTTTTGAAGGCGTTCGCAAGGACGCCGCCGAAATCGGCCGCGAGATCGAAATAGTCCATCGCCCGCGTGATGTAGAGATAGGAATTGGCGTCGAACCGATCGACGAAGCTCATGCCCTGATGGCGCAGATAGCTTTCGATCTGGAAATCCGCGTCGAAACCATAGGTCACTTTCTCGCGGTTCTGCAGGTTGCGCCCGAATTTGCGGTGCAGGGCTGCTTCCGAAAGATAAGTGATATGAGCGGCCATACGCGCCACCGCGAGACCTTTCAGGCCCTTGGCGGGGGTCTCGCTGTCGCTGAGATAAGCGCCGCCTCGCCAGTCGGGGTCGGCCATGATTGCCTGGCGCCCGACCTCGTGGAAGGCGATGTTCTGCGCCGAGTGGCGCGCCGCCGTTGCAATCGGGACGGCCGAGAAAACGCGCTCGGGATAGGCGGCTGCCCATTGCAGCACCTGCATCCCGCCCATCGAGCCGCCGATGACGCAGAAAAGATCCTTGATGCCAAGGCGGTCGAGCAGCATGGCTTGTGCGCGGACCATGTCGCCGATCGTGATGACCGGAAAGGCGAGGCCGTAGGGCTTGCCGGTTTTTGGGTCGGTATCCTTAGGCCCCGTCGTGCCCATGCAGCCGCCGATGACATTCTGGCAGATGATGAAAAAACGG
>CAZLLB010000020.1:0-24521 GCA_964560165.1 uncultured Parvibaculum sp. | reverse complement strand
CGCTGCATGGCGATCTCGACCAGTCGACCCGCACCAAGACACTGGAAGGCTTCCGCAACGGCAGCATCCGGCTTCTCGTCGCCAGCGACGTGGCAGCGCGCGGCCTCGATATTCCCGATGTCAGCCACGTCTTCAACTTCGACGTGCCGACACATGCGGAAGACTATGTTCACCGCATTGGCCGCACGGGCCGCGCTGGACGCTCTGGCGCTGCCTTCACGCTGCTGACGCGCGAAGATGGCAAGTATCTGGCCGGCATTGAAAAGCTGATCGGCAATCCGATCCCGGTGCGCGACATGCGCACGAACGAGGCACCCGCCGCTGAAGAGGCTGTTGCCGCGCCGAGCGAAGAAGAGACCCCTGCAGCTCCTGCCGACGAAGTCCAGGCGGAAGCCGCGCCGAGCGAGGAGCAACGCCCCCGCGAGCGCCGCCAGCGCGGCGGACGCGGACGCTCAAAGTCCCATGAGGCGAAAGTCGATGTGGCAGCACTGGCAGACGCACCACAGCCGGTTATCCACGATCCGGTGGCGGAGCTTGTTGCGGATGTGATCGAACATCCTGCCGCCGTACATGCCCCGCACGAACCGCGCCGCCATGAACAACAGCCGCGCCGCGACCGCAACGAGCGCCATGACCGTTCGCGCGGACGTGGGCGCGACGATGACGACGGCCCGCGCGTTGTCGGCCTCGGCGATCACGTGCCCGCCTTCATGCTGCGCGCTGTGAAGCTGCCCAAGCGCAGCCCGATCGAAGCGGAAGAGGAAGAAGCCGAGATCGAAATCGAAGAGGTCGTGGCCGAAGAGGCCTGAGGCTTTCGGCTTTATACAGATTAAAAAAGGCGGCCCTGAGGGCCGCCTTTTTTGTTTGTTCCGAAGGCGTGTATTCCTATTTCGCAGGCGTGACGCGCCAGACGATGTTGCCAACGTCGTCTGCAACGAGGAGCGCACCCGCTTTATCTACCGCGACGCCGACCGGACGACCTTGTGCGTCCCCGTCAGCATTGACGAAGCCGGTCAGCACGTCCTCGGCGGGGCCATCGGGCATACCGCCGGAGAAAGGCACGAAGATGACCTTGTAGCCGCTGAGCGGGTTGCGGTTCCAGGAGCCATGCTGACCGATGAACGCACCACCCGCATATTGCGACGGCAGCAAATTCGCCTCATAGAAAGCGAGGCCGAGCGAGGCTGTGTGCGGCCCCAGCGCATAGTCGGGCGCGATGGCGCTGGCGACGAGTTCAGGATTTTGCGGCTGCACGCGCTCATCGACATGCTGACCGTAATAGCTGAAGGGCCAGCCGTAGAAGGCGCCGTCCTTCACCGAGGTCATGTAGTCGGGAACGAGGTCGCTGCCGATTTCGTCGCGCTCGTTAACGGCGGTCCAGAGCGCACCGCTCTGCGGCTGCCAGGCAAGGCCGTTCGGATTGCGCAGGCCGGAGGCAAAGAGGCGCATCTTGCCGGTGGCGAGGTCGAGTTCGTGAATGGCGGCGCGATCCTTCTCGGCATCGAGGCCGTTTTCGCCGACATTGCTGTTTGAGCCGACTGTGACGTAGAGGTGCTTGCCGTCGCGGCTCGCCAGAATGTTCTTCGTCCAGTGATGGTTGATCGGGCCGCCGGGAAGATCGGCGACCTTGACGCCCTGCTCCGTGATTTTGGTTTCGCCATCCTTGTAGGGAAAGCGAACTATCGCATCGGCATTGGCGACATAGAAATCATTGCCGATAAGCGCCATGCCAAAAGGCGAGTTGAGATGTTCGAGGAAGGGGGCGCGCGTTTCGGCGACACCATCACCATCAGCGTCGCGCAGAAGCGTGATGCGATTGGCGGTCGGCGCGGCGGCTCCGGCGCGCTTCAAGACCATGCTCGCAACCCAACCCTTGATGCCACCCGCCTCGCCAGGCTGAGGCGGAGTGTTGGTTTCGGCCACGAGGACATCGCCGTTTGGCAGGACATAGAGCCAGCGCGGATGATCGAGATCCCTGGCGAAGGCCGCGACCGCGAGGCCCTTGGCAGGGGTTGGCTTGGCACCTTCGGCCCAGCCTTTGGCCGTTGCGATCTTGACGGTCGGCAGAAGCGTTGCGTTCGGCGCAGGAAGCTTCGGCGTTGCGCCCATCCCCTCCTCCACCGTTTGCGTCGCCTTGTCGCCACAAGCGGCGAGGGAGAGGAGCGAGAGGCCCGCGATGAGCGGAAGCATGACAGAACGCATGGAAAATCTCCGGGATGATTGTCATTGCGAGGAGCGGAGCGACGAAGCAATCCAGCGCCGTGCTATGAGCGAAGATGGATTGCCACGGCCCCGTGGGCCTCGCTATGACGGAATAGAAAAATGGCCGGGTCGGGCCCGGCCATCTTGCGCCTATTTCTTGATCTGGCTGGCGAGCGTCTTGCGGGTCTTGGGACCGTAAGGCGCGCGGAACATTTCAGCGACCATCTTGGCCTTGGCCTGAACATAGACCGCCTTGGCGTGGCTGAAGGTCTTGAAGCCGTCATGACCGTGATAGGCGCCCATGCCGCTCGGGCCGACGCCGCCGAAAGGCAAGTCTTCCATCGAGACATGCATAATGACGTCGTTGACGGTGACGCCGCCCGAGGTTGTGCGATCGAGCACCTGACGCTCCTCGGCGGCATCGTCGCCGAAATAGTAGAGGCCGAGAGGACGAGCATGGGCGTTGACGTAGCCCAGCACTTCGGAGACGTCCTTGTAGGTCTTGACCGGCAGGACGGGGCCGAAGATTTCGTCCTGCATCACCTTCATGTCGTCTGTCGGATTAAGGATGATGGTCGGCGCGATCTTGTGCGCCTGCTGCTGGGTGAAATCTTCGTTGGCCGGATTGATCTCGACGATCTTCGCGCCCTTCGCCTTGGCGTCATCGACAAGGCCGTTGATGCGGTCGTAGTGGCGCTGGTTGATGATCGAGGTGTAGTCGGGATTGTCCTTCAGGGTCGGGAACATCTTCTTCACCGACTTCGTGGCTTCGGAGACGAATTCGTCAACGCGGCCTTCGGGCACAAAGACATAGTCGGGCGCGAGGCAAATCTGGCCGGCGTTCAGCGTCTTGCCGGTCATGATCTTGGCCGCCGTGTCGTCCATCTTGGCCGAGCGCGAAACGATGACGGGCGACTTGCCGCCAAGCTCGAGCGTCAGCGGTACGAGGTTCTCGGCTGCAGCGCGCATGACGTGATAGGCGATGGAGGTCGCGCCGGTGAAGAGGAGGTGGTCGAAGGGCTGCTTCGAGAATGCCTCGCCGACGGCGGGACCGCCGGTGATGACGGCAGCTTCAGTCTCGTCATAGGCGCCGCGGATCATGCGGGCCATCAGTTCGGAGGTGGCGGGCGTGAATTCGGACGGTTTGATCATCACGCGATTGCCTGCCGCGAAAGCACCGGCGAGCGGCGTCCAGGTCAGGTTGATCGGGAAATTCCATGGGCTGATGATGCCGATGGTGCCGAGCGGCTGAAACTCGACGCGAGCTTTGGCACCAAGCAGGTTCAGCGGGAACATGACTTTGCGCTTTTCCGGCTTCATCCACTGGCGCAGATGCTTCTTGGCATGCTTCAACGGGCCGATGGAGCCCATGACGTCGGTGAGGAGCGTCTGTTCATGGCTGCGATGGCCGAAATCGGAGGCGAGCGCCTCGGCGATCTCTTTCTGATTATCGACAACCAGCGCGATGGCGCGATCCAGCCAGTCGATGCGGCGCTCGGCGCTGGCCGGGCCGTCTTTGATGTGAGCCGCCTTCTGGCGGTCCAGAATATTGCGGATCGAGGCGGAAATCGCGCTGCTATCCGCTTCGCGGGTGTTGGTTTCTGCAAGGCTCATGTTTGTTTCTCCCGTTCGCCCCGACCGGTGGGGGCACCGGCGGCTATTTTGGTAAAATATACATGACAAAGGCCCACGCGGGCAGGCCCATCAACGGCCAAAAGCCACGATTTCGGCCCCTACCCTAACCTTGGGGCAATTTGCCTAAAAATGGCGGGTTCTTGCCGCGATTTACGCCTGCGTAACGAAGATCGCCTAACCTCTCGTCAGACACAGATCGTCCTTTCCCGGCGCGTGGAAGGGGAAATAGAGGGCAAGACCGTGAATATCTATACAGACGACATTGCGGTTGCCACCGAATGGAGCATGAAAGCGCTCGGCCTGATGGCTCGTCACCAGGTCGTGCCTCTGCCGACAAATTATGAAGTCTGGTTCCGCTATGCGTCCGGCCAGGACAGCAACCTCAACGACGAAATCGACCAGCGCCTGAAGGAAGGCAAGAAGATCGATGAGACGCTTTCGACTGATCTGCATCAGCGTTTCGTAGCCCATACGGCGCTGACCGATGCGACGCTCGATGCCGGCGACAAGTTGAACAGCGAAGTCGAGAAAATCCAGAAGTTGGTTCAACAGACCGTCGGCGATAGTTCCGCTCTAGGATCATCGGTGCGGGAGGCCAGCGACGGCCTGTCCAACACATCGACGCCCGCCGATATTCGCCGCGTTGTCGGCGCGATCATGAGCGCCTCGATGCAGATGGAGAGCCGCAGCAAGGAACTGGAAGAACGCCTCAACGAGACGAAGAGCGAACTCAACACGCTTCAGGCCAACCTGACCAAGGCGCGCAACGAAGCGCGCACCGACGGATTGACGGGCGTGGCCAACCGCAAGGCATTTGACGAAACGCTGTTGCAGGAAATCACGCGCGCAAATGGCGAGCGCACGAATATGTGCCTCATCATCGGCGACATCGACCATTTCAAGATGTTCAACGATAGCTGGGGCCACCGTACTGGCGACCAGGTGCTGCGGCTTGTCGCAAGCTGCCTCAAGGGCGGTGTGCGCGAGGGCGACACGGTAGCGCGCTATGGCGGCGAAGAATTCGCGATCATCATGCCGGGCATCACGACGACGGGCGCGGAGAAGATCGCCAATACCATGCGCGAAGCCGTGCAAGCGCGCGAACTCGTCAAGCGCTCGACCGGGGAATCGCTGGGTCGCGTGACCATGTCGCTTGGCGTCGCCACGCTGCGTGCCGGCGACAGCCCCTCGGCACTGATCGAACGCGCGGACGCCTGCCTCTACACGGCAAAGCGCAGCGGTCGCAATCGCGTTATCAGCGAAGAGGCCGACGCCTTGCCGAAAGCCAAGGCGAGCTGAGGTCACTCGCTCCTTCCCGTTTCCAGAAGAGAATAGCGAGCGCGCAAGCGCTTGACGCAACGTCCCGGCGGGATGGTGGCGCGGGCATGAAGGCGCCTCGCCCTTCCGTCTCCGGGAGCGCGCGTCTATGCTCTCCCCCAATCAAGAACGAACGATATGGGACGGACGCCGCCATGACCGAACGGACGACGATCAAGCTTGAAACGAATGACGGCGTCGCCGTACTGACGCTCAACCGGCCAGACGTACTGAACAGCATCAACCCGAAGCTGATCGAAGAGATGCGCGCGGCGGTGAAGGAAGTGGCGGAAGACGAGAGCGCCCGCGTTCTCGTCCTGACCGGCGCGGGCCGCGCCTTTTGCGCGGGCGCGGATCTGTCCACCGGATTTCCGCGCGAAGAGGGCATGACCATCGGACAAGGCGTCGCTCACGGCATGAAGGTCGGTTTCAACCCGATGATGCGCGAACTTTACGCTTTGCAGAAACCCATCGTCTCGGCAGTCAACGGTACGACGGCGGGCGGCGGCGTGGGCCTCGCGCTTGTCGCCGACATCTGCATCGCGGCGAAATCGGCGACATTCATCTCGGTGTTCGGGCCGAAGCTCGGCCTTATCCCCGATCTCGGCGTGACGTGGCATCTGCCGCGCCTTGTCGGCCGGGCGCGCGCGCTCGGCATGGCGCTGACCGGCGACCGTATTTCCGCAGAGACGGCTGCCGACTGGGGCCTGATCTGGAAATGCGTCGATGATGAAGCGCTGATGGGCGAGGCGATGGCCGTCGCCGGCAAGCTCGCCAAAGGGCCAGCCAATGCCTTTGCTGCGATCCGCACCGCCATCGACACGGCGCCGCATAATTCATATGACGACCAGCTTGAATATGAGCGCGTGACGCAGGGCGGGCTGGGCGACCATCCGAATTTCGCCGAGGGCGTGAAAGCGTTCCTCACCAAGAGCGAAGCAAAATTTAAATAAACTCAGGGAGAAAAGACCATGGAATTCGAACGCGCGAAGCTCGATATAGACGGGCATGTCGGCACGTTGACGCTGAACCATCCTGAAGTGATGAACGCCGTGTCGCCGGAAATGCTTGGCGGATTGATGCGGGCGATGGACGCCGTCGAGGACGAGAAGAACGGCATTCGTTGCCTCGTGATGACGGGCGAAGGGCGCGGCTTCTGCACCGGCGCGAATTTGCAGGGGCGCGGCGACAATAGCGGCGCAAAGCACGATGCCGGTTCGGGGCTTGAGACGATGTATCACCCCTTCCTGCGCCGTTTGCGCAATCTGAAGATGCCATTTGTCACGGCGGTCAATGGACCAGCGGCGGGCGTCGGCATGAGCTTCGCACTGATGGGCGACCTCGTCGTCTGCGCGCGCTCGTCCTATTTCCTGCAAGCCTTCCGACGCATCGGTCTGGTGCCAGATGGTGGCTCGACGTGGATTCTGCCGCGCCTCGTCGGCAAGGCGCGCGCTATGGAATTGTCGCTACTGGGCGAGAAGCTGCCCGCCGAGACGGCGCTGGCCTGGGGCCTCGTCAATCGCGTTTATGACGATGAGAAGCTGATGGGCGAAGTGAAGACGCTGGCCCATGACCTCGCCAACGGCCCGACCCTCACGCTGGGCCTCATCCGCCAGCTCTATTGGGAAAGCACGGATAACGGCTATGAGGAACAATTGAACCTTGAGCGCCAGTTCCAGCGGACGGCGGGCGGGAGCGATGACTTCAAGGAAGGTGTGCGCGCATTCCTTGAAAAGCGCCCGGCGAAGTTCAAGGGAGAATGAGCGTGGCTCCCGCAGCGATCCCAGCGGCAATCAAAGGCTGGCACCAGGCCATGACGGCGCGGGACCCGCACGGTCTCGATCTGTTGCTGGCCGATGACGTGGTATTTCAATCGCCGGTCGTCCATACGCCACAGATGGGCAAGGCAATCACCAAGCTCTACCTGACAGCGGCGATGGAAGTGCTTGGCAATGAAGCATTCCGATATGTCGGCGAATGGTTCGGGCCGACATCGGCCATTCTCGAATTCGAAACGGAGATCGATGGGATCAAGATCAACGGCATCGACATGATCGGCTGGAACGAGGCGGGACAGATCAACAGCTTCAAGGTGATGGTACGCCCGCTGAAGGCGATGAACATGCTGCATGCGAAGATGGGCGAGATGCTGGCCGCGATGGCGCCGAAAGACTGAGCGCTCGGGTTCAGATGTCCTTGCGAAACACGACCTGCCCGTCCTCATTTCGTCCGGTTTCGGCGCGTACCGCCGTTCTGATCATGGCGCCCCCTCCTGTTGCGGAGATGGAGCCGGAACGTAGGTCAGTCTGATCACATCGTTGCCGATGCGATCAATGGATGCGAGATGGAGAGGTGGTCGGGGGCCGGCGAAAAATGGTGTGCCGTGACCGAGTACGAACGGGTGGAAGTAAAGCCGGTACTCATCAATGAGGCCGAGGTCAGTCAGGCTTTGTGCGAGGTCCGGTCCGGACACCGCAATCTCTCCGACGAGGCGAGCTTTCAGGTCACGAATCAGCGCCGCGATATCACCATCGACAAGAGTGGCGTTGGGGCCGACCGACTTCAGTGAGCGCGACGCGACCCATTTCGGCTGATGCCGCCATGCTGCCGCGAATTCGCGTTGCTCGGCGGTCCATTCGGGAAGGTCGTCGTCCCAATAGCGCATGATCTCGTACATGCGGCGACCGTAGACGCTACCCGCGATGTCGCGCACGTGGTCTGTCCAGTGACGGAAGATCGCGGGGCCGGACGGCATGCCCGTGTGGTCGACATAGCCGTCCAACGACTGGTTCATTCCAAAGACGAGCTTCGCCATGCTGCACTCCTCCTTGCGCGAGATTTATTTTTTAGCGTCGGGTTTCTTTGCGAGCTTTTTAGCGACCTTCTTTTTCGGGCCGGCTTTGGCTTTACGTTCGAGGACTTTTGCGGCTTTCGCGCGTTTTTCGGCTTGTACGTCCATCATGACCTCTATTGATTTTCGGGCCCATTGGACCAGTTCGTCGGGGTCGTCATAGAGGCGTTCGGGCACCTCCCAATAGCGCAGGGAGCCGTGGCTACCATCGCTCATCTCGTAGGTGAAAGGCCCCATGCCTTCAGCCTCGAAATCGGGGCGATTGCGATCGTCAGCCTTGAGGTAAAGCGTTTCATCGAAGATCAGGCCGAACATCAGGTCGTCGAGATAGACGCCCGCGCCGCCGAACATGCCGCGCATTCGGACAGGCCCGAGCCGCTCAAGCTGCTCGATGATGAATTCTTTGTATTCGGGACTGACGGGCATGATGGGTCGCCTGCTTGCTCTGACGGAGATTGTAGCTGAAAATTCAGGTGTCGCGAGAGGGAGTGGACATGAAGCGCATTGAACTCAACGCCTATGGCGTACCCGAAGATGTGGCGGCTTGCGCGGAGGTGGCCGATGTCGGCGCGCCGGAGGCGGGCGAGGTCGTTTTCGATGTGATCGCCTTTCCGATCAATCCCGCTGACATTTCTTTTTGTCGCGGCGGCTACAGGATCAAGCCGCCCTTCCCCGCCACGCCGGGTGCGGAATGTGTTGGCCGGGTTAGCGCGGTGGGCGCGGGCGTTGCTCATGTGAAGCCGGGCGATCTCGTCATCAACCTGCAACGCGAAAACTGGGCACAGAAGCGGCGCGTCAGAGGCGAGGACGTCATTCGTTTACCCGCTGGCGTCGAGTTGCGGCAGGCGGCAATGCTGCGGATCAATCCGCCGACGGCGCTGCTGTTGCTGAGCGACATTGTGGGTGTGCCGAAGGGTGGATGGGTCATTCAGAACGTCGCCAATTCGGCAGTGGGCAGGCTGGTGATTTCGATTGCGAAGGGCCGAGGGCTGCGCACCGTCAATGTGGTGCGACGCGCCGATGTGTTTGATGAATTGAAGGCGCTTGGGGCCGATGTGTGTCTGCTCGATGGGCCTGATCTCGCCGAGCGGGTGAAGGCAGCGACGGGTGGCGCAGCAATACCACTGGGGCTTGATGCGGTGTCGGGCGCGGCGACGGCGCGGATCGCGGCTTGCGTTGCGGATGGCGGCACTGTTTGTACGTACGGGTCAATGTCAGGAGAGAACCCGCAGGCAATGAGCGTGGCAGACCTGATCTATCGCGGCGTGACGCAGACGGGTTTCATGCTTGGGCGGTTTCTCGCCAAGCGGTCGGCGGCTGAGATAGAGGCGATCTATGCGGAGCTGGGTGCGCGGATCATGGATGGAACGATTTCAGCGCCGGTCGATCATGTTTATGAGATCGACGACATTCGCGCCGCGCTTGTCCGAGCGCAGGAAGGCGGGCGCGCCGGAAAGATTCTCGTCGCGCCGAACGGGTTGATCTAGGCGAGCCATGCCTTGATGCGGTCTGCCGCTTCGGCCATGTCGGCGGTAGCTCCGGCAAAGGAGAAGCGCACCATCTGCCTGCCGCGCGCGGATTCAAAATCGTAGCCCGGCGTCGAGGCGACACCGATCTCGCGCAACATGCGTTTGCAGAACTCCGTGCTGTCGGTGTTGCCATCAGGACGGAGGAAGCGGCTTATGTCCGTGTAGAGATAAAAAGCGCCATCGGCGGGCGCAAAATTGTCGATGCCTGCTTTCGGCAATTCTTCCAACAGCAATTTGCGGTTGGCGGCATAGATGGCGACATTGGCATCAAGCTCCTCGGTCGCATCGAAGGCGGCGATGGCAGCTTCCTGCGAGAGCGCGGCGGGCGAGATGTAGATATTCTGCGCGAGGCGATCGAGGGGCACCATCATGCGCGGCGGCGCGATGAGCCAGCCGAGGCGCCAGCCGGTCATGCTGTAATATTTCGAGAAGCTGTTGATGACGAAAGCTTCGGAAGACGAGGCCAGCGCCGTCGTCTCGGGCACGCCGTAGCTGATGCCGTGATAGATTTCGTCGGAGATGAACCAGCGCCCCTCCGCTTCACATGACGCGGTGAGAGCGGCGAGTTGAGTAGCGTCGAGCATGGTGCCCGTGGGATTGCCGGGGCTTGCGACCAGCACACCGGCGATGCGGCCATGGCGGCGCTCGGCTTCGGCGATCAGCTCCGGTGTCAGGTTCCAGCGCGTCTCGTTACCGACAGGAATGCCGACGACTTCAAGGCCGAGCGACTTCAGAATGTTGCGATAGGCAGGGTAGCAAGGCTCAGCGATGGCGACGCGTGCCCCCGCTTCGAAGCAGGCGAGGAAGGCGAGCACGAAGCCGCCCGACGATCCCGATGTGACGATGATGCGATCTGGCGAAACGGACTGGCCGTAATGTTCGTCATAGTGCCGAGCGATGCGTTCGCGGAGCTTCAGAATGCCCAGGCTGTCAGTGTAGCCGAGGCGGCTCTTTTCGAGCGAGCGGGCCGCCGCCTCGCGCACAAGGCGCGGCGCGGGGGTGGAGGGTTGTCCGACCGCAAGCTGGATGATGCGCTTGCCGTTGACGCCGCCTTGCGCGGCAAGGACTGCGGCTTCGCGCATGACTTCCATGGCTATGAAGGGCGCGCTGGTCCCACGGCTGGAAACATCGAGACGTGAACTCACGGGCGCTTCCTCAGGAACCCGAGGCGACGGCACCGAAGCCGACGCCAAAGCCGCGCGGGCCGACATTGAGCGAGCAGGTGCCCGCGGGCAAACCTTCGGTGCAAACGATGGCATGGGCAGACGAGCGCGCGTCGGCCGGGCCTGAGGCGAGTGCCGAAGCGGCCGCGCCGTCCACGCCCGTCAAAGCTGCAGCGACGACGCCCTCGATGGCAGCGCCGCCCTTGGGCGCGCCGCTGCCCGCGCCTGCCACATAAAGGCCGGTGCTGCTCTTTGCCTTGACGACCATGACCGGAACCAGAAAGGCGGAGCCGAGGCCTTTGACTGTGGCTTGCGGTGTGGCGGCGAGAACGACACCCGTGCCATCGGCAACGCGCGTGGCGCCGAACGCGCCGTTCATGGTGACGGCGCAGGCGACTGCGCCGCCCTTGCCGTCAACAGTGACGAAAGAGGTCGAACCGTAATCACCATCAAGCGCTGCCCCGGCGCGCGCGCCAAGCGAGACTGCCGTGCGCTCACCAGCGGCGGTAAGCGCCGCCGCGCCGGATGCGCCCTGAATGTTGTTCCAAAGCGTTGCGGCAAAGGCACCCGCGCCGAGATTGCGGGCGGGCAGCATGATCGTCAGTTGGCCCGCCGCGATCTGCTGGGCGGGGAGGACTTCCGGGCGATAGTTTGCAAGATCGGAAGCGGAGAGCGCGCCGCCTTTGGCACGTGACTGGGCCACGAGAAGGCGCGCCGTTTCGCCTTCATAGAACCCGTTGACGCCACGATTGCGCACCCGCGCGAGCGTACCCGCAAGCGCGGACTGGGTGATGGTGTCGAGCTCGCCATAGGCGGTGCCATCGGCGTGGGCGAAGGCCTTGCGCAAATCGGCGGAGTTGCCGATCAGCAGCGCGTTGTCCGCAAGCTGACGGGCCATCGAGCGTGAGATCTGAGAGCCCGTGGCGGCCAGACGCTCGGCGGGCGAGACGACTTGCGACCAGGAAAGCGAACCGTAACGCGCCTGAAGCAGCGCGAAGCCGCGCACGTTGCCGGGAATGGCGACCGCGCCGCCTTCGACGGGTCGGCGTGTGAGGAAGGAAATGGTTTCGACTGGCTCCTTGCCGCCTTCGCGCGCGAGGCAGACGCCGCCGCCGCCGAGGCTGGCCGCAGCCGGATAGGTGACGGAAAGGGCGAAGTAAAGCGCGGTGGCCGCATCGGCGGCGTTGCCGCCCTTCTCAAGAATGTTGCGAGCGATAAGCGCGGCCGCGGGCTCGTCCGCGATGACTGCTCCGGCAAAGGAACTATCGGAGGGCTGAAGCGCCATTTTTTTGCCCGCGATGTCGTCGCGGCTGGATTTGGTCTCAACGCCGCTCGTCACGGTCGCACCCAGCGGCACGTCGGAGCCGCCTGAGCCGGGCATCATCGAACAACCGGCAAGGAGGGAGGCGAAGGCCAGTCCGGCGACGGGACGGGCCGTTTTCAACCAGGTGGTGCGCACGTTCAGGTCTCCCCTTCGGCCGTGACCGGCTCTCGGCTCTCTATCCAGCGGGGGCCGCCACCGGCCCTCACAATTCGGCCTCTATTAGAGGCTTTGTTCTTTGTCGGCATTCCCATAAATAATGGAAAGCCGAGAATCGACGCATAAGCCATTCGCCGGGTTGGCTCGATTGACGGGCGAAACGCTCGCCCCTACCGTTTAGTCGGCCCGGCTCGCGCTTTCAACGGAGATTTATTGGTCGTCCGTTGAAACAGACGTTGCAGACGGTGGGGAAGTGAGTAAGGGGAGACGATGAATATTGCGATGCCTCTGAGGACGACCGGTGCGATCTGTTTGAGCGCCCTGCTCGCTTTTGCCAATGCCGCTCCCGCTTATGCCGAGAGCATTTCGCTGGTGAGGGACGCTGAAACCGAACAGATGATCCGGGACTATTCGGTGCCGATCTGGCGCGCGGCGGGCCTCGTGCCATCGGCTGTGCATGTGCATCTGGTCAAGGACCCCGGCATCAACGCCTTCGTCGCTGGCGGGCAGAGGATGTTCATCAATACCGGGCTCATCACCCAATCCGACTCGCCGATGGAGTTGATCGGCGTCATCGCGCATGAAACCGGTCATATGGCCGGCGGGCATCTGGCGCGCGGACAGGAAGCCATGGGCAAGCTCGCCCTGCCCTATTACGCATCGCTGCTTGCCGGTTTCGGCGCAATCGTTGCGGGCGCAGGCGATGCGGGCATGGCCATTCTGGCGGGCGGAATGCAGGTCGCACAACGGTCGATGCTGACCTATAGCCGCCAGCAGGAAGGCAGCGCCGACCAGGCCGGAGCAACCTATCTCGAACGCTCGGGCCAATCGGGCAAAGGCATGCTGATGCTATTCGAGAAGTTCCGCGATCAGGAGGCGCTGAGCACCGCGTCGCAAGACCCATTCGTCAGAAGCCATCCGATTTCGGAAGATCGCCTTGCATCGCTGGAAGAGCGGGTGCGCGCCTCTCCCTATTTCGACAAGCCCGATCCGCCCGAGCGCATCTATCACTTCAAGATGGTGCAGGCGAAGATCAATGGTTTCGTGGACGATCCCGACACCACGTTCCGACGCTATCCAGCGGAAGATCAGAGCGACTTTGCCCATTACGCGCGCAGTGTCGCCTATCACAAGGCTGGCGACAATGAGAAGTCGCTGGCGGAACTGGCCCCGCTGATACAGAAACACCCCGACAACCCTTATTTCTGGGAACTTAAGGGCCAGGTCGAATTTGAGGGCGGCAAGGTAGCGGAGTCCATTCCGAGCTATCGGAAGGCGAATGCGCTGAAGCCGCAGGAGCCGCAATTCCAGATGGCGCTGGCGCAATCAATGCTGGCGCTGGAGAAACCTGAACTGAACAATGAGGCGCTGGGATTGCTGAAAGAATCCCTGAAGGGGGATTCCGAAAATCCGTTCGCCTATTACCAGATCTCCATCGCCTATGCCCGCGCCAACAATATTGGTCTGGCAGAACTGTCAACGGCGCAATATTACGACGCCATAGGTGCTATGGGAGACGCCCGTATGCATGCCAAAAAGGCGCAAAGATATCTCAAGGCGGGTTCGCCTGACTGGCTTCGTGCCCAGGATATCGTGACCGCTCAGAGTGAGAACCAAAGAGGATGAGTTTGATGTTTCGTGGAGTTGCTTTCGCCTTGCTGGCGATTTTCGGCTTGATCGCCAGTGCGAACGTGGCGACAGCCGCGAGCTTCAATGCCACCCAGAAGAGTGAAATCGAGAAGATCGTTCGCGATTACCTGCTCAAGAATCCTGAACTCATGATCGAGGTGATGGCAGAGCTGCAAGCCAAGGAAGCGTCGGCGGAAGAAGATCGTGCCGACGCCGCTATCGCGGAAAACAGGAAAGCGATCTATGACGACCCGACATCGTTTGTTGCGGGCAATCCGCAAGGCGATGTCACCATCGTCGAATTCTTCGATTACCATTGCGGCTATTGCAAGCGCGCCTTCGGGCCGCTGATGAAGGCCGTGCATGATGACGGCAAGATCAAACTGATCCTGAAGGAATTCCCGATCCTCGGGCCGGATTCGGTCATAGCCTCTCACGCAGCGCTGGCAGCGCAGAAGCAGGGCAAATATTTCGAGTTGCATCAGGCGCTCTATCGCAACAAGGGCGATCTCGACGAAAAGCGCATCATGGAAATTGCGAAAGATGCCGGGCTCGATATCGCAAAGCTGCGGCGCGACATGGCAGACCCTGAAATCGCAAAGACCATCGAGCGCAACGAGAAGCTCGCCTCGGCGCTCGGCGTCAAGGGTACACCGGGCTTCATCATCGGCGGCAAGTCGCATCCCGGCGCACTCGGCACCGAAGAGCTTATGGCTTTGGTGAAAGACGCCCGCGAACGCTGCGGCGGCGCGAATTGCTGAATGAGAGAAGCGTTTAGGCCCAGCCTATAAATAGAGAGTGCACCGGAGATACCCTATAGCTCTCATTATCCGAAAAGCGAAGAGATGACATTCATTTCAACTAGGCTGGGGTATCACGAATACAAGGTTCACGATCCTGATCGGAACATAGAGTTGATTGATCTCGGGGGCGGCAGTGATTTGAGCTTTGCTTATCGTTTAGTCAGCTCATTTGATGCTGAGGAATTCAGAGGACGGATAAAAGAGGGAATGTACGCGCCGAACAAAGCGCAATCGGCTGCGGGAATAAAAGATGTCTTAAATTGGGAGTTCGGCGCTGATGAAAGGCCTTTCCGGTTTGGCCCGGAATCAAACGATGTGGTGTCTCTGTATGACCTGATTACCTCAGCGTTTCAAATATACGGTTTTGCTGGGCGGGCGGCAGCAACAGATCTTGTATTGGTAACTTTTAGGGCGTCGCTGGTAACGTAAACTTGGAAAGACCAACCCCTAGTGGCGGAGCTGGATCAGATGAGGCCCGCCAGCGGCGAAGAGGGATCGGCATATTTGCGCTTGGCCATGCGGCCCGCAAGATAGGCGAGCCTGCCTGCTTCAACGGCGAGTTTCATCGCCCGCGCCATGACGAGCGGGTGCTTGGCTTCGGCGATGGCGGTGTTCATCAACACGCCGTCGCAGCCAAGCTCCATCGCAATGGCGGCGTCCGACGCCGTGCCGACACCAGCATCGACAATGACCGGCACTTTCGACTGCTCAATGATGAGGCGGATGTTGACCGGATTTTGAATGCCGAGGCCGGAGCCGATGGGAGCCGCGAGCGGCATGATGGCCGCGCAGCCGAGATCTTCGAGACGCTTGGCCATGATCGGATCGTCGGAGCAATAGACCATGATCTCAAAGCCATCCTTGCGCAGCGCTTCGGCGGCACGCAGCGTTTCGATCATGTCGGGATAGAGCGTCTTCTGGTCGCCGAGCACTTCGAGCTTCACGAGATTCCAGCCGCCAGCCTCGCGCGCAAGGCGCAAGGTGCGAACGGCATCTTCGGCCGTGTAGCAACCGGCAGTGTTGGGCAGATACACCACCTTCTTCGGGTCGATGAAGTCGATCAGCATCGGCTCCTTCGGGTTCGTCACGTTGACGCGACGCACCGCGACGGTGACGATCTCTGCGCCTGCTGCCTCGACGGCGGCGGCGTTTTCAGCAAGGTCTTTATATTTGCCGGTGCCGACGATCAGGCGTGAACGAAAGGCCTTGCCCGCGACCACAAGATTGTCGTCCCCGATGCCGCCAGCTTCCACAACCTTGACCTTCGCCACATCTGCCACCGAATACTCCTTCATCTCGGGCGCTATTCGCCCCGTTTACTCGCGGCGGCCAAAACCGCCTCGTCTCGAGGTTGGGCGGCTACCCGCCCCCGACAAAATGCACAATCTCGAGCTGGTCGCCTTCGCCCAATTGCGTTTGACCATAAGTCGAACGCGGGACGATTTCGAGATTACGCTCGATTGCGACCTTGCGCGGTTCGAGGCCGAAACGCTCGATCAAGCCCAGAAGACTGATCGGGCCCGGAACCTCGTGAATATCGCCATTTACCGTGAGTTGCATATCAAACGCTTTTAAATTGGGCGTTTCGGGCGTCGAAACGCTCTTTACGCCGGGATAATGGGTGAGGCCAGACCTCAATTCAAGCTGCGGAGCGCCGGAAGACATGAGACATCTTCCCTCCTTGTTACAGGCCGGTTAAAGCCTTTCGCCGCATAAGGGACTTGCGTATAACTGAACCGCCTCGAATCGGGGCGTAACCCATTATGCCAAGGCATTTCGACCGGAAAATGGCCAAGAAATCCACGTCCGCCCCGAAGTCCGTTGCAAAAGCAAAAGACGTAAAGCCCGTCTATGTGCTGAACGGGCCGAACCTCAATCTGCTGGGTTTGCGGGAGCCGGAAATCTATGGCCACACATCGCTTGCCGATATTGAGAAGCTCGTAACAGCGCATGCCAAAGCGCGGGGCGTGACCGCGCTCTGCCTCCAGAGCAACCACGAGGGCGAACTCGTGACCTGGATTCAGGAAGCGCGTTCGATGGCGAGCGGCATCATCATCAATGCGGCCGCCTATTCGCATACATCAATCGCCATTCACGACGCTCTGGCGATGCTCGATATCCCCGTTGTGGAGGTTCATATTTCGAACATCTACAAGCGCGAGGAATTTCGGCATTACTCTTACATGTCATCCGTCGTCAAAGGCGTCATCTGCGGGCTGGGCGTTCAAGGATATACGCTTGCCCTGGATGCGATCCTCGCCGACATTCCCAAATAGACAGGAACGAGACATTGGCATCACCCCGCCAACCAGCCAAGAAATCCGGAAGCCCAAAGTCAGAAAGTAATGCAAGCGAGATGAGCAAGGCATCAGGCGTTGACCAGAATTTGATCCGTCAACTCGCGGCTCTCCTCAAGGAGACCGATCTCAGCGAAATCGAAATCGAAACCGACGATCTGAAGCTGCGTGTGGCGCGGCAGGTGACACAGATCTCGGTGCCCGTGTCGGCAGGGGCCTATGCCCCCGCCCCGGCGGCAACCGCAGCGGCGGCCGCGCCGGTCAGCGATGCGGCGCATCCCGGTGCGCTGACATCGCCCATGGTCGGCACCACCTATCTCGCTGCCGAACCCGGCGCGGCGCCCTTCGTGACCGTCGGCTCCAAGGTTAGCGTCGGGCAGACGGTTCTGATCATCGAGGCGATGAAGACCATGAACCACATTCCCGCGACCAAGGCGGGCACGGTGACGAAGATTCTCGTTGAAGACGGCCAGCCGGTCGAATTCGGCGAACCGCTCATCATCGTCGAATAGGCCACAGGGCCATGTTCGAAAAAGTACTCATCGCAAATCGGGGCGAAATCGCGCTGCGCATCCATCGCGCCTGCCGCGAAATGGGCATCAAGACGGTCGCCGTTCACTCGACCGCCGACGCGGACGCCATGCATGTGCGCCTCGCCAATGAAAGCGTCTGCATCGGCCCCGCGCCTGCCAGCGAAAGCTATCTCAATATTCCCGCGATCATCTCGGCGTGCGAAATCACCGGCGCAGATGCTGTGCATCCGGGCTATGGCTTCCTGTCGGAGAACGCGCGGTTTGCCGATATTCTGGCCGCGCATAACATCACCTTCATCGGGCCAAGCGGCGATCATATCCGCCTGATGGGCGACAAAATTCAAGCGAAGATAACAGCAAAGTCGCTCGGCATCCCTTGTGTGCCGGGTTCGGACGGCGCGATCACCAGCGACGAGCAGGCCTATAAGGTCGCCGCCGAGACGGGCTATCCCGTTCTCGTAAAGGCGGCGGCGGGCGGCGGCGGACGCGGCATGAAGGTCGCCAATTCGCGCGAGGAATTGTCGGGCGCGCTCTCGACGGCGCGGGCGGAAGCGAAAGCCGCCTTCGGCGACGATGCGCTCTACATGGAAAAATATCTCGGTCAGCCGCGCCATATCGAGATGCAGGTCATCGCCGACGCGCATGGCAATGTCGCTCATCTCGGCGAACGCGATTGCTCGCTGCAACGCCGCCACCAGAAGGTGCTGGAAGAAAGCCCCTCGCCTGCCCTCAATGCGGCGCAGCGTGAGAAGATCGGGGATATTGTACGCAACGCTATCGGCAAGCTCGGCTATCTCGGCGTCGGCACGATCGAGTTTCTCTACGAGGAAGGCGAGTTCTATTTCATCGAAATGAACACGCGGCTTCAGGTCGAACATCCGATCACCGAAGCGGTGACGGGGATCGACATCGTGCGCGAGCAGATCCGCATCGCGGCGGGGCTTGAAATGAGCTTCCGGCAAGAGGACGTGACCTTCTCGGGCCATGCCATCGAATGCCGCATCAACGCTGAAGACCCCAAGACCTTCACGCCCTCGCCCGGCACGATCAAGGATTTCCATACGCCGGGCGGCCTCGGTGTGCGCGTCGATAGCGCGGCTTATTCGGGCTATCGCATTCCACCCTATTACGACAGCCTGATCGGCAAGCTCGTCGTGCATGGGCGCAATCGCAACGAATGCCTGATGCGGCTTCGCCGCTCGCTGCACGAGTTCGTGATCGACGGGATCAAGACGACGCTCCCGCTGTTTCAGGATCTGGTGAACGAGCCGGATTTCATCAATGGCGACTACCATATCCACTGGCTCGAAAATTACCTCAAGACGAAGAGCTGACCGGACTACGGGTAGATTTTTTGTCGGACGCGGGGCCTTCCCTCGCGTCCGCCGACCTTGCGTGCGTGGCGGGCGACGGCGAAGCCTGTGACGAAACCATATGAGTTCGTCTAGAATGCCGCCAAACGCGGCCTCGACCGCATGTACGGACAAGCATTCATAAGAGACGACAGGAAAGGCTCATAATATGGCTGAAGCTTACATCATCGACGCCGTCCGCACGCCGCGCGGCATCGGCAAGGTCGGCAAGGGCGCGCTCGCGCATCTTCATCCCCAGCATCTCGGCGCGACGGTGCTGAAGGCGATCGCCGAACGCAACAAACTCAACACCGCCGAAGTTGACGACATCATCTGGGGCACCTCCTCCCAGCGCGGCGCGCAGGGCGCGGACCTTGGCCGCATGGCGGCGCTCGATGCAGGCTATGACGTCAAGGCGTCGGGCGTGACGCTCGATCGCTTCTGCGGTTCGGGCATTACGGCTGTGAACCTTGCAGCGGCGCAGATCATGTCCGGCATGGAAGACCTCGTGATCGCGGGCGGCACCGAGATGATGAGCTACACCTCCTCGACCGCCGATCCGAAGACGCCGCCGATGCTCGATGGCGGCAACATGCACCTGCGCTCGATTCATCCGCAGTCGCAGCAGGGCGTTTGCGCCGATGCGATCGCGACGCTGGAAGGCATCGACCGCGAAGCCGTGGACAGCCTCGCCCTCGTTTCGCAGCAGCGCGCGGCGCAGGCGATTGCCGAGAACCGCTTCGCCAAGTCGCTTGTTGCGGTGAAGAACCTCGACGGTTCGGTGGCGCTTGACCGTGAAGAATTCCCCCGTCCGCAGACGACGATGGAAGGCCTCGGCGCGCTGAAGCCCGTTTTCCCGGTATTCATGAACATCCCGGTTGACGATCAGGGCAACACTTACGGCAACCTCATTCAGCGCAAATATCCCCAGTTGAAAGAGTTCAACCACATCCATCACGCAGGCAACTCGTCAGGCGTCGTGGATGGTGCGGCTGCCCTGTTGCTCGCGTCGGAAGACTATCTGAAGAAGCACAACATGACGCCGCGTGGGCGCATCGTCGCCACGGCGAATATGGGCGACTGCCCGACGCTGATGCTGAACGCGCCCGTTCCGGCGGCCAAGAAGGTGCTGGCGAAGGCCGGTCTGACAGTAGACGACATCGACCTCTGGGAAATCAACGAAGCCTTCGCGGTGGTGGCCGAGAAGTTCATCCGCGACCTGAAGCTCGATCGCTCCAAGGTCAACGTCAATGGCGGCGCGATGGCGCTGGGTCATCCGATCGGCGCGACGGGCTCGATCCTGATCGGCACGATCCTTGACGAGCTTGAGCGCACCGGCAAGAAGCGTGGTCTCGTGACCATGTGCGCGGCTGGTGGCATGGCTCCGGCGATCATCGTCGAACGCCTCTGATTGAATCGCGATATACCTATTGCAAGCGGGGGCCGAATAATTGGCCCCCGCTTTTCTTTGTTCAGATGAAGTGGAACTTCCTGATGCCGCCGGGCGCTTTATCAGCTAGCCGTATCGCTCATGGCATGTCTCCGCTACATTCGGTGGCACAGGATCAGCGGAGTTGACGAAACCGGGATGAGCAATATCGATAGCGATGTGCTCCTGCGCGCCTATGCCTTCGGAGTATTTCCCATGGCGGAGGCGCGCGACGACCCGCAGCTATACTGGATTGACCCAGAGCGGCGCGGCATTCTGCCCCTGAACGCCTTTCATCTGCCCAAACGCCTCAAGCGTACCGTCAAGGCGGCGACGTTTGAGGTGCGCATCGACACGAATTTTCGACAAGTTATGCTCGGCTGCGCGGAGACCGGCACGGACCGCGAAGGCACCTGGATCAATGACCGCATCCTCGAGCTTTATGGCGAGCTGTTTGCGCGTGGCCACGCCCATTCGGTGGAATGCTGGCAAAATGGGCGGCTGGTCGGCGGGCTTTACGGCGTGTCGCTGGGGGCGGTGTTTTTCGGCGAGAGCATGTTCAGCCGCGAGACCGACGCCAGCAAGGTGGCGCTTGTGCATCTCGTCGCGCGATTGATTGCGGGTGGCTACAGGTTACTCGACACGCAATTCGTGACGGCTCACCTGAAGCAGTTCGGGGCCGTCGAGATTTCGCGGGATAGCTATCGCACCCGGCTGCATGAAGCGACCTTGGAGAAAGCCGATTTCAAACGCATGCCACCGGCTTATGGCGCGGGTGTTGCGGGTGCCGAAGAGGTTTTGCAGGTGTTGAGCCAGACGTCATAGACGGGATGCTCAAGGCCATTGAGGCCGGGGCTTTCGGCAAACATCCAGCCCTTGAAGATCGGCGTGGGATCGACGGCGCCGTTTTCTTCGTTGACCTGTCTGATCTCGACATAGGCGGCGGTCTGCGGCGGTTCTTCCGGCGGCTTCTTGTCGCAAGCGCGCACTATGATCTCGAGCGCGCCAAAGCGCGTCGGCTGGTCTTTTACCGCTTCGAACTTCGTTACATGCGCGGCGATCTTGTCGAGGCCATTGAAAACGGCGACCGGATAAGGCTCGGCACTGGCGGTGGCCAAGCCAAACCCCATGGCAGCGACGAAGAAAGCGAATGACAGAGCGAGGCGCAAAATCGTCAACCTGTTATGGAGTGACCGGAGCGGGAGCAGGAGCGGATTTCCCATCGTCGCTCTTTCCGCCACCAGCGGAGAAGACGGCCTGACCGATCAGGCCCATCAGATCGACGGAGCCTTGCGTGAAGCTGATTTCGCCACCATCGGCCAGAAACTCTTCGCTGCCGCCGGGCGAGAGCGCGATGTAATTTGAGCCGAGGAGGCCTTCGCTGGTGATCTTGGCGCTGGAATCGTCGGGGATTTTCACGTCCGGCGCGAGGCTCATGGTGACGACGGCCTGATAATTCTTCTGGTCGATCGCCTGACCCACCACCGTACCGACCTTGATGCCGGACAGGCGGACGTCGCTGCCATTGGCGAGACCGTCAACGCGGTCGAACTCCGCTTTCACGTGATACCCGCCGGCGCTGCGCATGCCCGAATTGGAGTAGCCGTAAAAGAGAAAGACGCCGGCGATGACGACGACGATGGCGCCGATCAGCGTTTCGACGAGATTGCTTTGCATGCTGGTCCTCAGGTGATCGGCTTAAATGTTTGAAATCATTGCGGGCGCCAAGGCTCGTAGTCGCCTGTGGCTTTGGGGCGCTCGCCGCCACGGATGATGCTGCCCTTGGGACGATAGGCGCGCGGCGTGCCCGTCAGGTTCGGGCGATGCGGCTGCTGCCAAGGCTTGGCGATATAGGTTTCGGCGGTGGGCGGCGTATCCACCGTATTGTGGACCCAGCCATGCCACTCGGGCGGCACACGGGAAGCCTCGGCATAGCCGTTATAGAGCACCCAACGGCGCGGATAACCGCCGACGGTGGCGCCGTTTTTGGCTTCGTAATAGCGATTGCCCTGCCCGTCGGTGCCAACGAGCCTGCCGTATTTCCACGTGAAGAAGCGCGTGCCCATTGTCTGGCCGTGCCACCAGATGAAGATTTCGGAGAAAAGGCCCATGAGATCACACCGTTAGGGCCTCGCGATGAGGCCAGCAAATCGATTCCGCCTCCCGGAGAAGGCGGGCCGAATATGGCATTGGCTGGCGGGATGGTCCAGAGCCGGGCTTAGTCTAGTGACCAGACCTGGTTCGTCTTCTGCGTTGTGGCTGCTGGTTTGGGCGCGGGCTTGGGGAGGCGCATTTCCTGGCGATAGATGCCGCCCACCTGCTCGAAGGGACGATCATCCTCAAGCACCCAGCCGATGCGCTGGAGAAGGTTTGCGGGCGTGACGGGCTTCACAAGAAGCTGCGTGGCACCTGAATCGAAAGCCTCCTGGATGAGCTGACGCGAGGCATGGGCAGTGAGCACGATGATCGGCACGAAGCACAGAGGCTCGCGACCGACGCGGCGGACGGCGCGAATAAAATCGAGGCCATTCATTGGCGCCATTTCCCAATCGGAAATGATCAGCGAAGGGGCTTTGCGGTCGAGTTCGGCAAGTCCGGTTGTGCCGTCGCGCGCCTGACGGGCTTCGGGAAGGCCGAAGCTGCGCAGAATGGTGCGGACCAGCAAACGCATGTTGGCATTGTCATCGACAATGAGAATGTCGAGACTCTTCAATGGCATGCCGAAGGCCGTACTTATATTTGGCGACATAGAAATACCGCTCCCCCTCCCAGGAAGCCTCCATTTCACGTGTAAATCGTTACCTTTCGGCTAACCGCCTCCCGCATGCTTAGCGCGAATATGGCGATTCGGCTGAGCCCTCCGATCCGGCGGACGCAAAATGTAGCCGTCTTTACTACCCCTAACCGCTATGGCTTGACGTTCCGGCCCTGTCGGCTCAAGATTTGTCTCCGCCAAGGGGTGGCGGGAGGCCGAAGACCGGATTTAACGACAGACGATCCAATCAGGCGACTGGAAACCTTTTGAAATCAATTGCTTAGGCAATAGGTGGAAAAAGGCGCTCAGGCGCGACGGGAACGCTGTGCCCAAATCCAGCACTTCTGCCCCGCTCCGCCCCGATGGGCGAAACAAGAAGAGCCAGCCGAGGGGTCCGATGCGTATTCAGCGTTGCTTCACAGTCGAAGGCCAGTCGCCTTATCAGGGGATTTCCTTTCGCACGACAACCAGCGAGATACGAAATCCCGATGGCTCGATCGTTGGCTCGGTCGCCTCCCTTGTCGTGCCGGACGCCTGGAGTCAGGTTGCGTGCGACATACTTGCGCAAAAATATTTCCGCCGCGCCGGGGTCGCCGCCGTGCTGCGCGCAGTGCCCGAAGAAAATATCCCCGTGGCGCTTTGGCGACACGAACCTGATCATGAAGCGCTGGCCGCACTTGCGCCCGAAGAACGCTTCATCGGCGAAGAAGACGCGCGCCAGGTCTTCGACCGGCTGGCGGGGACATGGGCCTATTGGGGATGGAAGGGCGGCTATTTCGACACCGAAGCCGACGCGCTCGCCTATCGCGACGAAACCGCTTTCATGCTGGCGACGCAGATGGCCGCGCCGAACTCTCCGCAATGGTTCAACACGGGGCTTCATTGGGCCTATGGCATAGACGGCCCGGCGCAGGGGCACTTCTATGTCGATCACCTGAGCGGCGAGACGGCACGCGCGACCAGTGCCTATGAGCGCCCACAACCCCATGCCTGCTTCATCCAGAGCATCAATGACGATCTCGTCAATGAGAACGGGATCATGGATCTCTGGGTGCGCGAGGCGCGGCTCTTCAAATATGGCTCGGGCACGGGCACGAATTTCTCATCGCTTCGCGGCGAAGAGGAAGGGCTTTCGGGCGGCGGCAAATCGTCGGGCCTGATGAGCTTCCTCAAGATCGGCGACCGGGCGGCGGGCGCGATCAAATCGGGCGGCACGACGCGGCGCGCGGCGAAGATGGTGATCGTCGATGTGGATCATCCCGACATCGAATCCTTCATCAACTGGAAGGTCGTGGAAGAGCAGAAGGTGGCGGCGCTCGTCACCGGCTCGAAGATCAACCAGAAGCACCTTGCCGCAGTGATGCGGGCTTGCGTCAATTGTGAAGGGTCGGACGATCATTGCTTCGATCCCAAGAAGAACCCGGCCCTGAAGCGCGAGATCATCGCGGCGCGGCGCGTTCACGTTCCTGAAAACTACATTCAGCGCGTGATCCAGTTTGCGCGGCAGGGCTATACCGATATCGATTTCAAGGTTTACGACACGGAC
>CAZLLB010000019.1:0-24997 GCA_964560165.1 uncultured Parvibaculum sp. | reverse complement strand
TCCCAGGCGGTCGGCTTGCCGTCTTCGTCGAATTCGCTCGCATAGCGAACCGTCTTGCCATCGGCCAGCGGATAGCGGAAATGCCAGAAATGGCCTTTGACCTCGATATTCTCGACTTCGAGATCGGAGACCGCCGTTTGCAGTTTCGGATCCCAGTTGACGAGGCGCTTGTCGCGATAGATCAACCCGTCGCGATGCAGCTCGACGAAAACCTTCAGAACGGCTTTCGACAGGCCTTCGTCCAGCGTGAAGCGCTCGCGGCTCCAGTCGCAGGACGCGCCGAGGCGGCGTAGCTGACCGATGATGGTGCCGCCGCTCTCGCCCTTCCACTTCCACACACGCTCGACGAAAGCTTCGCGGCCCAGATCGCGGCGGCGGACATTGCCTTCCGCCTCCATCTGGCGCTCGACAATCAATTGCGTCGCAATGCCTGCATGATCGAGGCCCGGCTGCCAAAGAACGTCCTTGCCCCGCATCCGATTGAACCGCACCAGCACGTCCTGCAACGTGTTGTTGAGCGCGTGGCCCATATGCAGACTGCCGGTGACATTGGGCGGCGGAATGACGATGCAGAAGGTTTCAGCGCCAGCGGCCACACGCACCGGGTCGGGCTTGAAAGCACCGCTCTCTTCCCATTGGCGATAAAGGCGTTCTTCAACATCTTGAGGGCGAAAAGTCTTGTCGAGCATGGGGATAGTGCCTGTTGGTAGGAGTCTGGCGCGCCCCCTTACAGCACGGGGCAGGCCATGACGGCAAGCACCCTGAAACACCAAAAACGGCGGCGCTTCGGGGGCGCCGCCGTGACCATGGGTTAAATCGGGTAAGGTCTCAGCGGGGCCGGCGCGCTACGCGCTCGATTTCTTCGCGTACGAGTTGCTCGACGAGGCCCGGTAGATTCTGGTCAAGCCACTGTTTCAGCATTGGCTTCAGCATATCGGCAACCAGGTCTTCCAAAGTCTTGGAACCGCCGGGGGATGTCATCATCGAACTCGACAGCGCCCCGAAAGCGGCGGAAGCCGCCCCTGCCGCGTCGCTGGAAAGCAGGCTTGGCGCCGCGGCTGCCGGGGTCGGAGAACCATAGGTTGACTGCGCGCTCATGACAGGCTCCTCAAAGGCAATATCTTCTTCGGGCTCAACATAGTCAGGCTCGGGCTCGTAGCGGGCCTGCGGCTGATAGGGCGCAGGCTCGGGAATGTGTTCGGGCTCCAGCTCAGGTTGCGGTTCGGGATCAAGAGGCTCGGTAAGCTCGAGAACCTCTTCCTCGTCAAATACAATGTCCTCTTCCTCAAAGGCAGGCGGAGGCGCGGGTGCAGCGGCCACGGGCTCAGGCTGCTCCTCGACGAGCTCTTCAAACTCCTCGAATTCTTGCAGTTCTTCTTCATAAGCAGGCTCAGCAGCGGGCGGCGGAGGCGCGGCTTCCGCCACCTCTCCCGCCTCGTCCTTGCCTCCGCTATCTTCGGAGATGATCCGGCGAATGGAGGCTAGAATCTCCTCCATCGTGGGCTCTTGTGCCGGGCCTTGGTTGCTCATGCCTTCATCCTACCGATCGCGACTGCCTCAGGTGTAACAGACAAAACCTTAGGAGATGTTGACTGCAATGCCAACAATCGCGCGGTTTGACGAAGCCTGACGCCCCTTATTCGTCTCCCGCCGTCCCGAAGCCGATGGCCTTGTAGTGCACATCGTCATAATTTTCGGTCGGGTCGTAATATTTAACAGGAAGTTGAAGCTGTTTGGCCGTCAGCTGGCCGGTTGCCGCCAGCAACCCATAATTAGCCACCGCCAGATTTCTCTGGGCCGTCACCAGCGCCACACGAGCGTTCAGCAACTCCTGCTCGGCGTTCAACACGTCCAGCGTGGTCTGCGAGCCAACCTGCTCTTCCTGCTTCACGCCTTCCAGCGCGATTTCGTTGGCCTTCACCTGCTCTTCGCTCGAGATGATGCTCGAACGGGCCGAACGCACAGCTTCCCATGCATTACGGACATTTTCGTCCACAGCGCGCACGGCCGAAGAGATCTGCATCATCGCCTGATTGTGCAGTTCCTTGGCTTGGCGAACGCGGGAATATTCGCCGCCACCCTGATAGAGCGGGACGGTCAGAACGCCAATGACCGAGCTTTCCTCGCCCACATGCACACCGCTCGACGCCTCGCGGCCATATTGATACTGGGCCTGCACGTCGAAGCTCGGCAGAAGCGCACCCTTGGCGACCGAAATCGCCGCCCGGCTCGCCGCTTCTGCGTTACGCGCTGCCTGAACGTTCGGGTTATTCTTGGCCGCCGCTTCGCGTGCCTGGTCTTCGCTCTGCGGAATATTGTCGTTAGGCGCGGGGCGCTCAAGCGTGGCGGGCGCATGGCCGATCACGCGCGCATAGGCTGAACGGCTTGCCGTCAACTGCGCTTCAGCCTGCGTCAGGCTCGTGCGAGCGCCGCTGAGGCGCGCTTCGGATTGTGCAACGTCAGTACGCGTCAATTCGCCGACGCGGAAGCGATCGCTCGTTGCCTCCAGTTGGCGCTTCAGCACATCGATATTGTTATTGTTGAGTTCCACGACGCTCTGATTCTTGATGACGTCCATGTAAGCGACAACCGCGTTGAGAAGCGTGGTCTGCTCTACGTCAACAAGCGCATTGCGCCCGGCTTGCACCGTATATTCGGCCTGCTCCGTCGCATTGACTGTGCGGCCACCAGCAAAGACATTCTGGTTGAGTGTCACCGCGCCGGTCAGCGGCTTGGTGTTATTGGTGATCGTCGGAGCGTTTGATGTCACCTGGGCACGGCTGCGGGCAGCACCATAAGAACCCTGTGCGACCACGCTGGGAAGCCAGCCGGACAGGGCTTGAGGCACCTGCTCGTCTGTGGCCCGCAACTGGGCCCGCTGAGCCATCAGGTCGGGGTTGCTTTGATAGGCGGCGGCGAGAGCGTCATTCAAGCTTTCCGCCGCGGCGGGCGAAGCAAGCAGCACGGCGCTCAGGGCGGTTGCGCTGGCTGCATTCAGAGCAACAAGCCTTACCCACGTCCCAACGGGTCGTTTCATATTTATTTCTCTCCGCAAAACGCGGCTTCGCCCCTCAACGCTTCCGCGACGTGTCTCCGGTTCGTCCCCGGCAACTTACATATATGGATGCAAGTGGCCAAGTCCTAGCGCGTTGCAAAGCGACTAGACACAAATTGCACTCAACTCATTCGAAAAGGGAAACTTTCGTCAGAAAACGAAACTTTTCGCGACCTCAAAGCCGGGCAGCGGATAGGCGGCCGCATCGAAGACAACCCGCCCACTGACCATGCCGTGAGCACGCACGAAGACATGAGCATGGCCCACCGGACCACCCGCTATGACCGCGACGAGACGCCCGCCCTCGGCCAATTGCCCACACAAAACTTCGGGTTTTTCCGGCACTGAACCATTCAGGAAAATCACGCTATAAGGCCCGTGTTTCGGTGCTCCGTCACGCAACGGGCCTGTCGCCATTGTCACATTGGCAAGGCCGGAAAGGGCCGCCGCAGCGGCAGCGGCCAGCGCGGCATCCTCCTCCAACGCCACGACCGATCCCGCGAGCCGCGCCAGGACGGCGCTGGAATAGCCCGTCGCGCAGCCCACATCGAGCACCGTATCGGCGGCAGTCAACTCGGCTTCCTGACAGAGCTTTGCAAAGGCGCGGGGTTGCAAGAGATAGCGGCCGTTTCCGATCGGCAGGTTTTCGTCCATGTAGGCGATGCCCTGATTCGCCGGCGGCGTGAAACGCTCGCGGGCAACCTCGCTCATTGCCGAGATTACGCCCAGATCGGTGACGCCATTACAGCGCACCTGATTCTCGACCATGTTGATGCGAGCAGCGGCGAAATCGGTCATGAGGGATGTCCTGGGCAACAATTCCGGATCAGAGGCGGGCCAAAGGGCTGAGCCGCACCGGCGGTTATAAAGCGCGGCATCGGCAAACTCAATTCACCCCTCCCCCTCCTCTGGCCCTTTTAAGGGACCATCAAGACCCTGAGGGCATACTGACCCCTTAGCCCCTGTCGGGCATCCGGCCGGCATCGGGCAATTGAGATTGTACGGTGCGTGGGGAGTTGGTATATCACGCGCCTTGGACGGCCACGTGGCGGAGTGGTTACGCGCCGGACTGCAAATCCGTTTACCCCGGTTCGATTCCGGGCGTGGCCTCCAAGCAATCCCTCAGAGCCGATACGAACGCTCACGCGGCAGGCATCAGCGCAACCACGCGCCACCGTGAACTTCATTTGAAGTTTGCGTGGATTCAGCCGGGGAAGCCGGAAATCAGTTGTGGTTCGCGCGGCGTTCGCCGCAGAGGCGCGCCTGCTTGCGCCCGAGCCGCCAGAATGCAGCCCCAACACATTCCGAACAGAAGAAAAAGGTGCCGCCAGTTGTCCACGTCGATGATGAAGGCTTCCGCCATATGCCCGACGAAACTTGCATAGGCGACGATCAGGTATTCCTGCCCCGGACCATTTGCGAAAATGGCGCGCTTGCCGGATATGAGCGTCATGCCGATGAAAACGAGAAACGCCACGCCAGAGAGGAAGCCGCCACTAACTAGCACGTTCAGATAGACGTTATGCGTATCGAGCTTGTTGATGATGGCCCATTGTTGCGGGCCAATGCCGAGCGGGTGATTAAGCGCCATCGTGAAGGCGTGGCGTTGGCTCTCGAACCGCCCTTCCGTGCCGGTATCGTAATCCTGCGTCAGCGCCGCGCGCTGCTCAAAGAGCTGCTCCACCTGAGGTGTCGAAAGCGCCACGCCGACAACGGTGACGATGATCAGTCCCATACCGGCTGCAAAGGCAATCAACCGCATCGACTGCGCCGCCGAACGCGACGTGGCCAGCGTCAATCCCATGAAAACGGCACCGGAAAGCAAAAAGCTGCCCCATGCGCCGCGCGAAAAACTCAGCAACACCCCCAACACCAGAATACCTATCAACGGCACGAGAAAAAGCGCCTTGGCGCTGCGGGCCTTGCTTAGTCGCAAGCCGAGATAGAGCGCAGGCGCAATCAGGTACGGGCCATAGACGTTCGGATCGTTGAACGTGCCAGAAGCGCGGCCAAAACCCGTATAGCTCTGCGCATCCGGGAGAACGCCAAAATAGCCACCAATGCCCGCTGTCGCAGCAACTACCGCGCCAGCCGTATAGGCGTTGAACAACAGCCGCATGCGCCGCTGAGGTGCCTCGAAAATATAGCTGGTGAAAAAAATGAAAGCGCAAACCAGATAGGCGGCGACCTGAATGAACGAGTTGACCTTGTCCACATACATTGCCGTCATGCCGCCAATGCCGTAGCCCGCCAGCACCAGCCCCCACATCGAAGTCGGCCAGACGATGCCGCGCGGAAACTTCAGACCCAGCATGAAGAAAAAGCCCATGCACAGGATAAGCAGGAGATCGAAGAGAACCGGCTGGCTCTCGCCCGGCGTGCTCTTTTGATAAAAGCTCGAAAAAATAACGAGAAAAATCAGCACATCTCCGAGCCGTTCGGTCCAGCCGGAACTCGTGCGTGTACTGGCCGCCCTTCCCTGCTTCTCGTCTGGAAACCAGCCGTCCATCGCAGCGCGCCTTTAAAAAGCGTTCTCGCCCTGCACCATCGACAGCGGCGTACGCGCGATGATGTAGAGATCGAGAAGGAGGGACCAGTTTTCGATGTAATAGAGATCGTGCTCGGTACGTCGCAGGATTTTCTCTCGCGTATCCGTCTCGCCACGCCAGCCATTAATCTGTGCCCAACCGGTGATGCCGGGCTTCACGCGATGCCGCGCGAAATAGCCGTCAACAACGTCGCCGTAAAGCTCATCACCCGCTTTGGCCAGAATCGCATGCGGGCGCGGCCCGACGATCGACATATCGCCTTTCAACACGGTGATGAATTGGGGCAACTCGTCGAAGCTCGAGCGACGCAGGAAGCGCCCCACCCGCGTCACCCGATCATCATTCGCCGTGACCAGCTTCGCCGCATTGGCGTCGGCGGCCTCGTGCTTCAACGTCCGGAACTTATAAACTTCCACCAGCTCATTGTTGAAGCCATAGCGGCGCTGCTTGAAGAATATCGGGCCTTTGCTATCGAGCTTGATGGCCACGGCAATGAGCGCCAGTAACGGCGAAAGCAGAAGCAGGAATGCGGCAGCCAGAACGCGATCCTCCAGCAGCTTCAGCACATAGTCCCAATCAGATAGCGGCTTATCGTACAGATTGAAGAACGGCACGTTGCCGACATAGGAATAGGTGCCAGCCGTCATGCGCAGCGGCGCATCAAGCGCAGACAAGCGAATATCGACAGGCAGCACCCAGACCTTGCGCATCATCTCCAGCACGCGGCGCTCTGCAGTGAGCGGCAATGCCATCACCAGAAGATCGATGCGATTGGAGCGCGCAAAACGTACCAGCTCATCCACCGTACCGAGCTTGGGGAAGCCTGCAATGTCGTCTGGTACGCGCTGGTCGCCACGATCGTCGAAGACGCCGCAAATCTTGATGTCCGAGGCGGAAGACGAGCGCAGCGCTTCGATCAGCCGCAACCCACGCTCGCCACCGCCGACAATGACGACGCGGCGCTCCAAGCGACCGGTCTTCATCCAATGCCGAACCAGCATCGAGTAGCAACCGCGCGCGGTGAGAATGGCTCCAAGCCCGCCTACATACCAACCCGCAAACCAGAGACGCGAGACATCGCCGCTGACCTTCATCATAAAGCCGAGAACCGTCAGCGTCACAAAGACGCCACTCCAGGCCACTCCGGCTCGACCGATTTGCAGCAGCGCACGCTGCAGGACAGGAATGCGATAAAGGCCGCTGAGCTGGAAGCTCAGCACTGTCAGCAAAGCGCCACAAACTATCGTCGGGTAGTAGATGAAATTCAGCACGGGCGCTTCTGCGCCGAGATAGACATGGAACAACACAAGCCCCACCAGAGCGGCCAGAGCCGCATCCAGCATCCGCATCGTGCCCTGCACAACGGCGGGAGAGATCATCGGAACGATGGGCGCTCGTCTTTCGCGCGACGGCGCTGCGCCGCGCACACTGCCCTCACGGCCACGCAGCGGCCCGCTGCCATCCATTGCCGCATCGCTGGGTGCTGCATAGATACCCGGTCCGCGTTC
This sequence comes from uncultured Parvibaculum sp., assembly GCA_964560165.1. Taxonomy (GTDB): domain Bacteria; phylum Pseudomonadota; class Alphaproteobacteria; order Parvibaculales; family Parvibaculaceae; genus Parvibaculum. Next base: position 17,885 of record CAZLLB010000019.1, on the reverse strand, counting down.
AGCATCCTCGCTCATGAGCGCAGTCCCTCCGCATGGATAGGAGGAACATCGTTCACCGCCTCAGTCCTCGCGTCGATCAGCGTACGATAGAATCCGAGGACGCCATCGACCATGTGCGCCGCCGAAAACTCAGCGCGGACACGTCTGCGCAGCCGCTCGGCCAGCGCTGCCATTTCATCGGGATTGTGGATTGCGTGGCGCAACCTGTCGGCCAGACCGCCTATGTCGCGCGGGCTCACCAGCGTCGAGGCATCCGGTCCGAAGATCTCGGCCATGCCGCCGACGCGTGTTGCAATAACCGGCAATCCAGCCGCCGCAGCCTCGAGAACTATATAGGGCAATGATTCATGATAGGACGGAACGACGGCGATACGGCCAAGCGCGAAAGCGTCGCGCGCGGGCAAGGCACCCATGAATTCAATTTTCACCTGCGGCGGCACATGAGCGGCGATAGCCTCGAAGAAGGCGCGCATCTCGCCCGAACCGACAATACGCAGGTGCATCTTCTCGCCTGCCAGCGTAGCCGCGTCGAGCAGCGTTGCGACGCCCTTCAACTCGCGCAACTCACCTACGAAAACGAAATCGGCGGCGTCTGCATGCGGTGCCACGGGCGCAAATTCCGGCTCTGTCACTCCGTTGGGGATCACTGTTGACGTCACGCCCGGCTCGCCAATCTTGTCGATAAAGACGCGAAGACCGAAATCGGATTCAAAGATGAACCCATCGGTACGGCGGCGCAGCATCCGTTCGACGTTCAGAAAAGCAAAACCCTGCATGTTGCGCTTGTCGAAATGCAGCGCCCCGCCATGCGGCGTATAGACACGAACGCCACCTGCAAGACGCGGCAGCAGGCGCGCATAGGCCCCGCCCTTGGCGCCATGGCCATGGATCACGTCTGCGCCGACGAGCCGTGCCCGCGATATAAGGCGCAGCATATTGGCCGCATCGCCCAGGCCGGGCATCCGGTTCATGGGAATGACGTGGATGCCGAGTTCGCAATGCCGAGCCAACTCGCGCAGGCGGATGGCCGATACCGGATCGCCGGGCACGTCGCCGCAGATCACGCCAACCTTGTGCCCCGCCTTGCGTTGGCCTTCGGTTAAATCGCAGACATGGCGAAAAAGCCCGCCGAGCGGCGCGCGTAAAACATGCAGAATACGCATTGGCTGCGCGAGAACCGGACCCAGACCATCAGCCATCAAAAATAACGCTCCTGAACCAGAATTGTGTCGCCGGGCTGCACCGGCGCGCCTGCATCGACATCCATCTCGACGAGTTTGTCGCCGACCTTGCGTGTCACATGAACGCTGTTCTGCTGTGCGCGATAGGAGAAGCCTCCGGCTATGGCGACCGCGCTTTGCACCGTCATGCCGTTGACGAAGGGGTACTGCCCCGCTTTCATCACTTCACCGAGAATAAAAAACGGACGGAATTCAATCACCTGAACGCTGACATTCGGATTACGCAGCAGCGTCTTGCCAAGCGCATCGGCGATGCTGGCCTGAAGTTCGCTCGTGGTGAGACCGTGCGCCACAACTGGCGGGATCAGCGGTACGGCGATGCTGCCGCTACCATCCACAGCAAATTCGCCGCTGAGATCGGGCTGGCCAAAAACCGTGACGCGCAGCTTGTCGCCACTGTCCAGCGTGTAGGGTTCGGTTGTCTCGCTAAGCGGCCTTTCGCCGACAGCGGCGCGGCTTGCACAAGCCGCTATTCCGCTTCCTGCAACGCCCAGGCAAAGCACTAGCAATGCAATGGCATGACGAGCCATGAGCCGACTATCCTTGAAATATCCCGCTTGCCGCCACGTTAGGCGCGAGTGGTTAATTTTTTGGAATCATTCGGCCTTTAATGCCTTGCATCGCGCCTTAAGCTTCGGGTGCGCTTCATATTCCAACGATTTCAAGCTGGCCCGTTAAACCTTCCGTTACCAAAAACCCTTCTACTCATGCCATCACAAAACCCGCTATTGGCGGGCGGAGCGCATGAGCAATATCCAGAGCACACCAACCGTATCTTTCAGCGATCGCCGCCGTGCCGCTCCAGACAGCCAGGGCGCCGCTGACATTTCGCCATGGGAATTGCTGCGCGGCATCTGGGCACGCAAGGAACTGATCGGCCTCGCCTTCGCCGCCTTCATGGGATTGGCGTTCTTCTGGCTGATGACGGTGACGCCCACCTACACGGTTGAATCGCGCATCTTGCTTTCAACGCGCAGCGGCGAGGTCTCGAGCTTCGATGCGAGTAGCGCGCCGACGCAGCCCGACGCCGAGACAGTGCAGAGCGAAATGCAGGTGCTGACCTCGCGTGCGCTGATCGCGCGGCTGATTGCGGATTTGAATCTCGACGAAGAGCCCGAGTTCAACCCCTCGCTCCGCCACAGCGCCATGGCGCGCTTTGCCGCCTTGCTGGGTCGCCGTGCTGGCCTCCCCCACGAAGACGTGATGATCGACCGCGTTCTCGGCAAGCTCAACGTCTATCAGAAGGGCACGTCGCGCGTCGTCGCCATCGAGTTCACCTCAACCAGCCCCGTCATGGCGGCCCGTCTCGCCAATCGCATGGCTGAACTCTACATCGCCCAGCAGATAGAGCAGAAAAACGGGCTCAACCGTGAGGCGACGAAGTGGCTTGGCCAGCAGATCGAAGAGTTGCGGACCAAGGTGCAAACCTCCGAAGCCGCGGTAGAATCTTATCGCAGCGAATCCGGCCTCTTCCTCACCAATGGCTCGACCGTTCCACAGCAGCAGCTCACCGATCTCAATGGGCAGCTTTCAGCGGCTGAAGCAGATCGCGCCGAGGCGGAAGCGCGGCTTGAAAATGCGCGTAGCCTGATCGCGAACGGCAATTCGGTGAATTCGGCAGCCGCCGTGCTCCAGTCTCCGCTGATCCAGAGCTTGCGCGGTCAGGAAGTCGCGCTGCGCGCCCAGATCGCGCAGATGACGCAAACCTATCTGCCCTCGCATCCCAAGATGATGGAGGCCCAGGCGAACCTCGCCGACCTCGACCATCAGATCGGCAAGGAAGTCGATAAGATCATTCAGGGCCTCGCCAACGATGCCCGCGTCGCCGGTACTCGCGTCGCCTCGCTGCGCGCCAATCTGAAGCGGCTGCAATCGCGCATGGGTGCGCTCAATCAGGATGAAGTACAGCTTCGAGCATTGGAGCGCGACGCGGCCACCAATCGTTCGCTGCTTGAAAGTTTCCTGAAGCGCTACGAAGAGGCCAACGCGCGCGCCGAAGCCGATGCGCGCACCGCTAACGCCATCATCGTCTCGCGCGCTCAGGAGCTATCGACGCCAACCTTCCCAAAGAAAGGCGCGGTGCTGACGCTGGCCATCGTCGCCGGACTGTTCATCGCATTGATCATCAGCGTCTTTGCCGAAGTCTTCTCGCGCGGCTTTCGCACCGCCGAGCAGATCGAGCGTATTACGGGGACACCCTTTCTTGGCCTCGTGCCCGAGCTTGACGGTCGCGTTCCCGGTGGCCCCGCCGCCGATGTGTTGCGCGACCCGCTCGGTCTCTACGCCGAGGCCATTCGCGGATTGCAAGGCAGCGTCATGCTGGCGCGCGTCGGCAACCGGCGCGCCCGCACGGTGCTTGTCACCTCCTCGCAAAAGGATGAAGGCAAGACATCGACCGCCGCAAGTCTCGCCCGCGTTCTCGCCATGGGTGGCTATCGCACCATTCTCGTCGATGCCGATATGCGCGCGCCCTCCGTTCATCTGACGCTCGGTATGCCAGAGCAACCCGGCCTTTCGGAATTGCTGACCGGGCGCGCCAGCTTCGCGCATGTGATCCGTCAGGATTTCGGCAGCTATGCGCATGTCATGCAAGCTGGCGGCCCGCTCCCCAATCCGACTGCGGCACTCGCTTCGTCACAAATGCAATGGGTGCTGAAGGCACTCGATCAGGCATATGATTTCGTCATCATCGACTCGCCGCCTGCCATGGCCGCCGCCGATGCGCAGGTGTTGACGAAGATGACCGACGTGACGGTGCTGGTGACGCGCTGGTCATCCACCAGCCGCCGCGTCGTCAGCCGTGTCCTTAAAACCCTCTCCGCTGCCAGCGGCCGCCGCGTCGGCGTATTACTTACCCGCGTCAACCTGCGTCGCTATCGCCGCTATACCGACAGCGTGATCGAGGAATATCCGGCAAGGCCGGGCCGCGCCGCCTAAAAAACTCGGGGCACGGCCGGGGGAGACTGCATCACTTGCAGTTCACTAAATCGTCGCCGCCTTGCGTCCAAAGACCAGCGCCACGGCTTTCTGCCGCCCACCCAGAGCGCGCTTCATCAGATCGTATCCAAAGCGCGCCACGTCATAGGCCGCGACCTTCACCGCATCGATCGCCGGGTGAGTGCCCACACTGGCCTGTGGAATGCCGAGCTTGCGCAAGCCCGCATTCACATAAGAGAGCTTAACCATCCGCAGCGAATGATCGGTGTGCCAGGTGATCGAGAAGGACACCGAAACCTCCGGCCCGTTCTGCACCCAATGCGGATCGAAAAGCGGCACGAATATGCTGTCGCCCGGCGCCAGATGCTGCTGCGTCCCGGCCTTCTCGAACTCCTCGTGATACGGCAGGTTACGATGCTTGCCGGGGTAAAGCTCAAGCTGCTCCTCGCTGACTATGTCGCGATCCTCATGATTGAAGAGCGACATGCGCTTCGTCCCGCGCACCTGAAGCAGAAAATTATATTCCGGGTCCATATGCAGCGGCGTCACATTGTTGGGTGAAGTGACGAAGATGAAAGCCTGGCGCTTCTTTGCCCCGCCCATCACGCCGTCGGTCTGCACGGCCACCTGATCGAGGCAGTCGTCGAGCAGCGCCTTGTATTCAGGGTCCGTCTCGCAATTCTTGATCACCATCCAGGACTGGCAGTCTTCGATCCGGCGTACCGTCTCCTCAGCGCTCAAGCCATTCTGCGGCGTCAGCGACGGATCTTGATTGGGCTGCACGGGGCCGTTGAACTCCACCTGATCGGCGGGCAACGTGGCAGCAAGGCGAGCAAGCCGGTCGAGCTTGAACAACGGATGGTTGGCGAGTTGATGCTTCAGACGGAATGTCTTCACAGGCATCTCCGCACCAACAGCTCCGGCTTCGACTTTGATGAGATCAGGCACGTTCAACCCCCTTGCGCAGGCGATGATAAAATTTGCGGGCCAAAGCCCAGCCGCGTTCGGCAAAGCGCGTGGCACGGCTCGAATATGCGATCAGGAAAGGGCTCAGGACATCGGTAGTGCCCGCGTTCACATCCGCTATGGCACGCCGTTCGGCCCAGATATGGTCGATCATCGGATGATCAGGAATTGCGCAACTATCGACCCAGCCGATGCGCGGATCATCGTGGAAAACGCCTATGGCCTTCATCATCAATTGCGCGCCGGGCGAATAGCGCGCGAAATCCTCGTCATAGGCAATCTTGAAACTATAGGCACCACCGCCAGCGATGAAACTCGCGAGCATCGCTATCGGCTTGCCATCGAGCCTGATCTGCGCCGCGTGAAACTTGCCTGCCTTATGTGCCTCAAGGCACATCGCCTCAAAGAAGAAGCGTTCGTTTTCCCGTTCGGCCAGCGCTGTACCGCGTTTTCCCTTCCAGCCGCTGCGTTCGAGAGAAAAGAAATCTTCAAGCCAGCTCGTGATATCGAACCCGGCGTCCAGCGTTTCAAATTTCAAATCGCCAGTTTCAGCAAGCCGGTTCCATTGGCGGTTATATTCCTTGCGCTTCTTCTTGCGCATATGCGCGGCAAGATAGGCCTCGCCATCAAGATCGGATTTAAGGAAGGCCCGCTCATGCCGTCCGGTTTCCACGTAAGGCCATGAGCGCTCAGCCAATACATCTGTCAGTGCCGGGCCAAACGCCCCACCCGCTTCATGTAGCGGGAAACGCACGAGGCGCGCGCGCGACTGATCGGCATAGACCATGAACCGCCGGATCGCCTCATGCTCATATCCCGCGCGCACAAGTGGCGTTGCGAGGAAGCTGTGGATATGCGTCCAGATCGTCCAGATGCTCAGCGGCAATCCGAGATAGAAGCGGCGCGCCTGATAAGGAAAAGCGCCGAGCAGCACCCGCTTTGCGTCATAGCCTGCCTCGCTCCATATCAGCGCGACCTGAACGGACGCGCCCACTTCCAGATGTTTCATCGCAGCGGCGAGCGCAGAGGCCTCAAAAAGCGGATTGCTGTCGATCGCGGCGGCGGCAAGCTCGTCCAGTGCGTCCATATAGGGGCCGACGGCATCGGCGCTTTGCAGCACGACAATATCGGCGCTGGGCGGCATGTCGGCCAGATGGCGCGCCGCATGGCTCAGAAAATGAACGGTGACGCGCGTCTCCCCGCGCGCCTTGTGGGGCGCGGTTGAAAACAGGGATTGGCTATTCAAGTCACTCATATTCGATCCGGGTTACGCACGAGAAAAGGTAAAGACGAAAGCCGAGATGCCGAGGCGACGCCGCACGGCGATGAAGAGCCAGATGCTGGCGAAGATAAGCGACACAGCGGTTGCCGCCGCAGCGCCTTCGAGCCCGTAATGAGGGATGAGGATGAGGTTGAGCGCAATGTTCAGCACCGCCGCACCACCATAGGCGCACGCCGTCACGTTCTGGTTGTTGGTCATGTTCAACAGATACTCAATGGGCCCCGTCGAGGCGCGGGCGATGAAACCCAGCATCAGGATCGCCAGCAACGGATAACCGGCGCTGAAGCCCTCGCCAAACAGGCCGAGCGCCACCTTGCCGAAAAGCAGGATGAAAGCGGCAACAGCCAGCGTCGGCCAGAAAATCCACTGGATGATAGCGTGAACGAAACTCTGCAAGCCTGCGCGATCACCCTTGGCGTGAAGCTCTGCGAATTTCGGCACGGCAAGGGCCGCGACCGCGAAATAAATGAAGGTGATGAGATTGACGATCCGCGTCGCCGCGAAATAAATGCCGACATGATCGGGATCGACATAAACACCGAGCAGCACGATGTCGCTATTCAACAGCGCCAGATAAAGCCCCTCTGTCAGCACCAGCGGCAGTGAGGCGATGATCCAGTGCTTCGTGTGGCGAAAGGGTTTCGCCTTGGGGATCGTCCGCGCGATGCGGCGATTGAGCACCAGTCTTTGTCCGCCAAGCGTCAACAGTGCCGCGGCAAGCGCGCCGCCGACCGCAGCAAGTCCTGTCAATTCGCCTATAGCGAGATAGAGGCCTCCACCAATGACGACAATCGCCAACGGGCGCACCACATAGGCAGGCAGATAAGCGAGATTGACCCAGCCGAAAGCGCGCGCCGTGCCTTCCAACGTATCGGTCAGCGCAAAGACCGGTACACAAATCAGCGCCACAGCGAGCGGCCACAAATAGTAAGGCGCGATCTGATTGTGGAAGGCTGCCAGCGCTATGAGGCCGAGCACCATGGCTATCATGCCGAAGAGCAGAACCATCCGCCACGACGCATCCAGGATGCCCGCAAGCCGCCGCCACTTCGCATTGACGCGATAGTCCGGCACGAAGCGCAAGGTGGAGGTGCCAAAGCCCATCGGCGCGAGGATGCCCAGAATGATGACCCAGACCCAGACATAGGCGAAAATGCCGTATTCAAACGCGCCCATCCAGCGCGCCAGCAGAACCTGGCTTAGCAGCGTGATGGCAGCCCCAGCGATGCGGATGCCCATGACCATCGCCGCGCCCTGAACCACTTGCCCAAGATGGCCGTCGGCCACCCGCGCCAGCAGCGGGGCGGCAAGCCTTCTAAACGGTTGGGGTAGCACCGAGGCATCCATGAGAGCGATAGCGTCCTTCAGGCCCGGGCAGCAATATCTCCGGGAAGAGAGCCCGCCACGGCACGCAGGCGGGTGAATGCCTGCCAAAGTACCGGGGTCTGCTTGATGAAGCGTTTAACTTTGAGAAATGCCATCCGCGGCAGAAGCGTCAAAAGACCACGCACGGTTTCGGCCTCGAGGTGGTCGTAAAGTTTCATTTCCACCTCGCACCAATCGGCCTTGTAGCCCTCGTCGCCGATGGTGAAGTCGAATTCCGTGTGGCCAGCCTCTGTCGCGTGTTTCATCAGGTCCATCAATTGGATCAGACCTGGACCGCGCTTGGCAAAATCTTCCTGTTCGGCGTAGCTCGCCAGCACATAGTGATAGCGACCGCCAAAGCTGAGGCCCCAATTGGCCGCCGCGATCTTGCCGCCGACTTCGAGATGGGCGACGTGGATCAGACCTTCGTTCGCGGCGTCGGTCGCCAACGCTATGTAGAAATCGCGAACACCGGGCTTTTGAAACATGTTGGCGACGCCCATGCGGGCGAAAGTTGCCGATTTCTGCTCGATCAGCGCCTCGACGGTGCGCGCGATGGCCGCCTTGTCCGTGGGCGTCACGAGTTCGGTGACGCCGAACTCTTCCATTTTGCGACGCTTCTGGCGGTCGCGCTTCTTGCTGCCGGAGGAGCGCTTGCTATCGTAATAAGCATCCCATGTCGGCTTCAGTCGCGTCATATGAGCCGAAGAGGCATGTTGCGAAATGTGATTGAGCTGCATGAAGGGATTGGCCTGCCCACCGATGCGTTCCGGCATCCGGCCTAGTTCCACAACGTCATGCTGCGGCAACATCTCGCGGATCTGCTTCCACAAGGCATTGAATTGGCCGTGGCGCACGCGATGCGGAAAAGCTTTGGAAAGAAGCGGGCCTTGATAATCGCAAAGGCCACCGCCGAGCCAGACGAGCTTCGCGCCCAACCGCCCTTGCTGGATACCAAGCGGCAGAATGAAGAGCGCGCCGTCTCCGCCAGCATCCCAACCCGTGACGATGCAAGGTTCGATGCCTTCGAGCTTGCCCACATGGGCAAACCAGGCCGACAGCCAGCCATAGCTCTGAAAAACCGTGCAATCGCCCGCCTGCTCCACCGCCATCCAAACGTCGCGGAGCGAGGCAAATTCGTTATGTATCGAGAGCAAAACTTCGGGGGTCGCGCGCCACGGACCTTCGATCACCGCGCCCTCGTTCTGGGGAGCAGCCTGTGTCGCGGCCATCTGCGGCGCGGAAAAATGAAAAGCGGTTGCCTGGTTTTCGATCTTGAGCTTTGTCACGGGGGGCCTCGTGGTGTTTCAAATCAGTACGTTTCTTGTTTCGTCCCGGGATCGAACGGCTTCTTTGCGAAACCTTTTCTCAATTCCGTACGGGCATTCTTGCCGCACCAATGGCATTGCAAGGCGCGTGCTGCTTTTTTCACCTGGTGGTCGGCGGCAATAAGGCAGAGATGACCGTTAACCTTCGGCATTCCTTGACGGCGGCAAAACCCGCGCTGGCTCGCAGCACTCTGCTCGCGCTCTATGCGAGCGGTGCGCATCGCCTCGCCCCGCAGTCCATGCGCGGTGTCGGCACCATCTTCATGCTGCACCGGGTACGCGAAGCTGATGGTGCGGCCTTCGCACCGAACCGCATCCTGGAAGTGACGCCCCAATTCCTCGAAGCGACGCTGCACCATGTGCGCGAGCGTGGCCTCATCACACTGAGCCTCGACGAGGCAGTCGAGCGACTGGCGGCGCGCGACTTCTCGCAGCGTTTTGTCGTCTTCACGCTGGATGATGGCTACAAGGACAATCTTACTGTCGCCGCGCCAATCTTCGAGCGCTACCGCGTGCCCTTCACGGTCTATCTGGCGACGAGCCTGCCTGACGGCACGGCTGAACTTTGGTGGGTGGCACTCGAACGCGTCATTGCGATGGCAAGCGATGTTCGTGTGTGTTTTCCCCAAGGCGAAGAAGTGTTCCGCACCTCTTCCCTCGCTGACAAGAACACCGCATGGACGAATATCTATTGGCGTCTCCGCGCATTAGGCGAAGACGCATTGCGCGCCGAAGTTCGCAGGCTCGCCACCGAGCACGGAATAGAGATGAGCGCCATCACGCGCGAGGTGGCAATGAGCTGGCAAGACGTGCGTAACCTTGCCGCCCGCCCCTATGCGAGCATTGAGGCGCATACGGCGAGCCATTTCGCACTGGCGCAGATTTCAGAGGAGCGCGCTCGCGCCGACATCGCTCACGGGCTCTCGCGCCACGAGGCCATGCTTGGTGCCCGGCCGACGCATTTTTCCTATCCCTATGGTGACCCATCTTCGGCGAGCGAGCGCGATTTTCATATGGCGCAGGATTTGGGGTTTCGCTCGGCCACGACGACACGCAAAGGCCTCATCCACCCAGCACACGCCGATACGCCGATGCGCCTGCCACGCCTTTCGCTCAACGGCGATTATCAGGATGTGCGAGTGCTCGATGTGCTGATGAGCGGCCTGCCCTTTGTCCTGGCCAAATCCATGGGCTCGCCCGGCATTGACTGATCCTTACGGCGCGCCTCGCCTCGACTGCCGCCGCCTGCCCCACCAAACTTCGATCCGGCGGCGCATTCGGCGGACCGGCGGGCTGTCAACCGAGAGAATCAGCACGCCCAGCGGGAGCATCCAGAAGCCAAGGATCGGCAAAAAGCCGAAAATGCCCCCGACGATCAGCGCAAATCCCATGATCTGGCGGATGAGCGGCGAACCGGGGAGGTGAAATTTTCTCTTGCCCAGCCGCACCGAGGCCATGCTTTACGTCCTTTTCGCACTATTTGCCCTGGGAAAAGGGCCTTTTGAGGAAATGGGTTTGCCGGGGCTTTAGGGCAAGATTAGGGCCTTGAGATTAAGGTTGGCATCCGCATGAGGTGTTTGCTATATGCAGCCCACTTCCGCCGGTCTTCGCGGCGATGATCCTCGGTAGCTCAGTGGTAGAGCAATCGGCTGTTAACCGATCGGTCGCTGGTTCGAATCCGGCCCGGGGAGCCAGTTTCCACTACGGCGCGTCTTGCGGTATCCGCGGCGCGCCGTAGTCGTTTCCAAGCCTCAAAATCCGGCCCGTCGCGCTGCCGACCTAGCTTAGCCGATCAGAACGAGAAATCAGACGGGCGGATTCAATTTCCGGGCGTGATAGATCGCCAGAGTAAACACGATCAACGCACCGGCCTGATGCGCCGCCCCAAGCGGAATGGGGACGACCCAGAGCAGTGCCCAGATGCCGAGGGCGACTTGCGCCAGAACGGCGTGGAGAAGCGCCGTGGCGCTGCGCACGGCGTCGCGGCTGCCAGAGCGCCGCGCAGCCAGCCAATGCCAGGCAACGAGAATGGTGACGAGGTAGGCGACCATGCGATGATCGAATTGCGCGGTCAGCGTGCTCTCAAAGAAGTTGCGCCACCATGGCGCTTGAGCAAAGAGGCCATCGGGGATGAATGCGCCGTCGATCAGCGGCCAGGTATTGTAGATATAGCCCGCCTTGAGCCCCGCGACGAAACCGCCGAGCAGCATTTGCACGAAAACAAGGCCCACAAGCCAGAGCGAAGCTTTGCGCATGCCGTCGCTGACAAAGAGCGCTGGACGCGGCCCGCGCCAAAGACCGATCGCCACCCACATCATGTAAGCGTAGATGAGGGTCGCGAGGCCGAGATGCGCGGTGAGGCGATACTGGCTGACGTCAATGCGATGAGTAAGGCCGCTTTTGACCATCCACCAGCCAAGCGCGCCCTGCGCGCCGCCAAGCAGAAACATGACGATAAGCTTGGGCGCCATCTTCCGCTCAATGCGTCGCGTGCCAAGAAACCACAAGAAGGGAACGAGGAAGGCAAAGCCAATGAACCGGCCGAGGAAACGGTGGCTCCATTCCCACCAGAAGATGGTCTTGAACTCGCCGAGCGACATGCCCTTGTTGACGAACTCATATTGCGGAATCTGCTGATAGCGCGCGAATGCGTCAGCCCAGGCAGCATCACCCATCGGCGGCAAGGCGCCCACGACCGGCTTCCATTCCGTGATCGAAAGGCCGCTCTCGGTGAGCCGTGTGAGCCCCCCGACAATGACCATCAGAAAAACCAGCGCCGAGACACCAAAGAGCCAGAGCGCGATCTGCCGCCGGGCGGCGATGTTTTTGTCTTCATTCATGGAGAAGTGATAGCCCGAACCCGGCTCGCCTCCCAGCCGTGATCGTCCGCGACAGACTGCCGCCCTTTGCGGCTCCAGCCGGAATAGCTTATCAGAGACGGCCACGCCCTCACCGGAGACACCTGAATGCGCCGCCTGCCCCTACGCGCCCGCAAGCTCATCGGCACACTCGCGTTGCTGACGTTCCTGCTCTTCTATTCGATGCTGGTGATGACTATCGCGGTGAGCGGGCATCTGCCGGAGAACGGCGCCGTGCAATTCGCCTATTACCTGATCGCTGGCACGATCTGGGCGTTCCCGTTCCGCTACGTAATGATCTGGATGCTGCGGCCCGACGAATGATCCAGGCCGCCGTCAGTTCCTGGAAACCCGATCTTAGAAGAACGAGCCGGTCTGGTACTTGTTCAGCGCTGCAATGGCGACGAGGAAGATGACGATCGGGAGAACGGTGAGCATGACGATCAGACTCCGAAGTGCGATTTGAGCAGCTTGCAGCAAGCGCCCGTTCAGGAAAAGGGGGCAACGCGCTGCGTTGACCCCAGATAGATGGTCGGAGCGGCCGGATTCGAACCGACGACCCCTTGTCCCCCAGACAAGTGCGCTACCGGGCTGCGCTACGCTCCGACAAAACCGGTTTGAAGTGGCGACAGGCACCCCCTCAGAGGCGCGGAATATAGACGGGGGTTCCGCCCCCGGCAACGCCTCAATCGCAGCATGGATGAGCCTTTTTTCAAGGCTATGGGCTGGTCAAATGAAAGAGAATCTGGATAGCCGCTTATCAACGACGCATAAAGCGAGCTGGCTCAGCTCTGGCCCTCTTCGTCTTCGCTCTCCCAAAGGGTTTCGTCGATCTCTTCTTTCAACGCCGTAAGAACCTCAAGCAATGTCTCAAGAGTTTGCCGCGCGCCCTTGTCGATTGTCAGAGTGGATGGCGTGCGTTCTTCGTGGTCGCTGCGCTGAACGGCCTCGCGCGCAAGCTCAGCAAGGGAAGCATCGACCGTGCCCTTGCCGGTTTCGGTCACGAATTTGACGCCTTGCTCGCGAAAAACCTTCTGAACGCCTTTGATCGTATAACCGTCGTTGTAGAGAAGCGTACGCACGCCGCGAAGCAGATCGACATCCTCGGGTCGGTAATAACGCCGCCCGCCACCGCGCTTCAGCGGGCGGATCTGATTGAATTTGCTCTCCCAGAAGCGCAGCACGTGCTGAGGTACGTCGAGCTCAGTCGCGACTTCGCTGATAGTTCTGAAAGCGTCAGGCGATTTTTGTATAGACAAACCAGGTCCTTGGTTCCGCTCTTCCATCCGAATCCTCAATACGGATCTGGTCACGGATTACTCCAGCGCTATTCGGCTGCTGCGGCCTTGCCACTCAGAGCCGCGTTAATCCGTTCCTTGAGCACATGGCTCGGACGGAACACCAGAACGCGGCGCGGCTTGATCGGCACTTCCTCGCCCGTCTTCGGGTTGCGGCCCATACGGCCCCCCTTCTGACGAACCGAGAATGATCCGAACGAGGATAATTTCACCGTATCGCCCTTCGACAGGCTATCGGCGATCTCAAGCAATACAGATTCGACAAGCTCCGCAGATTCATTGCGCGACAAGCCGACTTCCTGATAAACGGCCTCGCTCAAATGAGCCCGTGTGATCGTATCCCCCATGGCCCTAATCCTCCAAATTCACGCAAAGCCTATGGCTGGGCGAATAGTCCGTCAATATCAATAGGATGCGAGAATCTTCTAAAGTTCCATTCCGAGCCGGTTCCGGTCGTTTTCCGGCGTTTTGCTTCACCAGCGCAGGAGCACCGAACCCCAGGTGAAGCCGCCGCCCATCGCTTCGAGCAGCACAAGATCGCCGCGTTTGATTCGGCCATCCTTCAGCGCGCAATCGAGCGCCAGCGGAACCGATGCCGCCGAGGTGTTGCCATGATCGCCAACCGTGATGACAACCTTCTCAGGCGGCAGACCGATGCGCTTGGCTGTGCCGTCAAGAATGCGCTTGTTGGCCTGATGGGGCACAAACCAGTCGATATCGGCGGCGGTGAGCCCGGTCGCGGCCAGCGCTTCCTTGATCGTGTCGGCTATATTGACGACGGCATGGCGGAAGACCTCTCGGCCCTCCATTCGCACATGGCCAGTCGTCTGCGTCGAGGACGGACCACCATCGACATAGAGCTTCTCCTTGAAGCGTCCGTCCGAATGGAGGTGCGCCGTCAGGATGCCCCGGTCGGCATTGGTTCCCTCGCCCTCGCCCGCCTTGACGATGACGGCACCCGCCCCGTCACCGAAGAGGACGCAGGTGGTGCGGTCGGTCCAAACGAGAAGCCGCGAAAAAGTCTCTGCGCCGATAACCAACACGGTCTTCGCCTGGCCGCAGCGGATAAAGGTGTCGGCAATGGTCAACGCATAGACAAAACCCGAGCACACAGCCTGCACGTCGAAGGCGGCACCATGATGAAGGCCGAGCTGGGCCTGCACAGTGACTGCGGTGGCCGGGAACGTATTGTCCGGCGTTGTCGTCGCCATGATGATCGTGTCGATCTCCTGAGCGTCGATGCCAGCATCTGCGATAGCAGCCTTGGCGGCCTTCAACGCAAGATCGGAGGTCAGTTCGCCATCGGCGGCGATGTGGCGGGCATTGATGCCCGTCCGCTCCACGATCCACTCGTCGGTCGTCTCAACGATCTTGGTTATGTCCTCGTTGCTGACACGACGCTCCGGCAGATAGCTGCCGCAGCCTGCAACGACACTCCGAATGATACTCACGATAACGCAGCCTCGGATTCTTCAGGGGTGGATCTGGACGTCTGGGTGGCCCCGGAGGGTTTGAACCCATCGAGGCGCGCAAGATCGGCTACAATCTTCTGGAGAAGATCGGCTGCCGCGACATCGACCGCGACATCTATGGCATAGGCGAAACCTTCGGCATCGGTGCCGCCGTGGCTCTTCACCACGATGCCGTTAAGGCCGAGAAAAACAGCGCCATTGGAAGCGCGCGGATCGAGCTTCTTGCTGAGCGCCTTGAAAGCGCCTTGCGCAAAGAGATAGCCGAGGCGCGACATCAGCGAACTGCGCAGTGCGCTGCGCAGGAATTCGACGACGAGACGCACCGTGCCCTCTGCGGTCTTCAGCGCGATATTGCCGGTATAGCCGTCGGTCACGACCACATCGACCGTACCCTTGCTGATATCGTCGCCTTCGACGAAACCGTGGAACTGCATGGGAAGGCCCGCATCGCGCAACATTTGTGCGGCATCCTTTACCTGCTCGGTGCCTTTGACTTCTTCCTGACCGACATTGAGGAGACCGACTGTCGGGCGCTCAAGACTGAAGATGACGCGCGCAAAGGCTTCGCCCATGACAGCGAACTGAACCAATTGAAACGCATCCGGCCCGATGGTTGCGCCGAGATCGAGCACGACGCTCTCGCCGCGCGCCGTTGGCCACAAAGCCGCAAGCGCCGGGCGCTCGACATTCGGCATCGTCTTCAGAATAACTTTGGCCATAGCCATCAGCGCGCCGGTATTGCCGGCCGACAGCGCGGCCTGTGCTTTGCCGGTCTTCACCGCATCTATTGCGAGCCACATGCTGCTGGTCTTGCGGCCACGTCGCAGAGCCTGGCTCGGCTTATCGTCCATACCAATCGAGACGGTCGTATGAACGATTTCGCTCACCGCTGCGACGCGCGGATATTTGTCGAGCACCGGGCGCATCTTCGCTTCGTCGCCGAAGATCAGAAAGCGGATATCGGGGTGGCGAATGGAAGCAAGCTCAGCGCCGCCGATTACAGTTTCGGCGCCGTGATCGCCGCCCATGCCGTCCAGAGCTATCGTCAATCCGCGTGTAGTCACCCAAACCTCTTTCCCCCGCCGGCTTCGTTTATCGACGGTTCGCAGCCCCGGCAGCCCGCCCAGAAGATACTAGGTTGGATGCTTGAAACAACAGCTTCGTTTTGACCTAAGCGCCCGTCAGGTCAATCTTTTTTCTTGAGTTTTTCGAGCGCAGCAAAGGGATTCGCGGGTTTGTCGCCCTCCTCCACCACGGCTTCGCCAAGCCCTTGGAACGTCGCTCCCGGCTTTTTGGGATAGGGATCAATCGCAACGGCAAGCTGCTCGGACATGATTTCGCCGACATCAATCTGGCCGTTGTCGATAGGCTCCGGCGGATCCTCGCTTTGAACATCGACGATGATCTCGCCTGCCGCAGCCGCCGCTGCGTCATGATCGATCATTTCGGCGGGCAGAAAATGCAACGCAAAATCCTGCGAGAGACGCGAGGCGATCGGCTCAAGCGTCGCCACACAAGCCTGAAGCACCTCGGCAGTAAAGCGCCCCTCAAGCGAGAGCCCGTGGCGCCGCCACGGCTTGATTGCAACCTTGCCCTTGAACGAAGAAAGCTCAAGGAGGTCGAATCTTTTTGCCAGCGCCGCGCGTTCCTCTTCGTTGGCCTCGAATGGAACATGAGTGCCGTTCTGCGGCACATCGGCGGCAGCCATGGGGATGCTGAACTCGGGTTTAACACCCGACATGGAGAGCGAACTCATGCGGCCGGCCCTTCTGTTGAAACGGGCGCTGCCGGAAGAGCGGCAAAGACCGCCTTGCCTTTCAGCAGCCCTGTGATCGGCTCGGCATCCAGCGTCGCGCTGGCACCGCGCACATAAGCGGCTAGCGCCTCCACCTCGGCGGCTGGCGGATCCATCTCCGGGAAGACATTGCGCCTCAGTGCCGCTTCAAGCACGGACGGGTTGGGAGCGTCGAGGCCCTCATCGTAAGCAGCAACACGGCCATAGAAGGACGAAGCCAGCGCCTTGACCTTCTTGCCGACCGACAGATCACCCACCCCGATTTCGCGCAACGTCTGATCCATATCGTCGAAAAGAATATCGAACAACCGCTGGCCGAACGCCTTGGCGGGCGCGGCATCGGCCCCGGACGCGGCCTTCAGCCGACGCAAAATCAAAAAGACATGAAGGACGACCATCTCGAAACGGCCCTCGATCGTGTCCGGAACGCCCGCGTTCAAATAAAGCTCGCGAGAGCGCGCTTGCGAAACCAGCGCGCCATAAATAGCGTAGGCGGCAGATTCCTGCTCGCTCCGGCCGAAAATCCTTTTCCATATCATGGTGTTACTCCGTCTGGCCGACATCGTATCAAATAACGGTTCTCAACAAGCCGATTGAATTTAGTGACCGACAAGGGTAGGTCAACGTCTGAACATCTGGGTCTCGGGAGGGTACTCCAATATGACTTTCAATCGCCTGCGGCGCCGTGCCGGATATCTGGCCGCCGTGGCCTGTCTGGCTGTAGGCAGTCCAGTACTTACAAGCTGCGCGCCGCTCGTTGAGCCGGTAGTCGAATCACGCGGCTATGTGCTGAACGAAAAAGACCTGAAGAGGATCAAACCCAAGGTCACGACCAAGACCCAGCTCAAAGAAATCATGGGCTCGCCCTCGACCACATCAACGATCGATGGCGAAGCCTGGTTCTATATCACCAGTAAGACAGAAACCTACCTCTTCTATAAGCCTGAGGAGATCGACCGTACCGTTGTCGCCTTCTATTTCGAGAAGATGGATACGGTTCAGAAAATTTCCTACTACGGTTTGGAAGATGGCGAGGTCGTCGATCTGCAAACCCGCACCACGCCGACGCGCGGCAAGGAACTTACCGTTATCGGTCAGCTCTTCAGCAACCTCGGTCGCTTCAACAAGAGTGGTAGCAGCAGCAAAAGCTCTGGTCCCACGCCGGGCCGTCCTGGCGGTTAAGCTCCGTCATCATGATGAAGAAAAAAGGCCCCGCGAAAATCGCGGGGCCTTTTGCATTGATGTATCGCTCGCTTAGTGCGCGAGCACGGCCAGAAGAAGCAGCGCCACGATGTTGATGATCTTGATCAGCGGGTTGACGGCCGGACCGGCGGTGTCCTTGT
>CAZLLB010000018.1:0-25091 GCA_964560165.1 uncultured Parvibaculum sp. | reverse complement strand
CGGTGATCCTGGGCTTCAGTTCCTTCGCCTGCGGTACCGTCAATTTGATGCTCATATTGGCCTCCTGAAAACAAATTGGAAAATCGGGGTTCGTGATGCCGCCTTACCGGGTGGCGCCGCCAGCCGCCCGGACCGCCATCGGCTCTTTGCCCCTTCGAGTGCCCCGCTTTCGTGCCGGGCTCTGAGTCTGCTCAAGCCCGCCATCAAAAATTCTCCTTCAGCCAGCGGCCAAACTTGCGGAATTGGCCACGGCTTGCCCCACCCTCCGCCTCGCTATCGGCACCAGCCATCTCGAGCGGAGATATCTGCGAATAGGTGAGAAGACCGGCGCAGGTCGAGAAAGCCGGTCCGCCCGTCGCTTCGGCAAGACCGGTCAGGCGGATCGGCTGACCGACCCGCACCTGCTTGTCGAGCATGCGACCGGCGAGTTCGCGCGCGCCGTTCATCTGACTCGCGCCGCCCGTCAGCACGATGCGCCGTCCGGCGACCCGGCCATAGCCGCTCGCCTCCAGACGGTCCCGCACCATCTCGAATGTTTCCTCAAGCCTCGGCTGAATAATCCCGGTCAGCATTGACCTCGGAATATGATTCGCCGAATCGGCTTCACTCTCGCCCACCTGAGGCACGTCGATCATCTCTCTCTCATCAGACGGACTCGCTAACGCGCTGCCATATAGTGTTTTCATGCGTTCAGCATGAGCCAATGGCGTCGAGAGTCCCCTCGCGATGTCATTAGTAATGTGATTCCCGCCAATAGACACGGAATCGCAATAGACCATCGAGCCTTCGAAGAAGACGGCGAGAGAAGTGGTGCCCCCGCCCATGTCGATGACCGCAACGCCGAGGTCCATTTCATCTTCAACAAGCGAGGCGAGGCCACTTGCATAGGGCGAAACGGCGATACCCGCGACGGAGAGATGGCAGCGTTCGATGCAGAGTTCGAGGTTGCGCAAGGGGCTGCGCTGACCGCTGACCATATGCACATCGACGCCGAGTTTTTCACCGAACATGCCGCGCGGATCGCGCACACCGCGGCTGCCATCGATGCTGTAATTGGTCGGAATGGCGTGAAGAACGTCGCGTGCGTCGGGCTGGAAATTGTTCTGGGCGTAGGAGATCAGACGCGCGCAATCGGCATCCGTCACTTCCGGGCCTGAGACCGACGCCTTGACGCCGACCGTCTGGCTCTTGGGATCGCACCCTGAAACGCCGACGACGACATCTTTGATGGTGACGCCGGCCATGCGTTCGGCGGCATCGACCGCGATGCGGATCGCTTCCTCCGCCGCGTCCATATCGACGACGGCACCTGCGCGAATGCCGCGCGAAACCTGATGGCCGATGCCGATGACCCGGACCGGCGCATGCCCGTTCGACATGCGGCCCGGCTCGATCTTGGCGATGAAGCAGGAAATCTTGCTTGAGCCCACATCGAGCGCCGCAATCGTGCCCGCGCGGCCCACAGCGACGGGGCGGCCTTGAAAGCCCTTGGAACCCAGACTGACCATATTCATGTATTGCCCCCAGTACTCGCGGACACGGCCTTCACCGGGCCTGTTATTCCGTTCAATTTCGTGATGCCGCCCGCTCTACCCGCGGGCGCGCTGATTCTCGCCGCCAGCGCATTGCCGCGCTCGCCCGCCGCTTCCGGCGTCAACGCAACCGACACTCGGTCCGGCAATCGCAGATCGACCGATTCGATGTCGCGAGAGAAAATCTTGTAGGTCGCATCGAGCGCCACGATGTCGGCCAGCGCCTTTTCGATGCCGACTTCGGGCAGCTTCACATCGACGCCGTTTTCAAGGCGCAAATTCCAGCGGCGATCGCCGACACGTACGAAGGCACGAACCCGCGACAGAAGTTGCGGCTGAGCCTGCGCCATCAAAGTCAGAATATCTTCCGCTTCGCGCGCCCCGCCGAAACCGACGATGAACGGCAGATTTGCATAGGCCTGCACATTGTCGTCGGTGATCTGATGGCCTTTTGCATCGACAACCGAAAGTGTGCCGCCCCGCTGCCAGACGGCGAAAGGCTTGCGCTCGACGATATCGATACGAATGGCGTCTGGCAGAAGCCGCGTGACCGTGGCCGACTGCACCCAGTCCACCCGCTCTACGCGCGACCGCGCCGCTTCCGTGTCGAAACCGAAAATCGGGTCGCCGCGCTTGACGCCGAGCGCCGCCAGCAATTGCTGAGCGTCGGCATGTGAGCGGCCGGTTACCGTAACATCGTCGATGCTGAAGCCAGCCAGCGCCAAAATGCTGTTGGCGCGATTGGCGACCACATTACCCGCCGCCGAAACATGACCGCCAACAAAGAGCCCATAGAGGCCAACCGCCACGATCAGCGCGACCGTCGCCATAGTGAAGGGCTTCATGCCGAATGTGCCTTCGCGCACATCCTCGATCCATTGCATGACGGCATTGGACGGACGCGCAGCACGGCGACCAAAGCCACGCTCGGTGGGCGCGTTGCGGCGGCGACCAGGTGCGATCTTGGACGCAGGTTTTTTGCCCTTCGCGGGGACGGCGCGGACGCCCGTGCGCGAGACGGCCTTGCGAGTCCCGCCACCTACCGATCGCATGACGCTTCCTCCACCATCCAGCTCACCAGTTCGGCATATGAATAGCCCGCGAGGTTCGCAAGTTCGGGCACGAGCGAAGTCGGTGTCATGCCCGGCTGCGTATTGACTTCGAGCAAAATGAGTTCGGGCTTGCCCGGCTTCGTATCGTCGAAACGGAAATCGGCGCGGCTGACACCCCGGCAACCGAGCGCATGATGCGCCGCCAATGACACACGCCGTACCTCGGCATAGACATCCGCCTCGATCTTCGCCGGCACTTCATGGCGTGAACCGCCCGCTGCATATTTTGCTTCGTAGTCATAAAATTGCGTATTGGCGATAATCTCGACAACGCCAAGCGCCTCGTTACCCATCACGGCACAGGAAAGCTCACGCCCGGCGATGTAGCGCTCAGCCATTACCTCATCGCCAAGGTTCCAATCGGGCGAAGTCAGTTCTACCGGCGGACGGTTCTCGCCCTGCCGGATGATGAAAACGCCCACCGACGAACCCTGATTGACCGGCTTGATGACATAAGGCGGTTCCATGACATGGCCCGCCGCCGCTTCTTCGCGCGGCACCACCACGCTTTGCGCGATCGGCAGGCCGGCGGCCGCAAACAACGCCTTGGCACGCTCCTTGTGCATCGCGAGCGAAGAGGCCAGAACGCCGGAATGCGTGTAGGGAATGTTGAGAATTTCAAGAAGGCCCTGCACGCAACCATCCTCGCCCCAACGGCCATGCAGCGCGTTGAAGACGACGTCCGGTTTGATCTTCAGAAGTTGATCGGCAATGTCGCGCCCCGCATCAACCTCGGTGACGCGGTAGCCGCTCTGGCGCAGCGCATCGGCGCAGCCACGCCCCGTCGAAAGGCTGACATCACGCTCCGGCGACCAACCACCCTTGAGAACGACGACATGTTTGGCAGAACTCATGCGCGCTCCCCTATACGTTTGATTTCCCATTCAAGCGACACGCCGCTCTGTGTTCTGACCCGCGCCCGCACTTCTTCACCGAGATCTTCGAGATCGGCGGCTGTCGCAGAGCCTGTGTTGATGAGGAAGTTGCAATGCAGCTCCGACACCTGTGCGCCACCGCGCGCAAGACCGCGCCCGCCTGCCGCGTCGATCAACTGCCAGGACTTGTGGCCCTGCGGATTCTTGAAGGTCGAACCTCCCGTGCGCGTGCGGATCGGCTGGCTCGCCTCACGCCTGGCCGTGATCTCATCCATGCGGGCAAGGATTTCAGTTTTGTCGCCTGCACGGCCCTGATAGGTCGCCTCGACGAAAATCAGCCCCTCATCCGCGCCGCAATGGCGATAGGTATAGTGCATGTCGGCGAGGCTCAGCACATGGCGAGCGCCCTTGCGATCAAGCGCGACAGCTTCAACCAGAACATCTTTCGTCTCGCGCTCATATGCGCCGCCATTCATGCGCAACGCGCCGCCGATGGAACCGGGAATGCCGCGATAGAATTCAAGCCCCGCAATGCCCGCTTCCTGCGCGACACGCGCCACGGCAACATCAAGCGCTGCCGTGCCCGCACGCACGCGATGGCCTTCAATCGCCTCGATATTCATGAAGCCGCGCCCGAGGCGGATGACAACGCCGCCAATGCCACCGTCGCGAACCAGCAGGTTTGAGCCGACACCGATTACCGTCACCGGAATATCGTCCGGTGTGCCAGCGAGAAAGACCGCGAGGTCTTCAGCATCGACAGGGCGAAACAGAACCTCCGCCGGACCACCGACACGAAACCAGGTCAAGGGTGCCAACGGCGCATTCTCGATCAGCTCGCCGCGCACGGCGGGCAAGCGCCCGATCAGGGAAGAGGAGGTGGCGTGCGCGGCCATCATTTGCCCTTCCCTTTTTTCGTTGCGGCCTTCGACTTTGCGGGAGCCTTCTTGCTGAGGGCTTCAAGGTCGGCGGGCAGCGCATTCGCCCAATAGGTGATGGAGCCCGCGCCGAGACAGACGACGAAATCACCGGGCTTGGCCAATTCAGAAATGAGCTTCGGCAGCGCCTCCGGGCTTTCGAGCGGCACGGCATGACGGTGGCCGCGATCATGAAGACCGGCGACAAGCCCGTCACGGCTCGCGCCCTCAATGGGCTGCTCGCCCGCCGCATAAACGTCGGCGACAACGACCGTATCAGCGTCGTTGAAGCAGGATGAAAATTCGTCGAACAGGTTATGCAGGCGCGTATAGCGATGCGGCTGCACGACAGCGATGATGCGTCCATCGCAAGCCGAACGTGCGGCTTGTAGAACCGCCGCGATCTCGACGGGGTGATGGCCGTAATCGTCATAAATATTGACGCCGTTCCAAACGCCAGCATGTGTGAAGCGCCGCTTGACGCCGCCGAAGTTTTCGAGCGCCTTGCGGATGACTTTTTCCGTGATGCCCATCTGCCAGGCAACACCGATGGCGGCGAGGCTGTTCAGCATATTGTGGCGACCGGGCATAGGCATACGCATGGCTGCCAACTCATGAACCTTTCCGGTCTTGCGATCCGTCACGGTCACGTCGAATGTGTTCTGGCCCTTTTCCATACGCGCATTGGTGGCGCGAATATCGGCCTGCGGGCTGGTGCCGTAAGTGACAATGCGGCGGTCGCGGACGCGCCCGATCAGCGACTGCACTTCGGGATGATCAATGCACATCACCGCGCAGCCGTAGAACGGCACTTTTTCGACGAAGGCGAGAAACGCATCGCGCGCGGCGTCGAACGTCCCGTAATAGTCGAGATGCTCGGGGTCGATATTGGTGACGATGGCGATCGTCGCGGGCAGCTTGACGAAAGTGCCATCGGATTCGTCAGCTTCGACGACCATCCATTCGCCTTCGCCGAGGCGCGCATTGGTGCCATAGGCGTTGATGATGCCGCCATTGATGACGGTCGGATCAAGTGCTGCCGCTTCGAGGATCGCAGCGACAAGAGAGGTCGTCGTCGTCTTGCCATGCGTACCGGCGATAGCGACGCAGGACTTGAGGCGCATCAACTCGGCCAGCATTTCTGCGCGACGCACAACCGGCAGAAAGCGTGCCCGCGCTTCGACAAGCTCGGGGTTGTCCGCCTTGATTGCTGACGAGACGACGATGACCTGCGCATCTCCCAGATTGGAAGCGACATGGCCGACCGAGACAGGAATGCCCAGACCGCGAAGGCGTTTGACGTTGACACTATCGCTGAGGTCGCTGCCCTGCACTTTGTAGCCGAGATTCTTCATCACCTCGGCAATGCCGCTCATACCGATGCCGCCAATGCCGACGAAATGAATTGTCCCGATATCGAGAGGAGCCGGACGCATCAGCAACCTCCCTTCGCAAAAAGGAGCGGGCCGGAGGGACCGCTACCATCAACGACCTGCCCCGCCGCTTGTTGAAACTCACCACGCCCCAGCGCCTCGACCAGATCGGCAAGGCGGCGCACCGCATTGGGGGCTCCCTGGGCAAGGGCAGCTTTTGCCGCAGCGGCCAGCGTTGTTGCATCAGCCAGCAGAGCGACGAGACGTGCCGACAAAGCTTCTTCGGAAAAACTCTTCTGTTCGATCATAAATCCTGCGCCAGCCGCTTCGAGTTTTTCGGCATTGGCCTTCTGGTCGTTGTCGAGTGAATGGGGAAGTGGCACGAGGATCGACGGCCGCCCGATGACGGAAAGCTCGGCGACTGTCGAAGCGCCGGAACGGCCAATAACGAGATGCGCCGCCGCGATGCGTGCAGGCATATCATCAAAGAAATTCTGAAGCTCGGCATTGATGCCCACGCCCTTATACAATGCGCGCACGCGGGCGATGTCTTCTGAGCGCGCCTGCTGCACAACGTCGAGCCGTGAACGCAAAGCCTCCGGCAAACGTGACAACGCACCCGGCACGACATCGCTCATGACGCGCGCGCCCTGACTGCCGCCGAACACCAGAAGATTGATACGGCCCTCGGCACCTGGCGCGACATAGGGCGCCGCCGCATGAGCCATGACGGCATCGCGCACCGGATTGCCGGTGACGACAATCTTGTTTGCATCGCGCGTGCGCAGGAACTTGGGCTCGACGAAGGTCGATGCAATCGCATGGACGTAAGGTGCAACGAGACGATTGACGCGACCGAGCACTGCATTCTGTTCGTGTATGCAAGTGGGGATGCGCCGCAGGAGCGCAGCGGCGATGGGCGGTAGCGTCGGATAACCTCCAAAGCCGATGACAGCCGAAGGTTGGACGCGACCGAGAATGCCGAAGGCTTGCGCAATGCCGGAAAGGATTGCAGGAGCGGCTTTGACAAGGCCCGCTACGCCGCGATCGTTCGGTGTCGCAGACGGCACGGAAAAAATATCCGCGCCGGGAAACAGCGTGTCGAAACGCTGCACACGCTCGTCGGTGATGAGTACGATCTTCCGCCCGCGACGACGCAACTCCTGCGCAAGCGCCTGACCAGGGAACAAGTGCCCACCCGTGCCGCCCGCGGCAATCACAACCGGACCTTCAGGGCGAAACTTCATGCGTTGGCCCTCTTTCCGTTGGGCGGCGTCACCGACGACCCGGCGCGGCGTCGCGTCAAGGCAAGCAACATTCCCATGGTGAGAGCCAATGCGATCATCGACGAACCGCCATAGGAGATGAATGGCAGCGTCATGCCTTTAGCCGGAATGAGATTGACGTTCACCGCCATATTGATGAGCGCCTGTAGCCCGAACAACGCCGTGAGGCCGCAGGAGGCAAATTGCACGAAGAGATCCTGCTCTCCCATCGAGCGCCGCAACGTGCGCAGCACGATGAAGGAGAAGACACCGATGATCAGCAGACCGGCGATGATGCCGTATTCTTCCGCCGCGACGGCGAAGATAAAGTCGGTATGCGCATCGGGAAGAATGCGCTTCACTTCGCCTTCGCCCGGCCCACGCCCGAAGAAACCGCCAGTGTGGAAGGCGTCAAGCGCACGATCGATCTGATAGGTGTCGCCGGAATCGGGGTTGAGGAACCGATCGACACGGCTCGTCACATGCGGCATCAGCGTGTAGGCACAGATTGCACCGATCAAGGCGACCGAGGCCAGAGAGCCTATCCAGCGCCATGACAAACCGGCCATGAAAAAGATCGCACCGAAAACCATAGTAACGAGCATCAACTGGCCGAAGTCAGGCTGCATCGCCAGCACACCAACCACCATGGCGTA
Source organism: uncultured Parvibaculum sp. (assembly GCA_964560165.1). Taxonomy (GTDB): domain Bacteria; phylum Pseudomonadota; class Alphaproteobacteria; order Parvibaculales; family Parvibaculaceae; genus Parvibaculum. The sequence goes on along the minus strand of CAZLLB010000018.1, from coordinate 17,361 downwards.
GAGAGCCAGTGCGATGACGGAGCCGGGGAAGCCCGGTGTGCGCTGCGCTTCGGCAAACATCCACGCCGCAAGCACGATAAAAGACGGCTTGACGAATTCCGAAGGCTGAATCGCCAATGGCCCGATTTGCAACCAGCGATGCGCGCCTTTGACCTCGGGGCCAATGAGCAGCGTCAGCGCCATCAACGAGAACGAAATGAGGAAGACGATGGCGGCGAGGCGACGCACCTGCCTCACATTGAGCAACGAGACGCCGATCATGGTCGCGATCGTCGGCAGCAAAAAGAACATCTGGCGATAGACGAAATGAAACGGCGGCAAGTGGATGCGCATCGCAACAGCCGGGCTGGCCGCCAACGTCAGCACACCACCGATCAGCATCAGGCAGAAGAGGCCGAACAAAGTCCATTTATCGACGGTCCACCACCATTCGGCAATCTGGCTGCGGTTGGTACGGGCAAGACGGATCATGCGTTCACGCTCCTCTTGGCCGAGAGATATCTCAGAACATGCGTGCGGAACGCCTCGCCGCGTTCCTCGAAATTATCGAACTGATCAAACGAGGCGCAGGCTGGCGACAACAAGACAATACGCATCCGGCTTTCATCGCCCTCGCCTGCATCGTTTGCCGCCGCTTCGACAGCGCGATCAAGCGTCTGCGAACGCACATAATCGACCTTGCCCTCAAGGGTGCGCGCAAATTCATCGGACGCGGCGCCGATAAGATAGGCGCGTCGCAAGCGCGGGAAATATTCCGTCAGCGTCTCGATACCGCCCGCTTTCGATTTGCCGCCGATGATCCAGTAAATGTTGTCATAGGTCGCCAGCGCCTTCGACACTGCATCAGCATTCGTAGCCTTGCTGTCATTGACGTAACGCACACCATCTTGCTCGGCGACGATCTCCATGCGGTGGGCAAGGCCGGGGAAAGTTTCAAAGGCAGCCAGGATCTTCTCGCGCGGGTAGCCGAGCGCGCGGCCTGCGGCATAGGCGACAGCCGCATTCTGCCAGTTATGCGCTCCCGCCAAAGTCCGCAAAGACGTGAAGTCGCCCGCGTTCTGTGTCTGCGTGCCCGTGCTGTCATAAAGCTGGCCGTCGATCACATAGACGCCGCGCCCGAGTGTTTTACCAATGGAAACAGGCACAACCTTCTGGGTACGCGCCGAGGAAAGCCTCGTGCAGATGTCGCTCGAATAAGTATCGTCAACACCGATGATCGCCGTGTCCCCGGAACCTTGATGCGCGAAAAGCTTCGCCTTCACCGCAGCATAATTTTCCACGCTGCCGTGGCGGTCGATATGGTCAGGCGTCACATTGAGGAGAATGCCGATATCAGGCGCAAGGCTCGGCGCGAGATCGACTTGATAGGATGAAACCTCAACGACATAAACCGTCGAAGCAGTCGGCAAATCGAGATCGAGGACCGGCATGCCGATATTGCCGCCGACCTGAGCGTTGTCGCCACAACGCTTCACCATGTGCCCGATCAAGGCCGTCGTTGTCGATTTGCCGTTCGTGCCGGTGATCGCGACGATGCGGCTGGACGACGTCAATGCTTTCACCGCACGTCGAAAGAGTTCAACATCGCCGATGACTTCAACACCGGCTGCCTGCGCAAGCTTCACCGTGGGATGCGGCGCGGGATGCGTCAACGGCACACCGGGGCTGAGCACAAGAGCGGCAATGTCAGTCCAGCTTCGCGTGGTCAAATCTTCAAGCGTCACACCGGCAGCCGCAGCTTCCTTACGTTTGGCCTCACCATCATCCCAGGCAACAACCCGTGCGCCGCCCGCTTCAAGCGCGCGCACGGTCGAGAGCCCGGACTTTCCAAGTCCGAACACGGCAACGGTACGTTTTGCAAAGCCGGTGGCGGGGATCACGATTTACCTCAGCTTCAAGGTGGCAAGACCGATCATCGCCAGCACGACGGCGATGATCCAGAAACGGACAACAACGGTGGGCTCTGCCCAACCCTTCTGCTCGAAATGATGATGCAGCGGCGCCATGCGAAAAACGCGCTTGCCCGTCAACTTGAACGATGCGACCTGCACGATGACGGAGACGGCCTCGAGCACGAAGAGGCCGCCGATGATCGCCAGCACCAGCTCGTGTTTAGCTGCGACCGAAATCGCGCCGAGCGCCCCACCAAGCGCGAGCGAACCCGTATCGCCCATGAAGACCATCGCGGGCGGCGCGTTGTACCAAAGGAAACCGAGGCCCGCGCCGATCAGCGCGCCGCAGAAGACCGCAAGCTCACCTGTGCCGGGAACAAAATGAATTTGCAGATAATCCGCGAAGACGACGTTGCCGACCAGATAGACGATGAGGCCGAGGCTGGCTGCTGCGATCATCACAGGCACGATGGCGAGACCATCGAGACCATCGGTGAGATTGACCGCATTTGACGAGCCAACGATGACCAGCGCGCCGAAGAGGAAGAACAATCCGCCGAGCTGGATCAACACGCCCTTGAAGAATGGAACGGTAAGCGCGGTCGCCAGCGGCTCCTTCGCCACCGAGACGAGCGCCCAGATAGCGAGCAGAGCGATGATGAATTCGAAGAAAAGTTTGACGCGACCCGGAACGCCCTTCGGCGAAATCTTCGAGACTTTCAGATAGTCGTCAGCAAACCCGACCGCGCCGAAACCGAGCGTCACGAAGAGAACGATCCAGACATAGCGGTTCGAGAGATCCGCCCAAAGGAGAACGGAAGGCACAAGCCCGAACAGGATCAGGAAACCGCCCATCGTCGGCGTCCCCTGCTTCATGACGATGTGCGACTTCGGCCCATCCTCGCGGATCGGCTGCCCGCGGCGTTGCCGCGCCTTCAGCATGGCGATGACCCAGGGGCCGAAGAAAAATGTCAAAAGCAGAGACGTCATCGTCGCACCGCCAGTGCGGAACGTGATGTAGCGAAACACGTTGAGTGCAGTCAGATCTTTCGACATGCCTGCGACCAGATCGTAAAGCATCAGGCTTCCCCCCTGTTGCGCCGGATGCTTTCGCTGTCGTCGTCGCCCAGCGCCAGCAGCGCCTCGACAATCGGTTTCATCCGTGAACCGTTTGACCCCTTCACCATCACCACGTCGCCGCTCTGAATAGCTGCGGCAAGCGGCGCGATGAGCCCCTCAGACGTTTCTGCATAGAGCCCCTGTCTGTCCGAAGGCAGCACTTCGAAAAGTTCACGCATATGCGGGCCGCATGCGTAGACGAGGTCGATGTCGGCACGCGCCAGCGGCACGGCGAGTTCGCGATGCAGCGCAATAGATGTTGATCCGAGCTCGAGCATATCGCCGAGCACAGCGATGCGCCGCGCGCGCGGGCCCGGCTCGACCTGGCCGAGCGTTTCGATGGACACGCGCATCGAAGCCGGATTGGCATTGTAGCTTTCGTCGATCAGCGAGAACGGACGCCCCGTCGCTTCGACGCGATGACGTTCGCCCCGCCCCTTGGGCGCTTCAAGATGTGCGAGCGCTAGCGCTGCCAGCGCGAGATCGGCATCGAGCGCCTTGACGCAAGCGAGCATTGCCAGACTGTTCATCACAATATGACGCCCTGGTACACCGAGCTTGTAGGTGACGGGGGTGCCGCAGATAGAGGCCGAAACGCAGGAACAAGTATCCTTCAGCGCGACCTTCTCAAGCCGTGCGTCGGCTTCGGCATGCTCTCCGAAAGAAATAATGCGGCCCGCGCCTGCCGATTTGGCACGAGCTTCGAGGCGAGCAAAATGCGGATTGTCGCGATTGAGAATGGCGATACCGCCCTTCTGCAGCCCATCGAAGATCTCCGCCTTCGCGTCGGCGATCTCTTCGATCGAATTGAAATAGGCCATATGCACGGCTTCAACCGTGGTGACCAGCGCAACGAAAGGCTCGACGAGCTTCGACAGCGGCGTGATCTCGCCCGCATGGTTCATGCCGATTTCAAGGATGCCAAATTTTGTTTCAACCGGCATACGGGCGAGCGAAAGCGGCACACCCCAGAGGTTGTTGTAGGAGAGCGCCGAAGCATGCGTCGGGCCCTGTTCGGACAGGAGCATGCGCAGTGCTTCTTTCGTGCCGGTCTTGCCGACGCTACCCGTGACCGCGACGATCTTCGCACCCGTGCGGCGGCGCGCGGCGTGGCCGAGCTGGTTCAAGGCTTCAAGCGCATCCGGCACGATGACGAGCGGCCCCGCATCGCGCATCGCCTGCGTCACATCGGAAACGACCGCAGCTGCGGCACCACTTTTGAACGCCGCGCCAACATAGGCATGGCCGTCCGTATTGTCGCCCTTGATGGCTACAAAGAGATCGTCTTTTTGTAACGTGCGGCTGTCGATAGACACGCCGCTCGCACTCCAGTCCGCACCCTCGGGTTTTCCCTTGGTGGCGGCAACAACTTCGGTTCGCGTCCAGAGAGATGTCATGCACCACCTCCCGTCTCGCTGGCGATGCGTTCTTCGGCATCGCTTACGGCCTGATGATCGGAGAAGGGAATGACCTTTCCAGCGATGACCTGTCCGGTTTCATGCCCCTTGCCCGCGATGACGAGCACGTCGCCCGCGCTCAAACTCCGCATCGCGGTTTCAATCGCGCGCGCGCGGTCGCCGATCTCGATAGCGCCGGGTGCCGCCGCCATGATCGCGGCACGGATGGTCGCGGCATCTTCACTGCGTGGATTGTCGTCGGTCACATAAACGACGTCGGCAAGCCTCGACGCCACTTCGCCCATTTGCGGGCGTTTGCCGGGGTCGCGATCGCCGCCGCAGCCGAAAACGACAACGAGTTTCCGATCCGTATGCGGGCGCATGGATTCGAGCAGATTGACCAGCGCGTCGGGCGTATGCGCATAGTCGATATAGACCGACGCGCTATTCGGCAGATGCGCGACTTCTTCCAGCCGTCCCTTTGCGCCCTTGATCGTTTCAAGCGCAGCGAAAACCTTGCTTGCAGGTCCGCCACAGCCGATGGCAAGCCCCGCCGCGACGAGCGCGTTCGATGCCTGAAACCCACCGATCAGCGGCAGGTTGATCGTGTAATTGCGCCCTTCGTGAATGACATCGAGCGTCTGCCCGCGCGCTGTCGGCCGCGCGGCGACGAGGCAGATGCCGCGCCCCTTACGCCCCACCGAGATGACGCGATGCCCGCGCGCCCACGAAACTGCTTCGAATTCGGCGAAATGCGCGGCATCGGCATTCAGCACCGCGATACCGCCCGGCGCCATCACTTCGCCGAAAAGGCGCAGCTTGGAATAGGCGTAGTCCTCGAAATCCTTGTGATAGTCGAGATGATCGCGCGTGAGGTTGGTAAACGCGGCTGCCGTAACATTGACGCCGTCAAGCCGATGCTGCGCGAGGCCATGGCTCGAAGCTTCCATCGCCAGATGCGTGACGCCTTCGTCCGCCAGTTTCGCCAGCGCAGCTTGCAAAGTGACGGGATCGGGCGTCGTCGCGCCGAGATCGCGCTCGCCCTTCGCGCTGACAATGCCAACCGTGCCAAGGCTCGCTGCTTCGAGGCTGAGTACCGTCCAGATATGGCGTAAAAACGTGACGATGGAAGTCTTGCCGTTCGTGCCGGTAACGGCGGCAACGATGCGCGGCTGCTTGCCGTAGAAACGCGCGGCCATCAAGGCGAGGCGGCGGCGCGGATTGCGATCGGCAACGACCGGCACATCAACCGCAATCTCGGCGCCCGTCTTCACGAGAATTGCCGATGCGCCTTGAGCAATCGCCTGCGGAATGAAGCGCGTGCCGTCGAGCTTTGTGCCGGGCAGAGCCGCAAAGAGGAAACCAGGGCGCACCTCGCGGCTATCCGCCGTCAGGCCGACGATCTCTATCGCCTCCCCTTCGGGAAGCGGGGGAAGATCGGACCCGATCAACGCCGCGAGCCGCATGTCAACCAACATTCCTAATCGCCCGACCCCGGTTCATAAGTGACGAGCTTTGCTTCGTGGATCATTCCATTTTGTGCGACCGGCACTTCCTCAGGCTGTATGCCGAGAAGCGGCGCGACGCGCCTGACAACACGCGACGTCACGGGCGCCGCGTTCCAACCTGCCGTCGCATAGCCGTAAGTCGCCTTCGAGCCCTGCGGCTCGTCGAACATGATAAGCATCGCATAGCGCGGGTCCTGCGCGGGAAACGCGCTGAGGAAAGATGAGATCAGCCGGTGCTGCGCATAGCCGCCATTGACCGCTTTTTCCGCAGTGCCCGTCTTGCCCATCACCGGATAGCCCGGCACATCGGCTTTCCTGCCCGTGCCTTCAGTGACGACGAGACGCAGCAATGAGCGCATCTCCTTGCTCACTTCGGACGAGACCAGACGCGGACCCGCCTTCACCGTGTCGCGACGCAAAAAGGTCGGCGTTACTTTCGTGCCACCATTGACGATGGCGGCCAGCGCGCTGACGACCTGGATCGGCGTCACGGCGATGCCCTGCCCGAACGAAACGGTGACCGTGGAAAGCTCACCCCAGCGCGTCGGGATAAGCGGCGCGCCAGATTCCGGCAATTCGATCTGCGTCTGACTGAGCAGGCCAAAATTGCGCAGATATTCACGATATTCGTCGGTACCGAGTTGCAAGGCGATTTTCGCGGTGCCGATGTTCGACGAGTGCATGAAAACCTCGGGCACACTCAGCCAGCGGTTCTCTGGATGAAAATCGTGGATCGTGAAGCGGCCATATTTGATCGGCCGTGTTGCGTCGAATTTCTCGTCGATCCGAACCTTGCCGCTATCAAGCGCCGCCGCGAGCGTGACCGCCTTGAAAACGGACCCAAGCTCATAGACACCAAGCGTCGCACGATTGAACCGCGAATCCTCGTTCGACGCCATCGGATCGTTCGGGTCGAAATCCGGCAGCGAACTCAGCGCCATCACCTCGCCGGTACGCGTATCCATGATAATGCCGACAGCCGCCTTGGCCTTGAATTCCTCCATGCCCTTGGCAAGCTCATCCCGCAGCGCGAACTGCACACGCATATCGACCGACAACGCCACCGGCTGGGCGCGCTCGCCGCCATCATGGCCCCGGCCAAGAAGCAACGCCTTGTCGATATAGCGCTCCATGCCCGCTGTGCCGCGATTGTCCAGATCGACCATGCCGAGCACATGAGATGAGCTATGCCCATTGGGATAGACGCGCTTCTGCTCGCGCCGGAAGCCGAGGCCCGGCAAGCCGAGATAGTGAACCGCATATTGTTGCTTCGGCGTCAGATCGCGCTTCAGCCAGATAAAGGCCCGCCCCGTTTCAAGCTTGGCGGCGACATCATTGGCATTAAGACCCGGCAGAGCTGCCGCGAGTTGTCGCGCCGTTTCGACCGGGTCGATGATCGCGCGACCATCGGCGTAGAGCGATGCGGTGACGATGTCGGTCGCCATCACTTCGCCGTTGCGATCGACAATGTCAGGGCGATGGATGGGGTCCTCGGCATTGGCCGTCGCGACATGCGCATCGCGATTTGCGCCGACGATTGCCAATTCGACGAGACGCCCGCCGACGAGCGAGAAGCAGGCCGCAAAGAGCACAAACGAAAGGAAGATGCGACGCTGCGAGGGCGTGCGCGCTTCGTCATACTCGCCGGAATAGGGCATGCGCCGTTTGGCGATGGCATCATGCCCGATGAAAACCGAGCGATCGCGCGATGCGGATTGCTGATTGCGGCGGCCGATCATCGGATCGTCCTTTCGCCAACGCCGAGGTCCGCAGGCGCGACGCCGGCATATCCGCCGAGCGGCTTGCGAGTGGGCGAATAAAAATCGTCGGCCTTGTGCGGCATCGGCACATCTGCAAAGGAACCGATCTGCGCCGCCTTCAGCGGCTCAAGCGTTGTGTAACGCTTGGCAAGCTCCTGAATACGCTCAGGCTGATTGAGATAGCTCCACTCTGCGCGCAGAACGCGAATACCTTCCTGCTCGCTCGCGATATCGCGTTCGATCTGGTTCGCACGCTTCTCCGCCGCCTCGGCGCGGTATTTGATGTCGTAAAGGCCGATCGACAGCCCGATCACGGCAACGACGAGTACGATGTTGAGCACCCTGATCATGCGCCCATCTCCGCCATGGAGGGCATGCGCGCAATGCCAAGCGCCGTATAGTCGAGGGGGATGACGGGCGCGGATGTGCGCTCGGCAGCACGGAGCTTCGCGGAACGGGCGCGTGGATTGATCTCGGCTTCCGCCACGGACGCCTTGCGCGCTTTATGTGCAATCTCGCGAAACGACGGCGCTGTCTCGTTGCGTTCCGGCATAAAGCGATTGGCGCGCGCGGCACGGCCCGTGCGCGCGGTGAAGAAGCGTTTCACCAGCCGGTCTTCGAGCGAATGGAAAGCGACGGCGGCAAGCACACCGTCCTCGCGCAGCAGGGCCTCAGCGTCGGAAAGCCCATGCGCCAACTGCCCGAGTTCGTCATTGACGAAAATCCGCAGCGCCTGAAACGTACGTGTTGCCGGATGAATGCGATCCTGCGGGCGACGGCCAATGACCCGCTCGACGACACCGGCCAGCGTCAAGGTGCGCTCAAATTGCATTTCGTTACGCGCCGCGACAATCGCCTTGGCGACGGCCCGCGCGCGCTTCTCCTCACCATAGACCGCGATGATGCGGGCAAGATCAAGCTCATCGAATGTATTGACCACATCGGCGGCGGAAAGCCCCTGCCCGCTCATGCGCATATCGAGCGGCCCGTCTTTCTGGAATGAAAAACCGCGCTCAGCCTCATCAAGTTGCATCGACGAGACGCCGAGATCGAGCACGACGCCGTCAACCGCATCATGGCCAAGCTCGCGCACCAGCCGCTCCATGTCGCCGAAGCAACCCTCGATCAACGTCAGGCGTCCGGCGAATTTCGATTGCAGATCGCGGCCGCGCAGAATGGCATTCGGATCGCGATCGATCGCCAGCACCGCGCAATCGGCGCTGCCGAGAATGGCGCTGGTATAACCACCTGCCCCAAACGTGCCATCCACATAGAGACCACCATCCCTGGGCCGGAGCGCCTCAAGCACATCGGTGAGCATGACGGGAATGTGTGCGGGCTTGCTCATGAGCCACCACCCACCGGACGCGGCGGCACAAGGGCATTGGCCGGCTGCAGCAGATCGCCGAGCGACTTTGCATCGCCAAGCGCGTTGGCGCGGAAAGCCTCATAAGCCTTGGGCTCCCAGATCAAAAAGCGCGCGCCGAAACCAACAAACGTCGCCTCGTCGCCGATTTTCGCATGGGTGCGCAGCTCTTCCGGCAGAACGATACGACCGTCGCCGTCGAGGGAAAGATCGTGGCTTTCGCCATAAAGCGCAGCGGCGAGATTGTCGTGCTCATCGGAAAACATGCCGAGGCGATTGATCGCCTGATCAAGCATGGCACCGTAAGCGGGGCCGCCCGCTTCGAGATAGGCACCCTTGAAAGACGGCGAGCAGATGATGCCATTGAGGCCCTGAGCGATCACGATCGCGCGGAATTTGGCCGGCACGGAAACGCGGCCCTTCGCATCGATCTTGTTTGTGAAACGCCCCCGGAACGACTCCATTGGCCGTGCTCATTTCCTGTTGTGGGCGATCCACCGCTCAAGCTCGCCCGCATTCCCCGCATCTCAGTGGTCCCAGCCGGCCGATCTGGCTAGTATCCGGGACATCATGGGATAACATGGGATAGTATGGGCGTCAACGGGAAACCCTAGGTATTCAGCGGTCTTAGGGCCGGTTTAACGTGATTAACAAGTGATTAAAATTGTACGAATACTTAAGAACATAAGAAGAACATATGGGATAACCGAACACAGCCGCATTATCGGCGGCTGATGTGGACGCATCGCGACGGCCCTGTGGCGGCATCGCGGCGGTTTAAGAAAACGCAGCGCAGGAAAATGTCAGATGGCCTGTAAGCCGGGTTCTGTGCCCTTGCGGGCGATGGCCATTCCTCTGGGACGTTCGTTGCCGAACGCCTCGTGCAACCAACCCGGGCGGCGTCCCGGAAACGGGTTTGCCGACTTGCGCCGACATGCCGCCCCTATTTGGTCTTGCTCCCGGTGGGGTTTGCCGTGCCGCTTCCGTTACCGGTCGCGCGGTGCGCTCTTACCGCACCGTTTCACCCTTACCTGCGTCAAACACAGGCGGTCTGTTCTCTGTGGCACTTTCCCTAGGGTCGCCCCCGCCGGTCGTTATCCGGCACCGTGCTTCCGTGGAGCCCGGACTTTCCTCTGCCCCGCTTGCGCTGGACAGCGGCCATCCGGCCATCTGACCCTGTGCACATAGGGGTCATTGTCCGTTGACGTCAAGTTCTTCAACGTCAGGTGCTTGCGGTTCGCTTCGTCAGCCCCGACATTGCTTGCAAGTCATCATCTCACAGCAACAACAGACCGGGGAGAAACCAATGAAAGCCGCCGTCTACTACGAGAACGGCCCGCCCAGCGTGCTGAAATATGAAGACGTTGCCGACCCCGAATGCCACCCCGATGGCATCCTCATCAAAGTCGAAGCCGTCAGCATCGAAGGCGGGGACACGCTGAACCGCGCCGGAGGCGCGCTCCTGACCCACCCGCACATCGTTGGCTATCAGGCTGCCGGCACGATTGTCGAAGTCGGCGCGAACGTGAAACACCTGAAGCCCGGCCAAAAAGTCACGACCGTGAATTTTGCAGGCTCTCACGCTGAGCTTCGCTCTGTCCCGGCCGCCACCGCCTGGCCCGTGCCCGACAATCTCGACATCAAGCTTGCGGCCGCCATCCCCGTTCCCTTCGGTACGGCGGATGACTGCCTCTTCGAATTCGGGCGCTTGAAAGCGGGCGAAACCGTGCTCGTACAAGCTGGTGCAGGCGCCGTCGGCCTCGCCGCGATCCAGCTTGCAAAACGCGCTGGCGCGACCGTCATCGCCACGGCTTCAAGCGACGACCGCCTCGCGCGCCTCAAGGAATACGGCCTGGATCACGGCATCAACTACGCGACCAAGGATCTGGTTGCCGAAGTGAAGCGCCTCACCGACAACAAGGGCGTCAACCTCGTCGTCGATCCTGTTGGCGGCTCGACGCTGCAAAAGTCGATCCTGTCTCTCACCTATCGCGGCCGCGTGTCGCTGGTGGGTCAGGCCGGCCGCGATCCGGCCAAGGTCGATGTCTCGACGATGATGCAGGGCAATCAGTCACTCTCCGGTGTCTTCCTCGGCGCGGAGATTTTCACCGATCGCGTGCGCAACAATATTCAGCGCCACATCAACGATGCGGCAAAGGGCACACTGAAAGTGCTGATCGACAAGACGTTCCCGCTGAAGGACGCGGCGGCGGCGCATGAATATATCGAAAGCCGCAAGGCAGTGGGCCGGGTGCTGTTGATCCCGTAAGGATCAAGAGCCTACCTCATCGAGAAGAAGACGGAGCGTGGCCACGGTCGAAAGATCGGCCACGCCGTCAACTTTCGCGGGCCTGAAATGGCGCTGGAAAGCGCGCACCACAGCTTCAGTCTTCGCGTCGTAAACGCCCAGAACTTCGATGCCGTATCCATAATTGGCCAGCCGGAATTGCAACTCCGACACGGTGTCGCCGCGCTCGCCGGGGGTGAGCGCCGGACCATCCATGATCGGCACAGGCTCGACCCATGCGCCGACGCCTGCTCGCGCAAGCCGCGCCCAGTCGAACCACTCACCGGGATCGGATTTCCGCTCCGGCGCAATGTCAGAATGAGCAACGACTGAACGCGGCATGATCGGGTGCCGCGCCAGAATCTCCCGGCACAGCACCTCGACGGATTTCATCTGCATATCGGGATAGGGCGGACAGCCGCCATCATGCCCGCCATTGGCGATCTCTATACCAATGGAACGCCCGTTGAGATCGCTGATACCCGCCCAACTCGAAACACCTGCATGCCAGGCGCGTTTTTCTTCCGCCACCAGCCTCGTGATATTGCCCCGCTCATCCACCACGTAATGCGCCGACACTTTCGACGTCGGCGAGCACAGAAGATCAATCGCTGCCTCGGCGGTCTTCATGCCTGTGTAGTGCAGAACCAGAATATCGATGGGCGCTGGCTGCGGCCGGTCGTTGAAATTTGGCGATGGTCGGTTGGCGATTGGGAGGCTCATGCAGGGGCTCGCGTCAGGGGCCTATATCGACGATCTGCTTCTGCCTCAACGACACAATCAGAATGCCGGTCAGTGCGATCAGCGCACCGACGACCATCCGCGTCGTCAGCACATCGCCGAGCAGAGTGACACTAAAGATGACGGTGAAGATGGGCGAAAGCAAGGTCAGTGGCGCGGTCTGCGTGACCTCGTAGCGTTGCAGCAGATAGTAGATGCCTGCATGGCCGATCAGGCTTGAGGCGAAGGCCGTGTAGCAGACGCCGCCCCATTCGAGCCAGGACGCGGTTTTGATGAGTTCCATGTGGCCGCTCTCGAAGGCGAGCGAACAAGCCAGCATGATGGGGCCGGCGACCACAGCGATCCAGGCCTGCATCTCGAAGACGCCGACATTCCTGATCTGGCGCTGGAAGATCGTGCTGACCGAGCCGATCAGCGCGGATATGACGACGAAGATAACGCCGGTGAGAAAATTGAAAACCGTCGGATCGAAGCTGATGACCATGACGCCAGCAAAAGACAGGCCGATGCCGAGCCAGCGCTTCCAGCGCACCTGCTCTTTCAAGAAGATGACCGAAAGGATGGTCGCGAATGGCACGCCCAGCTGACTGACGACGGCGACGACCGATGGATTGGAAAGAGCGACACCGGCAAAGAAAAAACCAAACCCGACAGGCCCGGCGCAGAGCGCGATGATCATCACCTGCTTCATCCGCCCCTCATGCACTTTGAGGAACGGGAACAGCACCATGATGATCAGGATGAAGCGGAGCGCCGTGAACAGCATCGGCGGAAAATGCCCGAGGCTCACCTTGGCCGCGACAAGCGCGAACCCCCAGATGAGGTTGATGAGCATCATGAAGGCGAGGTGCTGGCGGGTCATAGAGGTCCGGCGGGGGGGGCTTGGGGCGCTTCTTGTTAGCGCAAGCCGGTCGGCCCGCCTAGCCCCGCCTCACTCAATCCTGAGCAGTGAGACCTCTTTGCCGCAAGATCTTCTCATAGGCGACATTGATCATCGCCAGCTTTTCATTGGCGATGGAGACAAGCTCCTTCGGCACACCGCGCGCAATCAGCGTGTCGGGATGATTTTCGCGCACCAGACGCCGATAGGCTTTTTTGAGGTCGTCGCTCGCAATGTCGGGCGTGATGCCGAGGATGAGGTAAGGGTCCGTACGCTCCGGCCCGAGATGGCTGGCCCTGATGCGGGCGAATTCGACTTCGGAAAAGCCGAATATATCTGCCACCGTGCGCAGATATTCGAGCTCAGCCGGATGAATGTACTTGTCTGCCTTGGCGATGTGGAAGAGTGCGTCGAGTACGTCTTCCAGCGTTGCCGGACGGTCGCGATAGACGCGGGCCACTTGCTGAGCATAGGACTGGAAACCCGCCACGTCCTGCTGCGCGATCCGGTAAACGCGATTTACGTTTGCGCGCTCCGCATCGGGCACTTTCAACACTTCCTCGAAAGCCCGAATTTCAGCCTCGGTAACCTGCCCATCGGCCTTAGCCATTTTGGCGGAAAGCGCGATCAGTGCGACGGTGAAAATCACTTCATCATCTGCGAGCGCACGGTCAATGACGAGATGCCCTGCCACCGCGCCGACAAGCGCGCCAAGGGGCCCGCCGACTGCGAGCCCGACGCCGGCACCTGCAATTTTTCCCCAAATTGACATGGATAATAGTCTAGAGGGATTTACCTCGCGTCGCACTCGGCAAATCCGCACATCGCCTTGTCAGATTCACTGCACCGGACATTTTCTGCCAAAAAAGCATGACGACCGGCCACGCTCTTGCGCACCGGTCGTCATCACTTCTTCAAGCGGAATGGCTAGCGACCGCCGGTGATCGCATTTCCAAGTACCGCACCGCCGACAGCACCGCCGATGGTGGCCGCAGTCTTGCCGTTGCCCGAGCCGATCTGATTACCGGCGAGCCCGCCCGCTGCGCCGCCCACCGCCGCGCCGCAACCTGCAAGGCCTAGTGGCGAGAAAGCAAGCAAGGCAACGATGCTATAACGCGCTGCTCTGGAAGCGATTGAAGACATGTGCATGCCGCTACCTCCGACTTTCAGTTTCACTCAGTATGTCAACGAACGATCACCTCAGGCGTTCCCCATCGAATGTGCCATTACGGCTCGCTCGATTCCTTCTCTTGTGGCAGGTTCACGCGAATGGGCACTGTGACTGACATATCTTCCCGCTGGGATTTCTGGATCGACCGTGGCGGCACGTTCACGGATATTGTCGCGCGCGCGCCGGGCGGCGATCTCATTGCACATAAACTCCTGTCGGAAAATCCTGAGCGATATGAAGATGCCGCCCTGCAAGGCATCCGTGATTTGCTCGGCCTCACGCCCGACGCGCCGTTCCCCTCCGCGCGCATCGGCGCCGTCAAGATGGGCACGACGGTGGCGACGAATGCCTTGCTTGAGCGCAAGGGCGAGCGCGTTCTCTTTCTCACCACGCAAGGTTTCGTCGATGCGCTCCGTATCGGCTATCAGAACCGCCCTCACCTCTTTCGGCTGAAGATAGAAAAGCCGGACATGCTTTTCGAGCGCGCCGTCGAAGTGCCCGAACGCCTCACCGCCGAAGGCGAGGTGCTGACGCCGCTCGACGAAGGAGAAACGCACCGTATTCTCGCTGAAGCTTATGCAACCGGCATCCGCGCCGTCGCCATCTGCTTTATGCATGGCTATCGCTACCCGGCGCATGAAGAGGCCGCAGCGCGCATTGCTCGCGAGATCGGTTTCACGCAAATTTCGACAAGCCACCGCACCAGTCCGCTGATGAAATTCGTTTCGCGTGGCGACACAACCGTCGTGGACGCCTATCTCTCGCCAATCCTGCGGCGCTATGTGGACCGCGTGTCACAATCGCTCGGTACGGATACGCGTCTTTTCTTCATGCAATCATCAGGCGGCCTCACTGGGGCGGCGCTCTTCGAAGGCAAAGACGCAATCCTCTCCGGCCCTGCCGGGGGCGTCGTCGGGGCAGTCGAGACCGCGCGCCTCGCCGGCCTGCCACGCATTATCGGCTTCGACATGGGCGGAACGTCCACGGATGTCTGCCACTATGACGGCGAACTCGAGCGCAGTTTCGAAACGGAAATCGCAGGCGTGCGTATGCGCGCGCCCATGATGCAGATCCACACCGTCGCAGCAGGCGGCGGCTCGATCCTGCATTTCGACAATATGCGTCTTCGCGTGGGGCCAGATAGCGCGGGCGCCAATCCCGGCCCCGCCGCCTATCGCCGTGGCGGACCGCTCACTGTCACCGACGCCAATGTTATGGTCGGCAAGCTGCTTCCGGATTTCTTTCCGCGCGTATTCGGCCCCAAAGCTGATGAAGCGCTGGACGCTGCTGCCGTTCGCGCGCACTTCACCACGCTCGCCAACGATATAGACCGCACACCGGAAGAAGCCGCCGATGGCTTCATCCGCATCGCGGTGGAAAACATGGCGCAGGCAATCAAGAAAATCTCCGTCCAGCGCGGTCACGACGTGACCGGCTATGCGCTGGCCTGCTTCGGCGGCGCGGGCGGACAGCACGCCTGCCTCGTCGCCGACGCGCTCGGCATGAGCCGCGTTTTCTTTCACCCGCTCTCCGGCGTCCTCTCGGCCTATGGCATGGGCCTTGCCGATATTCGCGCCAGCCGCGAACGCGCTGTCGAAACCACGCTGGACGAGGCGGGTCTTGCCATCGCCGCCGACGCCATAGCCGCGCTCGCAACCGAAGCGCGCGCCGAAGTCGCGGCGCAAGGCGTCACGGCTGGCAACATCACCATCGCACCGCGCCTGCATCTGCGCTACGCGGGCACCGACACCGCCCTCATCATCGGTCACGGCACATTGGACGTGATCCGCATGAGCTTCGAGGCTGCGCACCGCAAACGCTTCGGCTTTATCGCTGAGGAAAAGCCCGTCATCATCGAAGCCGCCTCTGTCGAAGCCATCGGCAAGGATGCGAACGCCGCCGAAGAATCCTGCTTGACGACACAGAGTAACGACACGCCGAACCCCTCACTCGTCACATCCATTTTCACGGAAGGCGCATGGCGAGACGCGCCGGTATATATCCGCAAGGCGCTCGCCCCCGGCAATAAGCTCGCCGGCCCTGCCATTATCATCGAGCCGCATCAAACAATTGTCATTGAACCCGGCTGGTCGGCGGAGGTGACGGTGCTCAATCATATTCTCCTCACGCGCCACCAAACCAAATACCGCGTACACGCCATCGGCACGGACGCCGATCCCGTCATGCTCGAGATCTTCAACAATCTCTTCATGTCGATTGCCGAGCAAATGGGCTTCACACTGGAAAAAACCGCCTATTCGGTGAACATCAAAGAACGCCTCGACTTCTCCTGCGCCGTCTTCGACCGCGCTGGCGGCCTCGTCGCCAACGCGCCGCATATGCCGGTGCATCTGGGCTCCATGGGTGCGAGCGTTCGCGCCATCATCGAACAGAACACCGACATGAACCCCGGCGACGTTTTCGTGCTGAACGCGCCTTACAATGGCGGCACCCATCTGCCAGACGTTACCGTCGTCGCCCCCGTCTATGATGCGACGAACACGACCCGCCTCTTCTATGTTGCCGCGCGCGGCCATCAGGCCGATATCGGCGGCATCTCGCCAGGCTCCATGCCTGCGCATTCGAAAAGCGTCGAGGAAGAAGGCGTGCTCATCGACAACTTCCGCCTGGTTGAAGGCGGTCACTTCCGCGAAATAGAAATGCGCGCCCTGCTTTCTTGCGGTCGCTGGCCCGCCCGCAACCCGGACCAGAATATCGCCGACCTTCGCGCCGAGATTGCAGCCTGCGAAAAAGGTGCGCAGGAGCTTCGCAAGATGGTTCGCGACTTCGGCCTCGACGTGGTGGAAGCCTATATGCGACACGTGCAGGACAATGCTGAGGAAAGCGTCCGCCGCGTCATAGGCCGACTGAAAGACGCATCCTTCGAACAGAAGATGGATGATGGCTCCGCGATCCGCGTGAAGGTCACGGTAAACCACAAGGCGCGATCTGCGAAAATCGACTTCACAGGCACAAGCGCGCAGCTCACAAGTAACCTCAACGCGCCTTCCGCCGTCGCGCGTGCCGCCGTGCTCTATGTCTTCCGCTGCATGGTCGATGACGACATTCCATTGAACGAAGGGTGCCTCAAGCCGCTCGACATCGTGATCCCGGAAGGCTCAATGCTTAGCCCGCGCTATCCTGCCGCCGTGGTCGGCGGCAATGTCGAAACGAGCCAGGCGGTGACGGATGCGCTTTTCGGCGCCTTCGGCGTCATGGCTTCGGCGCAGGGCACGATGA
>CAZLLB010000017.1:22659-25211 GCA_964560165.1 uncultured Parvibaculum sp. | reverse complement strand
TCGTCAGGCTCATAACCTGAAGGTCGCAGGTTCAAATCCTGCCCCCGCAACCAAAATTAACCCGCTAAGTCAATGACTTAGCGGGTTTTTTATCGTTCTCATTCTGCGCCAAAATATTTTCTGGAAGCAAAATGGAAGCGGGCGGACAGTTAATTCGGGCAAAGATTGTCTGTGTATGTGGCGTTTATGTTCCGCCCGTTATGCGCCAAGGGGAAGCCTTTGATGTTTGGAATTAAATAGCTGGCTTGACAATCTTACCCTAGGGTTGAGGCCTTGCCCGCGCTATCAATCCCAACTTGACGCTTACCGTTGGCCACTTGTCATCAGACGCAGCTCTTGTATGAAAAGCGTTCCTCTGATCCATCGTTTCGAACGATCCAGAAGCACTGTGTGCCATAGTCGGCGGATCGGACTTCAAACTTCTTTGGTCCGACCCCGATCTTAGACGCACTCTCTGGATGGCGTTTCAGCGCAAGAATCAAGAAATCGGCATCAGCGGCGCTGACAGTATCACCTGGATGATAGCGATTGAGCATCTCCTTCATGAAGACGAGAGCGTCAGTCTTTCTCTCGAACCTATAGTCGCCAATTTCAATCGGTTGTGCTTTGCCCATCGGTATCTTCTATTGAGGCCTTAGCGCCTTCATTCCTTTTCGGCATGAAATTGAGACTACCATGCTGCCGTGTTGAGAATTTGCCGACAAATAGCTCAGCGTTGATACTCGGCCAAGGCATTGCGGTTGCCAAGATAACCTGGTGCTCCACCCGTGCCTTGGCGGAAATCTCGATGACCTGTTTCTGGAAGTTGTGACTGCGCTCCTGTTCCATTCCCTTATCCTCGGTTATATCAATCATTAGGAACCTTGGATGGCGGAACTTTGGATCAACAAGGGCAGCCTCTAGAAAACCAACGAGGAATGCTGTTTTTAACACGACGCGGGAACTGGCAGAGAAGTAGGTGTGATCGTCTACAGTGATTGAATTCTTGCTAAATGAGAACCGCACATGCTCGGGGTTTTCGAAAGAGTCCTGACGATCCAGGTCTCCTTTCAGGATTTCAATGATGTTCCTTTCAATATTAGCCTTTGCCGTCAGTAGACGATCTGTCTGACTGAGTTGAAGGGCACTGATACGCGTAGTCAGCTTCTGTATCTCTAGGTCGAGCGTTGCCTTTCTTTCTGCAAGATCACCAATCTTGTTAGCAAGTTTTACCTGTGCCTCGATGTCCTCGATAGACTTGTCAATGTAACCAAGTTTACGTTGCAGCTCACGAATTTCCTCGCGCGCCTTGGACGTAGGTATGGAGCTCAGGTCGGTCAGTTCCTTGGCTTTGAGCTTCCAGTTGTTCTGTAGCACGCTCAACTGCGCCTGATGGTTGTTTAAGCGGTTTAACCTAATCTCTTGCAGACGTTCTGACTGCTTTGTCTGGATCGAAAGCTCATTGATAATCCCGACAACGCGCTCGCGCGCCCGTTCCGCATCTAGCGGCGTTTTGCAGAGGTGACAGGCTCCGATTTCATCGTCGTGTTCGATGACCTCTGCATAACAGGCGGGGCAAGTTCCAAAATGAATTGTGTGGACCACGCTGGCCGCAAGATCCGCGTCTCTTAATGCCTCAAGCCGAGCATGCAGTGTTTTGATGAAGGCGGATGAGTCTGAAATCTCAAACTCGACAGCGTCCACGTCAGACTGCTTCTGGCGAATGTCCGCCTGAAGCTTTTGCACCTGCTTGTACAAGTCTTTCTGCGCCTGGAGTGTGATTTGGTCTGAGGATTGGGTGGAGTAGAAAGCTTCTTCAGCCCGCGCGAGCCGCGCCATAACGCCATCGCGCTCACTAATCAGGCCCTTGCGACGTTGTTCTATCCAGTCGAGCGTCATACTCTCATCGCCGCCGCCGACGACCTTGAAGATGCTCCGTAGTTCTGCCGAGGCGTCGGTAAGTTCTCGCTCCTTATTCCTCTTCAGTTTCTGGAGCTCGTAAATTTCAGTATCGAAGGCACCGCAGAGAAGGTTGCCGACCGCCTCCCTCAGGTTCTCCGGGTCATACCCCTCAAAACGGAATAGGCTTTCCGTTGGAGAGAGCTGATCGGCGTACAGCAATCGCAGAATCTGATGGATGGTAATGCTAGACGTTCCCTCGACTGCTACATCAGGCATTTCCAGCAACCGGAAAATAGCTTGGGAGAAACTCTCTTGGTTCTGTTTCCGCGCGTATGGATAGCGATGCCAAGCTTCTATCGGAGCTGAGACCGCCTGTAGATAGCGACCTCCATATATTTCCATAGCGGATTGCGAAGCGACGTCAATTTGGCGGCGTAGAACTGCCGGATTTCCATTGAACTCCGCCTCAATCCAGACCTGATCGCAAAGAAGCGCGTACTCACTCCAGGCTGAGCGGTCGAGATCGCCGCCGAGGCCATAGAACAGAAAATTCATAATGGTCGACTTGCCAGAGGAGTTGTCTCCTCGGATGACATTGACGCCCGAGTGGAACGCGTTGTCGTATGCGACTGCTGTGTCGCGTTTTGCGATCATGGGTCTTACGATGAGGC
>CAZLLB010000017.1:7763-22649 GCA_964560165.1 uncultured Parvibaculum sp. | reverse complement strand
AATCATAGCGGTACTCCAGAAGGCCAGTGCGATCCTTCAGCCCCTCGCGGCCACTCAGCGGGTAACGTGACCTGAGCTGGCAAAGAATATCAATTATGTCCGTCATTTGCGCGTTTAGCTCAATACATCGAGCCATCACAGGTGCAGAAAGGACTTTCTTTGTGAACTGGACCTCGTTGGCATCCCAGGCGTCTCCTGATAGGTGACCGCTGCGAACGAGGCTAACCGCTGCAACACGTTGAAACGGCTCCATCCTTGAAAAGATCGAGCTGTCATCCGGCATTGCCCCGTAGGGTGCCCGATCATCGTAAGCGCGGCTTATCTTTCTCCAGCCGGTATCATCGGAAAAGAATTTCATAGATTGCAATCTAAACGGGAAGAGAAGATAGAAGTCGAGAATGCGCAGCATATCAAAAGGCAAGATGCTGCTAATATCACACCCAAGATGCAGGCGGATGAACCTGAATGCGGCATGGTACGGATCAAATGCTTCATTGTAGGCAAGCTGTGTCATGGTTTGACCGCGCTATGATGCCACTTGATGAAACACTGCTCTGCAAGCCAGTAGACCATTCCATGTACAATATTGTGATTTACGGACAGTAGTTCACTGCTGCACTCCTCAACGATTGGATTTACGATCCTGTCGATGACGAGCGCATTGATTTCTTCATGTGTTTTTTCAGGAATCTGGCCATATATTACGTGCGTAAAATCCGTCTCAGCCTTGGCCAGAATGTGAACGAAAATGAGTTGGGCGGATGAGTACAGGGACCATCGTTCTAACAGTTTCACGAACATTTCCTTCTGTTCGATAGCATCATCGTAGTAGCGTGAGCGACCACTGGCATTTAGCTTTGCTTGTAGTCCAACGATACCATCCGGTGCACGCCGGATGTGATAACGTGCTAGGTCATCAATAGTCGTCTGTGTCTCCTCATTGCAATCGTACTGCTCCTTCAGACGGAGGAGCAGCTTCTCGATCATGCTCTGTTTTGCTTGAACCGTTACATTGTCACGGCCAATGACATGGCCGCCAGCTTGCGCACCTTTCTGATTGGAAATGGTGCTGTTGTCCGTGTTTGTATTCATGTCTGTAAGTTCATCTCGTCAGTCAACGGTTAGTGCTTGTCCCGACCGATTATGTCTCCGCCCGCACTCGCGCCTGATTGATCGGTTGATGTCGCGTCACGACCAGCCCGAGCGTTCTTTGTAAAGCGAATCGTCACAAGTGAGCCACCGATGGCCCCCGTCACTAAGCCGCCCAAAAAATTCCACAGATCAAAATCCATGCGATTTCCCTCGCCTATTTAGTCACAACGATCACCCGGCTCTTATCATAACGCAACAATTTTAGACCGCACTCCACTTTAGTTGGTATTTGCCTACCCCTTCAAAAACGCGAGCCGTGCATCGATCTCTCCGGCTTTTGTCCGTATGCCGCTTTGGCCGAATTCGCGCTCATAGGCGGCTGCGGCGCGGGCCATGTGGTGACTGAAATTTGAGGCAAGCTCCTCCGGTGGAATGCCCTCCAGAACGCAGTAATTGAGCAGATTGCCGAAGCCTTGCTTGAGCGCCATGTCTTTGCGCTGAAGGCGCATGATTTCGCGCGCGCGTTCGTCGGGAAGCGCTGGCGGCGGGTTGATGGGAAGGTCCGCAAGCGTCGTTTGCACCGTCTGCCAAAGCGGATGCGACGGAATGCGGGAGACGTTCTTTTGATTGGCCGTGCTGTCAATATAGCGGATGTCTCGGGCCGCCTTGATGAGATAGGACTTGGCCCCGGCCTCAACGGTTTCATAGGAGCGTTGTTCCGCAAACTTCGTTATAGCGTCACGCCCCGCCCGGATTTCAACACGCCAGATTTGGGCGTTGGGGTCGGCAGGCTCCACGTTCCAGACCTCAAACCAATGCAGCGCCCGCTTGTCGAGTACTTCCCGGCGCTTGTCGTAAAGGATGACCTGCCGGTTCGGCATGCTGCCGATTGTGGCGCTTTCAATCCGCCGTCCCCGCAAGACTGCTTTAGGTGCGTTGGCATCTTTCCCGGCATAGCTATCTTCGGACCAATAGGCCTTGGCTTTGGCCTGGCCGGGTGTCACGAAGTTGGCAAGGTCGATTGAGAAGTCTGAGGCCAGAATATCGACGGCATAGTCAAAGCGATTGATGCGGAGGCTGGTCATTCGGAAGCCTATTTCGGAAAGCGTCTCATGCAGCCATGCTTTGGCCCCGTCATAACCGCGCGTGAGAAGGCAGGCGGCGCGAAGCGAGATAAACAGATTCCATTGTGCCGGGCTTGTATTGGATGAGGCGGCGAAGATCGCGCCTAGCGGACCATTATTAAAAACATAGCGGTAGCTACCGCGTCCTGAGGGCTTTACCAGGACCTTGTGAGCGCCAGGACCTATCTCGGCGGCTTGGTCTTTCTTGGCGGCCTGGGCTTCGTCACGGGCCGCCTCAAGCACGTCCAGAACGGACGGCGGGAACGCTCCCTGAAAGGCGATGTCGAGGCTGTCAAAGCCGGTGTAAAGGACGGGATACATGGGAGTTGCGCCTGATTACGCCATGTCATTGATGAGGGGGGTGTTACAGGGACCCCCCTTTTCACTCAGTCGGTGATGCGGATGCGATCCTGGCGGCGTCGCCAAGTGATGGCGTAGTCATCCGAATTGGCCTGCTTGAAGGCAGACACGTTGAGCAGTTCGGGGCCGTCATGGGCGAGTTTTAGCGAGCCGATTTGTGACATCGGGTGTTCCTTCAATGTTGAGGTTAGGTGGCGCGCTCCGCGCCGGGACAGCTTTGGCTTTAGGGGCGGGCTGAGCCCGCTCGTGCTTGTGGTTTGGTTTGGGGCCAGGGCTTGCGCCCTGGCTCCGCCCCCAAAGTCCCCGGCGGCGCTGCCAGCCCCGCAGGGCGAAACCTTTAGCGGTATGCCGCTTGTGCCGAGTTGGAATAGGTCCGTTCATCAACCCAGGCGATTAAGTCGCGTCGGCGATAGCGGATGGAGCGAGCGGAAACTTTGATGTATTTCGGCCCGCCACCACGGACGCGCCAGTTCTGCAAGGCGCGCGTTGTGTAGCTTAGAAAGTTTGCTGCATCTTGTTCATTCAACAAGCGGTCGAGATATTCTGATTGGATTTCAAGTTCTGGTTTCGCCATTGTGCGACCTCCAATTTGTTTCGTCGCATAGGACGAAGGGTGTGTCTTCAACGACTCCAGATAATGATGAAACGTGCTGTCTGTCTCGAGTGACGAGGTGCAACAAATTGGTTATTTTCTGACCTGTTTTTTGCACTAAGCCTTTCGACGTTTGCTGATATGCGCGCGAATGGCATTGGCCATAGAGGTTTCTTTTTCCTCTGGGTCGATGAGTGTAAGGGCTTCCATAGCGAAAAGCGCCGAAGGCGATTTTATGACGCCGTTTATGCGCGTTAGCGTGAACGCACTTCCATTAAAATTTCTCCAGAGTATTTCCATGTTCGCAGCCCAGCTTTTCAACGCATAGCTGGTGCGGCGTCCGGGGGAATCTTTCCTCAGTTCGGTTTTCGCGATGCTGGCATAGGTTTCCAGGTGAGTGAGCGCGATCAAGATGTCTTGGATTTCATAGATGAAATGGATGGTTGAACGATCGTCAGCTCTATTTATGGTTGCCTGAAGCCCATGTGATAACGGCACTTGAACGACTGGCGTGTTGCCTTCATTCGGTATTTCTTGATAGAGCGCCTCTTGCGCAAACCCTCTTGCCACCTGATGCATCGCGTATTGAGCGCCGCCGTCTAAATCGTCGGGGTGATCATGCGCGGTCAACTTGTCTCTAAGGCGCTTGGTAAGCGAGCTTATTTCTTCAAGTTCTTTTCGGAGGGATTTGATGGGCTGGTGATGGTCCATTCCGCGTTTGTGCCGGAAGTAAATTTCTGCACAAAGCTCAATTTGGTCGATTAGCTGATAGTTCCGGAATTCGGATTTGAGTTTGTATTTTTTCGCCAACCCGGCGACTTGGGCTTGGTCAAAGTGGGATTTCATTGGGGATGCAATAGTTGCTTTTCACGTTGAATTCGAAGTTTCTCTTTTTTGCGAGTTTGGCGTAGATGCGCCATAGGCAACAGAGTGAATACAACGCGCAAGGAGCAATTTCAGCGTAGATGCGCTCTAGGGGATTGAGTCGTTCGCTCTATAGGAGAGTGAGTCATTCAGCGCGGCGAGGTTCCCTATGTAGGGAGCGCGTTTTGCGCTTAAGCGGCGCGGATTTTTTCCAAGGCGGTCTGAATGAGAAAACCCGACCGCGTATAGCCGTGCTGTTCGGCATAGGCGTCGATGGCGCTCAAGACATCCTCTGGTGCGGTGATGTTCACACGGATTGCCTTTGAGGCTTTCGGCGCGTCCACAAGCACGGCAACACCATCGGCAAAGTCGGGATGCTTCATGATGTCGTCGAGCTTCGAGGGCTTGGAGATTGCCTCGCCGTCTTCCTCCATTCCCTTTAAGTGAAGGCTTAGGGCTTCCGCAGCACCGGCGCGCGCTTCCTCAAGGGTTGCGCCTGCCGATACGCAACCGGGGAAATCGGGAAACGACACGCCATATTCGCTATCGGCGTCTTTATGGATGATCGCGATATAAGTCGTCATGCCGCTTACCTCAGCTTTAGGCCGCTTTGTTTCTCAATGCTTCGGATCGTGCCAGCCGGTAAGTCCTTCTTTGGGTGAGGAACCGTCACCCGTCCCGGCCTGTCGGGATGCTTGAGCTGCTTATGGCTTCCCGCCTGGGCAACTTCGACCCAACCGGCACTTTGAAGCGCCTTGATGATGTCCCGGCTCTTCATGCGTATAAATACACACTATAGGGCTGCAAGTCAAGATTTTGGTGTGTCATCATACACATTCTATAGGTTCCTAAAGGCTGTTGGAGTTTTGAATTTGGGGAGCCTTGAGCCGTCTAGGAAAGCTGACAACATTTCCGATCATGGTGGGGCCTGACGGCTGGGGCTCAGGCAGAGACACGCGGCCCATGAGTTCGCCCATGCCTGCGGCGACCTGGGCGGCGGCTTGGCGGACGGGTTCGTCTGCAATATGCGCGTAGCGCATTGTGGTCTGGAGTTGCGTGTGGCCCAGTAATTTGCCCACCATTTGTATAGGCAGGCCGGAATTCACCGCTTTGGAAGCGTAGGTGTGACGCAAATCATGGATACGGACGCCTTCGAGGTTCGCGCGTATGCGAATGCGCTGCCAAGGATGCTGTAGGTCTGTCAGGTGATGGCCCTCGACTTTACCGGCAATGACATAAGGATTGTCGGTCAGACGCTTGATGCGCCCTAGGGCGACTTTGATGGTTTGATCAATCGGAATTTTTCGCGCGCCCGTTTTGCTGTCGGGCAGGCGGATATAGTCGCCATCAATATAATCCCACTTAAGTGTCTGAATTTCACCCAAGCGGCACCCTGTCAGCAAAAGAAGCCGATAGGCTGCGCAAGCATGGTGACTTTCGCTGCCATCGCTTTCGGCCTCGTCCAGAACTTGAAACAGTCTTTGGATTTCGGAGGGGGAAAGAAATCGCTCGCGCTTGTTTTCGCGGTTTTTAGGGACGTGGCGGCATGGATTGGAGCCATCCGGACGCAAGCCCCAAACTTCCGTCAAATTGAAGAGCTTGGAAAGAACCTGAAGGACGCGGTTTGCCTGATAGGGCTTGTCTCTAAGCTCATGGTGAAGCTCCGACACGTCGGCCCTGGTGATGTCGGTGATCTTGTGCGCGCCAAATTTCGGCTTGATGAAGATGTCAAGGCAGCGGCGATACTCGCGTTGTGTGGACGGCTTGCATCGCAGGAGCACATGGTCCGTATAGAAGCGGTCACAAACTTTGGCGACCGAAGATGAGCGGCGATAGATGCTGATCATTTCGGCGGGGTTTTCACCCTTGGCGACTTTACCCAGGACGGCTTGGGCCTCTTTGCGGGCCTCGTCTGCCGTGAGAGCGCCATAGCGGCCAAGCTTGACGCGGCGCGTGCGGCCTCCATTGCGATATTGGACTAAGAACGTCTTCTGTCCGCTTGGCAGGACGCGGACGCCAAAGTTTTTCAAGTCATCATCCCAGACAAAATAGTCCGCCTCTTGGGCCTTGAGGGCACCTATCGTCCGCTTACTGATCTTTGTCACTTTTTATGCCTTGGATTCCTGGAAGCAAAATGGAAGCAATTGAGGGCGAAATCCGTGAGTCCCTGAGCAAGGGCTAGCGTAAGGGCGAGTGAATAAAAGTCAAATAAATCAATCGCTTGAGTGGGTGTGGCGCGACTTGGCGAGGTGTGGCGAAAGGGCGTTTGGCGTTCTCATAACCTGAAGGTCGCAGGTTCAAATCCTGCCCCCGCAACCAAATTCAACGAAAACGCCGCAGCCTCATACGCTGCGGCGTTCTTTTGTTTGGGGTGTGGTCGAGCGGATTTGCCGCTGCTGTGTATCAGCTAAAGCCTCTGTGCCGGGGCACACCCGATGATGGATTTCTGGCGGCCGTGGCGTCAGGGGGTGTCGTCTTCCGCAATCCTGAGAATTTCCGCTGGTAGCCGCAGCGTGAGGCGTCGGTTGTGGCTGGTCAGGATCCCGGCTTTCTCCCAGACCGTCAGAACGCGGCTTACCGTATGAAGCGTCGTGCCAGAAATATCGGCCACATCCTTGCGCCGCAGTGGAAACTCGATCGCCCTTCCTTCTCGCGTGTCATGGCCCACCTGCCGGGCGAGGCGTAAGATTGCGTGGGCGATGCGTCTTTCCGCGGGCTGGGTGGAGAGTTCGCGTACGCGCTCCTGCGCTTCCATAAGGCGCTTGCCAATAATGCGCAGCATGTTGACGGCGATTTCCGGGTGACGGCGTATCAGTTCGAACAATTCCGCCTCGCTCCAGCTTGCTTCGATAGAATCTGTTATCGCGATGGCGTCGGCTGGATAGCGCCCATCGGTGAAGAGAGCGACAGCGCCGAACATCTCGCCTGGCCCGATGAAGCGCATGACGCTGCGCGCACCATCGCCGCCCGTCTGGATGATGCGCAGACTGCCCGCAAGCAATCCATGCGCCCGAACATTCTCGTCGCCCTGGTTGAAGATCAGCGTGCCCTTCGGCAGCGTACGAAGGCGGGCAATGGCCGCCGCCTCGGCGAGCACGGCGGGTGGCAGGCCCTCGAAAAGTTCGAAAGCGGCTAAATCTCCCGGGGCGAGATTGGGCTTAGTGCGCATCACAAGAGCCTAACCGGAGCGCGACCATAAGAGGAATGGTTTGCTCCAGCGCAAAGTCGGGACGCCGATGTTCACGCTAGACTCCGCAGATCGATGCAACACCCGTATCGTGAGGACAATGATGGATGAGCTGGTTGTCGCTCGCGCATTGCATGTGCTGGCGGTGGTGATCTGGATTGGCGGTGTGTCGATGGCGACGACGGTGGTGCTGCCAGCGGCGCGACGCGGCGATCTGGGGCCGGATCTTTTGCAGGCATTTCAGGCCATTGAACGCCGGTTTGTCTGGCAGGCTCGCGCGGCAGTTGTCGTGGTCGGGCTGAGCGGCTTCTATATGATCTGGCAGCTTGATCTCTGGTACCGCTTTCAACTGGCGAGCTACTGGTGGATGCATGCCATGTTTGGGGTGTGGCTGCTGTTCACCATCATTCTGTTCATCGGCGAGCCGCTGGTTTTGCGCCGCCACCTGCATCATTGGGCCGCCGGGCGGCCGCGCCTTGCCCTCGATTGGCTCATCCGCGTCCATTGGGTGCTGCTGATCCTGAGCGTCATCACCGTTCTGGGCGCGGTCACAGGCAGCCATGGGTGAGCGGCACGCGATGGGTGCCTTAAACCCCTATACTGCGTAAGGTTGCCACATGCGTCATTGTTAACAGTCGCTTTTATAGTGGATATCCATAAAATTTTTGTGTGTAAATTGTCGTGAACAATCGACGGAAGAGCGTGAAACTGCGACGGAGATGACATGTGAGATGTTCATCATTTCACAAAGGGTGCGGTCTGTGACGCCTTATCGCCGGATGATTTTCCGGAGGTGATGGCTGCACTGATGGAGCCACATAGAGCGGAGGCAAAAGGTTGTTTGCACGCCGTGGGTTTTAATAAGTACGTCGTCAGTGATTTGGGGCTGGCATGGGTGAATTTGTTTCGGGGCTGATCAAATGATCGCGGGACTCACAAAAAACGAGCGTCAGTTCGCTATCGTCATTTCGTTGCTGGTCGGATTATTCGGTATGGCGATGGCGATTGCCGGTCGCGCTGATCCGATCGGCGGACAAGGCTTCATCGTCGTCGCCTTTGCCGTTCTGGTGATCGCGACGGTCGCCAACGGCTACTATCTGCCAGAGCCAAGCGAAGAGCGGCTATCGCAATATTATGACGATCCGACGAAGGCGGGCATCATCCTCGCGATGATATGGGGCGTGATCGCGATGTTCGTCGGCGATTGGGTGGCCTGGTTGCTGGCTTTTCCCAACCTGACCTTCGACGCTGCCTGGGCAAGCTTTGGTCGGCTGCGCCCCATTCATACCACCGGCGTTATTTTCGCTTTTGGCGGCAATGCCTTGATCGCAACCTCCTTCCATGTCGTCCAGAGGACGTCGAGGGCGCGGTTGCCCGACCAGTTCAGCCCCTGGTTCGTGCTGATCGGCTACAATCTCTTCTGCGTTCTTGCCATCACCGGCTATCTGGCAGGCATTACGCAATCCAAGGAATATGCCGAACCGGAATGGTATGCCGACATATGGCTTGTGATCGTCTGGGTTGTCTATTTCGTGCTCTATCTCCGCACGCTGGCGCGCCGCAAAGAGCCGCATATCTATGTGGCAAACTGGTATTACATGGCCTTCATCCTTGTGGTGGCGCTGCTGCACATCGTCAACAATCTGGCGGTCCCGATCGCATTCGGAAGCGCGAAAAGCTATTCGCTCTTTGCCGGTGTTCAGGATGCGATGACCGAATGGTGGTACGGACATAACGCAGTCGCGTTCTTCCTCACCGCAGGTTTTCTGGGCATGCTGTATTACTACCTGCCCAAGCGTGCGAACCGCCCCATCTATTCCTACCGCATGTCGATCATCGGCTTCTGGGGCATCACCTTCTTTTACATGTGGGTGGGCTCGCACCACCTGCACTACACGGCGCTGCCGCTCTGGGTGCAGAACCTCGGCATGACTTTCTCGCTGATGCTGCTGATCCCATCCTGGATCGCGGCGGCCAATGCGCTGCTCACGCTGAATGGCGCCTGGGAGAAAGTGCGCGACGATGCCACCTTGCGCTTCATGATGGTCGCCGCCGTGTTTTACGGCCTCACCACCTTCGAAGGATCGTTCATGGCCATCAGGCCGGTTAATGCGCTGTCGCATTATACCGACTGGACAGTCGGCCATGTGCATGCGGGAACGCTCGGCTGGGTGTCGATGATCATTTTCGGCGCGTTCTACAGCCTCGTCCCATGGATGTGGAAGCGCGAAGGCATGTATTCAAACAAGCTCGTCGAGCTTCATTTCTGGCTCGCGCTGGCTGGTACGCTTGTCTATGTCTTTGCGATGTGGAACTCGGGCATCATTCAAGGCCTGATGTGGCGCACTTATAATGACAGCGGGACGCTCGCCTATTCCTTTGTCGACTCGCTAGTCGCGATGCATCCCTATTACATCGCGCGAGCTATCGGCGGTGCCATCTTCCTCGCGGGTACTTCTATCTGCCTCTACAACATCGTGATGACGATCCGTGAGGCACCTGGTGAGCAACAGGCTTCAGCAGACACAGACGCGCCTCTCGCTGCGCGCGTACCCGCGGAGTAACGGGCATGATCATCAAACCGCACTACAAGCTGGAACGCCACACGATCGGCTTCGCGCTCGCTATCATTCTGGTTGCGAGCATCGGCGGCCTGTTTGAAATCGCGCCCCTCTTCACCATCGACGAGACGGTGGAAACGGCGCCCGACATGCGCCTCTACACGCCACTAGAGCTTGCCGGGCGCGACATTTATATCCGCGAGGGTTGCTATGCTTGCCACTCGCAGATGATCCGCACCTTGCGCGATGAAGTGGAGCGGTACGGCCCTTATTCGCTGGCGGTCGAATCTAAATATGATCATCCGATGCTCTGGGGGTCGAAGAGAACCGGCCCCGATCTCGCGCGTATCGGCGGCAAATATTCTGATCAATGGCAGGTCGCGCATCTCATTAATCCGCGCGATGTGGTACCGCAGTCGATCATGCCCGCCTATGCCTGGCTGGCGCGAAACGAGCTTCGCACCAGCGATTTCTCGCTGCGTCTCAAGGCGCAGCGTCGCGTCGGCGTTCCCTATACAGATGAGATGATCGCCAATGCGGCGGCGGATGCGGCAGGGCAGGCCGCGCCGGATAGCGATGCGGCAGAAGGTGTTGCAGCGCGTTACGGCGAGAAGACCAATATCCGTGCCTTCGATGGCAATGCGGCGCGGGTCACGGAGATGGATGCGTTGGTTGCCTATCTCCAGATACTCGGTCGTCTTACGGATGCAGCGCTTGCGCCGCAACCGGAAGGAGAATGATCATGGATCTAGATCACGGCACACTGGTCGCATTTTCCAAATCCTTCGGGCTGTTCTATCTGATCGCCATGTCGGTCGTCGCGGTGGCTTATGCTTTCTGGCCATCGTTACAGGCGCAGTTCAATAAGGCCGCCCAAGACATCATTGAAGACGAGGACAAGCCATGTCGGTAGGCAAGCGCGATCGCCACACCGGGCAGATGACGACGGGCCACGAATGGAATGGCATCGAGGAACTCAATACGCCCGTTCCCCGGCCCGTTTATATTTTTCTTGGTATCACCTTTGTCATCTCGGTCGTTTACTGGCTGTTGCTGCCGGCCTGGCCGTTGGGTGTGACCTATACAAAGGGGCTGCTCGGCGTCAGCCAACATTCGCTCGTCGATGCCGATCTCAAGAAAGCATCGGCGGAAAGATCCGAGTGGATGCAGAAAATCGCAGAGACGCCGTTTGCGGATATTCAAGCCGACCCGAGCCTGATGCATATCGTACGCGAAACGGCACGGCCTCTGTTTGTCGATAATTGCGCTGCCTGTCATGGTGCTGAGGGGCAGGGCGGGCCCGGCTATCCGAGCTTTGTGGATAAGGCATGGCTCTGGGGTGGCGATGCCGACGCGATCATGGAAACGGTGCGCGTGGGTGTCAATTCTCCGCATGACGATACGCGGGTGAGCCAGATGATGGCTTTCGGCCGTGACGGTATTCTCAACCGCGATGCGATCCTCAATGTCGCCGCCTATGTGCAATCGCTTTCTGACCCTTCGCTCGCCGATGGCGCGGAGGCGAAATCGGTTGCGGCAGGGCATGAGGTATTTGTGAAGAACTGCGCTGCTTGCCATGGCGAAGCCGGGACCGGCAACACGGAGCTCGGTGCGCCGAACCTCACCGATCATTTCTGGCTTTATGGTGGCGACCGGCAATCCATCTACACCACCATTCATGACGGGCGAGAAGGACATATGCCTTCATGGGAGGGGCGGCTGGATGAAGTTCATCGCAAAATGCTGACGCTCTATGTTCTTGATCTCGGTACGAAGAAAGAATGAACGCTCTTCAACATCGCGACCCGTCCAGCAGGCAGCGCAGGCCGCTTCTTCTTGTCGGTGCGATGGTGACTGTAGGTTTGTTGGTGGTGGTGCTTGCCAATGCGCATCTGGTCTATGTGGCTGTGATGTCGCAGCCAGACTGTGTGGCGCATATTCAGGCGAGTGAAACACCCGCGCCAAAGGGATCGTTCAGCGCTGCAAAGTCGGCCTGTACGCCATGATGTTTTTGATTTCGCGCCCATAGGATTGGGAGACTGCAATGCCCACGCTTCCACCCATCGTTCCACCGCTTGCGCCGGCCAAGAATTTCAACCGGAATCTTCCTATCGGTGCGGCTTTCGGCTGGCTCGGTTGGGGGTGGCGCGATCTCTTCACGCAACCGGGGCCGAGCCTTGCTTATGGCGTCGGGGTTTTGCTGATGTCTTACGGCGTCATCTACGGCATGAGCCTGTTTGGCTGGGAGCAGGTTCTGTTTCCGGCACTGGCGGGCTTCGTCGTGGTCGGGCCCATCGTCGCCACCGGCCTCTATGAAAAGAGCCGCCGTCTTGCTCGCCGCAAGCCGGTGGGGCTTGCCTCGATGATTTTCGTCAGGGCGAAATCCGGTGGGCAGATCCTTTTCATCGGCGCCTTGCTGATGCTGCTCATGCTGGTCTGGATGCGAGCCGCTGTCATCATCTATGCGCTCTTCTTCGGTGTGCGCCCATTTCCGGGGCTCGACGAAACGGTGGTGATGTTGCTGACCACACCCGTTGGCTGGGCCATGCTGGTTGTCGGCACCCTGATCGGCGCTTTGTTTGCGGCTCTCTCGTTTTCGATCAGCATTTTTGCGGTGCCGATGCTGCTTGACGAGAATGTCGATGCGATGACCGCGATGGGAACCAGCATGGTTCTCGTCTGGAACAATCTGCCGGTGATGATTTGCTGGGGATTGATCGTGGCAAGCCTCTTTGCGATTTGCGTCATCACGGGGCTGCTGGGGCTTGTGATTGTGTTTCCGCTGCTCGGCCATGCGAGTTGGCACGCCTATGAGGCGGTGCGGGAGTGACGTGATGGCAATGGCTGCTGTGCGAGAGGCGACGGCGCTGGAAGAAGAATTCCGGCTGGCGAGCCGCGCTGTCGGCGGCAGTCTGCGCCAGAGTGAGCTTTCCGTCCCCGGTATCCATTGCGGCGGCTGTGTGCAGCGGATCGAAGGGGCTGTCGGTGGGCTTGAGGGCGTGGAGCATGTTCGCGTCAATCTATCGACGAAACGTGTCGTGGTGCGTTGGCGCGAAGGTCATGCGCCCGCGCTGCTTGGCACGCTGAAGGGGCTGGGCTTTGACGCCTATCTCATGGATATGGACGAGGCCCGGGGCGACCCCGTTGCTTCCGAATTGCTGCGCTCGCTTGCCGTCGCGGGATTTGCTGCGGGCAACATCATGTTGCTTTCCGTATCGGTCTGGTTTGGTGCGGAAGCGGCGACGCGTGATGCGTTTCATTGGGTTTCGGCGCTGATCGCCTTTCCGGCACTTGCCTATTCGGGCCGCGTTTTCTTTCGCTCCGCGTGGAAGGCTTTGCGGAACGGGCAGACCAATATGGATGTGCCGATCTCCATCGGTGTTTCGGTCGCTTTTGCGATGAGTCTCTACGACACGATCCATCACGGGGAACACGCTTATTTCGATGCGTCGATTACGCTCCTCTTTTTCCTGCTGATCGGGCGGACGCTCGACCATCAGATGCGCGAGAAGGCGCGAGCCGCGGTCAAGGGGCTTGCTTCTCTCGCTGCGCGGGGCGCAACCGTTCGCCGCGAAGATGGCGCGCGCGAATATCTGCCTATCGGCGCTATCGAGCCCGGCATGACCGTCATGCTCGCGGCGGGCGACCGCGTTCCGGTTGACGGCAAGGTCATCGAAGGTTTTTCCGATCTCGACAATTCTCTGGCGACCGGCGAGAGCCTGCCGCTCGCAGTGGGGCCGGGAGCGAGCCTGCGCGCGGGTACGCTCAACCTCACAGGCCCGCTTGCTGTCACAGCGACAGCGGCGGCGGGAGATTCTTTTCTCGCCGAGATGATGCGGCTGATGGAGGCGGCAGAGGCGGGCAGGGGCGTCTATCGCCGCCTTGCGGATCGCGCTTCGCGACTTTATGCGCCGATCGTTCATCTCGCAGCCTTGCTCAGTCTTGTCGGTTGGGTGATCGCGACGGGAGATGTGCACAATGCGCTGACGATCGCGGTGGCGGTTCTGATCATCACTTGTCCCTGTGCTCTCGGGCTTGCTGTGCCCATGGTGCAGGTGGCTGCCGCGCGGCGGCTTTTTGAGAGTCGCGTGATGATGCGCGACGGTTCCGCGCTCGAGCGGCTGAATGAGATTGATACGATTGTTTTCGACAAGACAGGCACGTTGACGCTCGGCAAATTGGTTTTGCGCGACGGGCAAGCGATCGCGCCTGCCCATCTCGGACTGGCGGCGGCAATTGCGGCGTCTTCCACGCATCCCTGCTCACGGGCGATTTGCGCGGCGAGCGGGCCGGTGGCGGTAGCGATCCGTTTCGATCATGTGCGCGAGGTGCCGGGCTTCGGCATGGAGGCGGTTGCGGGGGCTACGGTCTTTCGGCTGGGTCGTGCCGATTGGGCGCTTGAGGAAGCGAGCGACGAGAGCGGCACCGTGCTGTCGGAAAATGGGCGGATGCTCGACGTCTTTCATTTCGACGATCTGGCGCGGCCAGATGCTGCCTCCGCCATCGCCGCGCTGGAAGCGCAAGGCGTGACGGTCGAGATCATGTCGGGCGATGCGCAGGACGCCGTGGCGCGGCTGGCGGGAGAACTGGGCATTGGTGAGTTTCGCGCAGGCGTTCTGCCGGGCGACAAGGCTGCTCGCATCGCCGAATTATCGGCTTCAGGCCGCAAGGTGCTGATGGTAGGCGATGGGTTGAACGACACGCCGGCGCTGGTTGCCGCGCATGTGTCCATGGCGCCCGCGACGGCGGCCGATGTTGGGCGCAATGCGGCGGATTTTGTTTTTCTGCAGGAGAGTCTTGAGGCTGTGCCTCTGGCGCTCTCGCTGTCGCGTGGTGCGGCGCGGCTTATCCGGCAGAATTTTGCTCTCGCCGTCGTCTATAATGCGATTGCCCTGCCTGCGGCGATCTTCGGCTATGTCACGCCGCTTGTTGCCGCGCTCGCCATGTCGGGATCGTCGATCCTCGTCGTCGCCAATGCGTTGCGGCTTGGACGCGGCGCGAGGCGGAAGCCATGAGTGGCCTGATTTATCTGATACCGATCGCCATTGGCATGGGGGTCATTGGGCTTTGCGCGTTTCTCTGGTCGCTACGCAGCGGCCAATATGA
>CAZLLB010000017.1:0-7753 GCA_964560165.1 uncultured Parvibaculum sp. | reverse complement strand
TCTCTTCGACGAGGACGAGCCGGGGAAGTAAGCGATGGCGGCGGGCTTTACTTCACCGGATAGGGCGCGAAGCGGCTGCGGTTCTCATCGATGGCCAATTTGCGTCCGATGGGTGGAAAGGCGCGCTGTGGGCAGGCGGGGCGTTCGCAGACCTTGCAGCCGACGCCGATAGGCGTTGCCGCATCGGGGTCTGTGAGATCAAGGCCCTTGGAATAGATCAGCCGCGAGGCGTGGCGAATATCGCAGCCGAGGCCGACGGCGAAAGTCTTGCTTGGTGCGCCATAGCCGCCATGGCCGCGCGACACCGTGCGGGCGATCCAGAGATAAGTGCGTCCGTCTGGCATCCGGGCAATCTGCGTCAGGACGCGGCCTGGATTTGAAAAGGCTTCATAGACATTCCACAGCGGGCACGAGCCGCCGACGCGGGAAAAATGGAAGTCGGTTGCCGATTGGCGCTTGGAGATATTTCCGGCCCGATCGACACGAATGAAGAAGAAGGGAACGCCGCGCGCTTCGGGCCGCTGCAAGGTGCTCAGGCGGTGGCAAATGGTTTCAAAGCCGACGCCGAAATGCTGGCTGAGTTGCTCAATGTCGTAACGCATCTCTTCGGCCGCATTCAGGAAATCGCCGTATGGAAGCACCAGCGCTCCGGCGAAATAATTGGCAAAGCCTATGCGCGCCAGCGCACGGGCCTCGTCGCTTGAAAAGGCGGCAGCCCCCTCAAGGCGGTGAATGATTTTTTCCATTTCGAGAAAGGCAAGTTGCGTGGCCATTTGGAAGGCTTGCTGCCCTGGTCGCAGATGAGGAGAGAGCTGCAATACGCGGGTGCCGGGGTCGTAGCCGCGCTGCACACCCGCAGCCGTGTCTCCCGCATGATCAAGCGCGATGCGAACGCCATGCTGCGTGAAGAGGTAAGTGGCGAGCCCTGCATTCACATTGCCAACGGAAAGCTGCGCCCGTTCGTAAAGCCGCTCTGCGGCTTCATCGAGTTCGGCGAGCTGGTTGTGGCGAGCATAGAAATAGTCGCGCACCTCCTCGTAAGCCATGGGCGGCGGTGCGGTGGTGAAAGCGTGCCAGTCGTCGCCAAGCCGCGCCGCCATCGCCTCCGAGCGATCGACGGCGTCGCGATAGCGGTGATGCAGCGAGATCAGCGCTCGGCCGACCGCCGGCATGTTCGAGGCCAGTTCGCGGATTTCGGCGACTGCTACGCTCTCGCCGGTTGCCGGATCGGAAAAAGCCTCGCGCAAATCCGCGATCATCCGGGCTTCTTCATCTTCGGAAAAAAGCTGTACGTCGATACCGAAGACCGAATTGATCTTGAGCAGCACCGGCACGGTCAAAGGTCGCTGGTTTTTCTCGAGCTGGTTGATGTAGCTCGGCGAAATATCGAGGGCCTGCGCCAGAGCAAGCTGCGTCAGCCCACGCTCTTCGCGCAGCCGCCTCAGCCGCACGCCCATGAAAATCTTCTTCATGTTTCGCTCCGAAATTCACAAGATTTACAAATCGCCGCTGAAACCCCCACAAAACTACGCTAATTCAGCCATTCCTTTGGTGGCTGTGAATGTGGATATTGTGAATATTCGGACCAGATACAAGGCCCGGGTGAAAGCCACAGGAACAAAGTCAATATGCGGATCGGCCTCGCCACCAACGCCCCGACTGAAACGCGTTTCGTGGAAATGATCTTTCCCGAGCAGTCGAACCACTACGGCACTTTGTTCGGTGGTACTGCGCTCAGTCTGATGGGCAAGGCGGCCTTCGTCGCTGCCAGCCGCCATGCGCGCCGCGCCGTGGTGATGGCTGCTTCCGACAAGGTGGATTTTCATTTTCCCGTGAAGGTCGGACAGGTCGTCGAGCTTCATGCCGCTGTCGAGCGCATTGGGCGTTGTTCGATGACGGTGGTGGTCGATGTCGTTGCCGAAACGCTCGTCACCGGCGAGCGAGTTCTCGCCATGCGGGGCCGTTTTGAAATGGTCGCCGTCGATGCACAGGGCCGTCCCGTTCCAGTCGCCGCCGAGACGGCAACCATACCCCTGGAGGAAAAGCGCAAGTGAAGTTGCATCATGTGCGGACGCACAAGTCTGCCGAACATCTGCCGAGAGAAGATCAGCTAGCGTGGAAGATCGCGGAGGTCGCGGGCGATCATGTTGCCGTCGATGACGATGTTGTCGAGATGATCGGTAACCGCATCATCGACAATGCGGCCGTTGCCGCAGCGTCGCTTGCCCGGCGTCCAGTTGCCA
Organism: uncultured Parvibaculum sp.; assembly: GCA_964560165.1. GTDB lineage: Bacteria > Pseudomonadota > Alphaproteobacteria > Parvibaculales > Parvibaculaceae > Parvibaculum. The sequence goes on along the minus strand of CAZLLB010000017.1, from coordinate 5,510 downwards.
GCGCCCGCGCGCAAGCCCTCGCGCACAGCCTTGCGCCCGGCGCGACCGTCTTCGGGCTTTCCTGTCTTCGCCGTATCTCGCCGGAATGGGCAGCATGGGCGAATGGCGTCGCGGTGCGCGAACTCGATTATCACGACACGTTCCTTGCGGCGGACTATTCGCATCCGGGCGACAATATTCCGCCCGTGCTCGCGGTCGCTCAGCATTGCGGGCGCAATGGAGCGGACCTTGTTCGGGGGCTTGCCGCTGCTTATGAAATTCAGGTAGATCTCGTCAAGGGTATCTGCCTGCATGAACGCAAGATCGATCACATAGCCCATCTCGGCCCTTCGGCGGCGTCCGGCATCGGTGCGCTGCTTGGTTTGCCGACTGCAACGATCTATCAGGCAGTTCAGCAGGCATTGCATGTGACGACGACCACGCGTCAGTCGCGCAAGGGCGAAATTTCAAGCTGGAAAGCCTATGCGCCTGCCTTCGCAGGCAAGATGGCGATTGAGGCCGTTGATCGTGTGATGCGCGGCGAAGGCGCGCCGTCTCCAATCTATGAAGGAGAGGATGGTTTCATCGCCTGGATGCTGGGTGGCCCCGGTGCCGAATATCACGTGCCGTTGCCGGGACGCAGCGAGCCGAAGCGCGCGATCCTCGACACTTATACCAAAGAGCATTCAGCAGAATATCAGAGCCAGGCGCTGATCGATCTCGCGCGCCGCTTGAAGCCGAAAATCCGTAACTTTGAGAAGATACGCGACATCGTTATCCATACGAGCCACCACACGCATTATGTGATCGGCACGGGTGCCAACGATCCGCAAAAGATGGATCCGAGGGCGAGCCGCGAAACGCTCGATCATTCGATCATGTATATCTTTGCCGTCGCGCTGGAAGACGGTGGTTGGCATCACGAGCGCTCCTATGCACCGGAGCGCGCCACGTGGCCTGAAACGGTGGCGCTCTGGCACAAGATCAGAACCGTCGAAGACCCGGAATGGACGCGCCGCTATCATGCGACGGATATCCGCGAGAAGGCCTTTGGTGGTCGTGTTGTCATCACTTTCAACGATGGCACAACGCTCGAAGACGAAATGGCGGTTGCTGATGCCCACCCGCTTGGCGCGCGACCTTTCGAGCGTGACGACTATGTCGCGAAATTCCGTGCGCTGGCCGATTACATCGTGCCGCTCGTCGAGCAGGATCGTTTTCTCAACACAGTGGCGCGTTTGCCAAAGCTCTCTGCCGACGATCTCGCGGGATTGACCTTCACGGTCGATCCGGCCCGCCTCGGGGCTGTGGGACCGCGCGGTATTTTCGACCAAGAGCAAAATCGCGCGGCGGCGGCACCTCGCGCCGTGATCGGATAGGAGGCGAACATGACCGAAATGCCAAAGGCTGCACTCAAGAAATCCGTGGCGCTCTCGGGCGTCACCGCCGGCAATACGGCGCTTTGCACAGTGGGGCGCTCTGGCAACGATTTGCATTATCGCGGCTACGATATTCTCGATGTGGCGGAGCGTTGCGAGGTTGAGGAAATCGCGCATCTTCTGGTTCACGGCGCCGAGCCGCCGCGGACGCAGCTTGCTGCCTATAAGGTAAAGCTCAAAGCTCTGCGCGGCCTTCCTGCTGCCGTAAAGCGGACGCTCGAAGCGATACCGGCGGCAGCACATCCGATGGATGTCATGCGCAGCGGCGTTTCGGCATTGGGTTGCGTTCTTCCTGAGACGCACGACCACAATCAGGCAAGTGCGCGTGACATAGCCGACAAGCTGATGGCGTCTCTCGCTTCCATGCTTCTCTATTGGCACCACTATGCCCATCACGGGCGCGTCATCGAGGTGGAAACGGATGACGACAGTATCGGTGCGCATTTTCTGCATCTGCTACATGGGCAAGCGCCGAGCGAGGCGCATACTGGCGCCATGCACACGTCGCTTATCCTTTACGCCGAGCATGAGTTCAACGCCTCGACCTTCACCGCGCGTTCAATTGCAGGCACCGGCGCTGATATCTATTCAGCCGTCACCGGCGCGATCGGCGCATTGCGCGGCCCCAAGCATGGCGGTGCCAATGAAGTCGCCCTTGAAATCCAGAAGCGTTACCAAAGCCCTGATGAGGCGGAAGCCGATATTCGTCGCCGCGTTGAAGCGAAAGAAGTCGTTATCGGCTTCGGCCATCCGGTCTATACCGTCGCCGATCCACGCAACAAGGTCATCAAGGAAGTTGCTCGCCGTCTGAGCCTCGAGGCCGGGTCGACGCAGATGTTTGAGATTGCCGACCGGATCGAAGCGGTGATGGCGGACCACAGGAAGATGTTCGCCAATCTCGATTGGTTCAGCGCCGTCTCGTATCACATGCTCGGCGTTCCCACCGCTATGTTCACGCCGCTTTTCGTCATTGCCCGTACATCGGGCTGGTGCGCGCATATCATCGAGCAGAGGATCGATAACAAGATCATCCGCCCGACGGCCAATTACACGGGCCCGGAGAATCTCGCTTTCGTGCCGATAGGTGAGCGCGACACGCCGACGATCAAGCCACGCGCCGCCTGAGGACAGAGACATGACTTATCTGGTTGCAGCCGGGCTTCCCTCGGCACCTGCAGGATTGCGTTTTCGCGAGCTTCTGGAACGTCCCGGCATCGTTGAAATTCCGGGCGCACATAATGGCATGGCGGCGCTTCAGGCGCGCGATGCGGGTTTTGAGGCGCTTTATCTTTCGGGCGCGGCGATGAGCGCGAGCATGGGATTGCCCGATCTCGGCATGATCACGCTCAACGACGTCAATTTTTTTATCCGACAGCTTGCGCGCTCAAGCAGCCTGCCTGTTTTGGTTGATGGCGATACGGGATATGGCGAAGCGCTGAATGTGATGCATATGGTTCGCGCCTTTGAGGATGCGGGCGCGGGCGCTGTTCATATCGAAGACCAGCATCTGCCAAAGAAATGCGGCCACCTCAACGATAAGAAACTCGTTTCGCCGCAGGAGATGGCGGCGAAGGTGGCGGCGGCGTCGCGCGCGCGACGGCATCTCTATCTGATCGCTCGCACCGATGCGACGGCGAGCGAAGGCATCGACAGCGCCATCGCGCGCGCGAAGCTTTATATCGAAGCCGGAGCCGACGCGATTTTCCCCGAGGCACTGACCGATGCCGAGATGTTTCGTCAGTTCGCCCGCGCGCTTCCGGGCGTTCCCCTGCTCGCCAATATGACGGAATTCGGGCGCACGCCTGTCTTCACGTCGCGTGACTTTGAGAAGATGGGATATCGCATGGTGATCTGGCCGGTGAGTTCCTTGCGCGTTGCCAACAAGGCGCAGGAAGAGCTTTACGCGACGATCAAACGCGACGGCAGCACCCAGGCGATGCTCGGTCGGATGCAGACCAGAGCCGAGCTCTATCAAACGATCCGCTATCACGAATATGAGGCGCTTGATGCCTCGATCGTGGAAACCGTCATTCCGCAAGATCAGCCCCGGCGTTGATCGCGGCTCCAACTTGAAAGGTTTGCTATGTCCGTTACCGTCAGCACTCTCGGCTTTCCGCGCATCGGACCACGCCGCGAACTCAAAATGTCGCTTGAGCGGTTTTGGTCCGGCAAAAGCGATGCCGATACGCTTCTGACCGAAGCAAGTGGGCTCCGCGCCGCCAATTGGGCGCGTCAGCATGCGCTCGGCGTCAGCCACATTCCGAGCAATGATTTTTCGCTCTACGACCACGTGCTCGATACCAGCCTCATGGTCGGCGCGGTGCCGGAGATTTATGGATGGACAGGTGGCGACATTCCGCTCGAAACCTGTTTCGCGATGGCGCGCGGCACGCATGGCGATGACGGCGAGGGTTGTGTGGGCCATGGATCACATGGGCACGGACGGCACGGGCTTCCGGCGCTCGAGATGACCAAATGGTTCGACACCAATTATCATTACATGGTGCCGGAATTTTCCAGGGCTCAGGATTTTTCGCTGGCCTCGACAAAGCCGGTCGATGAATTTCTTGAGGCCAAGGCGCTCGGCTTTCACACCCGGCCTGTTCTTGTCGGCCCCGTTACCTATCTGAAGCTCGGCAAGTCGAAGGACGGCACTGTCGATCCGCTCACGCTTCTGCCTGGGCTGCTGCCGGTTTATATCGACATGCTACGTCGCCTCGCGGCGGCGGGTGCTAACTGGGTGCAGATCGACGAGCCTGCTCTCGTCCTTGATCTCGACGACAAGAGCCGCAGGGCTTATGAGATAGCCTATGCAACGCTTGCTGCCGCCGTACCCTCGATCAAGCTTCTTTTGACGACCTATTTCGGCGCGCTTGGTGACAATCTCGACATGGCCTTGCGGCTGCCTGTCGCCGGTCTTCATCTGGATCTTGTGCGTGCGCCCGAACAGCTCGAACAGGTGCGCTTCCAGGCTCGCTCCGATCTTGTCCTGTCGCTTGGCGTGATCGACGGCCGCAATGTCTGGCGCAGCGATCTCGTGGCGCTGATGAACCGTATCGAACCTGTTGCCGACCAGCGCGGACGCGACAATCTCATACTCGCGCCTTCCTGCTCGCTGCTGCATGTGCCGGTGGATGCCGATCTTGAGACGACGCTCGACCCGGACCTCAAGCGTTGGCTTTCTTTTGCCGTGCAGAAGGTCGATGAACTTTCGATCTTAGGTCGTGCATTGACGGGAGGGCGCGACGCCGTCGCCAAGGAGCTTTCTGCCTCGGCAAATGCGGCCGCCTCGCGCAAGACGTCTGCAAAGATCCATGATCGGGAGGTTCAGGCGCGTCTGGCAGCGGTCACCCCGGCCATGAAGATACGCGCCGATTTTGAAACGCGCCGCCGTCTTCAGCGCGCGCGCCTCGCGCTGCCCGCTTTTCCGACAACCACCATAGGCTCTTTTCCCCAGACCGAAGACGTTCGCAAGGCGCGTGCCGATCACACCAGGGGCGTCATGAAGGACGACGCCTATGAAGCCTTCCTGCGCAAAGAGACGAAAGAGGCGATCCGCTGGCAGGAGGATATAGGTATCGACGTGCTGGTGCATGGCGAGTTCGAGCGCAACGACATGGTGCAATATTTCGGCGAACAGCTTGCAGGCTATGCCTTCACCAAGGCGGGCTGGGTGCAGAGCTATGGCTCACGCTGCGTGCGCCCGCCGATCATCTATGGCGATGTCTCGCGCCCCCATCCGATGACCGTCGATTGGGCGGCTTATGCCCAGTCGCTGACAAGTCGCCCGGTGAAAGGCATGCTGACGGGGCCGATCACGATGCTGCAATGGTCCTTCGTGCGCGACGATATTCCGCGTGCGCAGGTGTGCCGGCAGATTGCGCTGGCGATCCGCGATGAGGTTGTCGATCTCGAGGCGGCGGGTATCGGCATCATCCAGATCGACGAGGCGGCGATGCGCGAGGGCCTGCCGCTACGCAGAGCCGAATGGCAGACCTATCTCGACTGGGCTGTAGAGTGCTTCCGGCTGGCCTCGTCGGGTGTCACCGAGCGTACGCAGATCCACACCCATATGTGCTATTCGGAGTTCAA
>CAZLLB010000016.1:6805-25769 GCA_964560165.1 uncultured Parvibaculum sp. | reverse complement strand
CTGGCGTATCGACGCGATCGCTCTCGCTGAACGGCACCTTCTCATTCCCTCCGTAAACGGAACTCGATGAAGCATAGACAAGATGCTTGAAGCCCCTGAGGTGACGGCAAAGTTCCAGAATTTCCAGATGCCCGGAAATATTGGAGCGAATATAAGCGCGCGGATCCTCAAGCGAATAGCGCACCCCCGCCTGCGCCGCCAGATGCACAACTCGGTCTACGTTACGCCCGCGCACCGCCTCGGAAACCGCATCCACATCAGCGATATCCGCTCGGACAAAAGTGAAATTCTTACTCGCCAGCAACGGCGCCAGCCGTGCCTCTTTCAGAGCCGGATCATAGTAAGCGTTGACGCTGTCGATGCCGACGACATCTTCACCTCGGGCAAGGAGCAATTCGGAAACGCGCGAGCCGATGAAGCCGGCGGCTCCCGTCACCAAAATAGCCATAGTCATCTCCGCTCATCTCACGCACCCTCACAGGCTTTGATCACATTCGAGGCCTTTGCACCAGTGCGATCGCCGTCCACAACGAACACAAAAACTGACAGGGAAGCCCTGACAAAAGCGAGATCATTCCTGTACATTCGCACCGCAAATCCAGCATGAATGAATTTAACCTATTGAAGAATAAGGGCGTCAGATGAAAGTAGCGATGATCGGAGCTGGATATGTTGGTCTGGTATCAGGCGCCTGCTTCGCAGATTTCGGTCATGAGGTCGTCTGTGTCGATACTGTCGCAGCCAAAATCGACGCCCTCAACAGGGGTGAGATTCCGATCTATGAGCCCGGCCTCGACGTACTGGTCAACGGCAACCGCTTCGCCGGACGCCTTTCCTTCACCACCGATATCACGGAGGCCGTGCAAGGCGCGAATGCCGTTTTCATTGCGGTCGGCACACCGACAAGGCGCGGCGACGGCCATGCCGATCTCACTTATGTCTATGCAGCTGCCGAGGACATCGCCAAAGCCATGACCGGCTACACTGTCATCGTCACCAAATCGACAGTGCCCGTCGGCACGGCTGACGAGGTCGAGACGATTATCCGCCGCGTCCGTCCCGAAGGCGATTTTTCCGTCGCCTCCAATCCGGAATTTCTGCGCGAAGGTGCCGCCATAGATGACTTCAAGCGGCCCGATCGCGTCGTCGTCGGTGCAGAAGATGAGCGCGCCCGTGACGTGATGCGCGCGCTCTATCGCCCGCTCTTTCTCAACGAGACGCCGATCATCTTCACCACGCGCCGCACATCCGAACTCATCAAATATGCGGCCAACGCATTCCTTGCAACCAAGATCACTTTCATCAACGAGATAGCCGATATCTGCGAGAAGACCGGCGCGAATGTGCAGGATGTAGCGCGCGGCATCGGCCTTGATGGGCGCATCGGCAAGAAATTTCTGCACGCGGGGCCGGGCTATGGCGGCTCCTGCTTCCCCAAGGACACAATCGCTCTTGTGCGTACTGCACAGCAATTCGGCGTTCCCACTCGGATCGTTGAAACAGTCGTCGAGGTCAACAAGCAGCGCAAGCTGCGCATGGTGGATAAGGTCGTCGCGGCCTGCGGTGGCTCGGTGGATGGCAAGACGATTGCCGTTTTGGGCCTCACCTTCAAACCCGAAACTGACGACATGCGCGACGCACCCTCGCTCGACATCGTGCCGGGCTTGATCGCCATGGGTGCCGCCGTCCGCGCCCATGATCCGCAAGGCATGAAGGAAGCCAAACACCTGCTCCCCGAAGCCGTCACATATTGCGACGGGCCTTATGACGCCATGACGGGTGCCGACGCCGTGGTCATCGTCACTGAATGGAACGCCTATCGCGCCCTCGATCTGACGCGCACTCGGCAAGCTTTGAAAAATCCGGTGATGGTCGATCTGCGCAATGTTTATGACCCTGCCGAAATGGCCCAGCAGGGCTTCGCCTATGTCAGCGTCGGGCGGCACTGACGCGACACTGAGTTAAGCAGGCTCGGCGCACCGCTCAATCTTGACGATCAGGATAGGCGCGAGAAATGACCCGATCAGCAATGGCATATCCGCCAGATGCAAGATCGCGGTCATGAGTCTCGATGCCACATTCTTCCTTTCCGAGATACCCGGATAGAGCGCCGTTCTGACACAGGAAATGTTGAACGCCTGCCCTTCGCCCGCCAGCGCTACGAGCCGCTTCACATCACCAAGCGAAACGAGAAAATTCTTCTCGCTCCACGGAAACGAAAGGCCGAATTTTTTGCGCCCGCCGAAGCGCCTGCCAAACCAGTGATATTTGTGCCAGTGCCCCGGATCGACCGGGCACAATCTATTCGAGGTGGTCAGCAGCAACACACCGCCCGGAGACAACACCTTCAGGCAGGCGGCAATAAATCTGATCCGGGTCGCATCCGTTTCGGGCGTAACGACGGTGCCGAACTGAGCGCATCCCACATGCTCGATCACATCGAGCGCATAAGCAAAATCGAAACGCTCATCGCCAAAGGGCAGATCCTCGATGGCCCCGATGCGGAAATGGGCACGATCTTCCGCTGGCAAATCCTCAAGCGACAAGCGCGATGGATCGAGCCCGGACGCCTGGAATCCCAGCTTCCGAAGTGCCAGCACATCGCTGCCCATGCCGCAGCCGATGCTCAACACGCGCATTTCCGGCAGAAGCATCGGCACGAGAAAGCGCCTCAGCATCCGCTCGATACGAGCGCACTCCTGATCGAATTTCTCCTTATAGTCCATCGAACCCCGTCTCTAAATCCCGTCGAACCGCTACTTCAGTGTTGAAAATACCTGCTGCCCAGATTGACGCAGAGTATCGAGAGAATAGCTGCCAAGCATATCTGCACGCCCACGCTCACCCATGCGACGGCGCGCTCCTTCGTCACTCAAAAGCTTTGTCAGCGCCTCACCAAGCTCGTGGCAATCAACCCTGGCAAGTTTGATCATATTCTCCCCATCGACGCCGTACTCCCGGATACCACCCACATTGACAGCGATGATGGGAAGCCCACTTGCCATAGCCTCCGCCGCCACGATGCAAAAGCCCTCCGTGTCTCCCATATTGATGAAGACGTCATTATTGAGCGCTTCCATCAGCCAGTCGGGCCTGTAGCCTCGAAAAAACACATGCGCTTCGAGGCCGTGTTTCGCCGTCAGGGCAAGCAACCTTTGCGCATCAGGTCCGTCGCCGAAAATCTCCAGGCGAACACCTACACCGCGTCCCGCCAGCATCTTCACCACATCGATGATCGCATCGACGTTCTTACGATCGACGAGCCGCCCCGCAGTCACAAGCCGCGCAGGCGACCCGAGCTCGTAATCCATCTTTCTTGGGACGGCCCTATCGGCGACGAAAAGCGGCACCACAGCCTCATGCCGGGCGCGTTTTGTGAAATAGGCCCGCGTTGCATCGAGCGTTTCACGGCAATCAGCCCACACCCCGTCAACGCGGAAGGACAGGAGCTTTAATAATACCCCGTAAAACCGCTCGCCACGCCTCGCTCTATATCTGGCGATATGCTCGAACGAGATGACACGAATATGCGGGAAGAGGTAAAGCACCAGCCGCCCCACCAGATTGGCCTGCTTGAGCGAGAGCACAACGGTATCGGGCCGCCATCGACGTAGAAGCCGAAACAGCGCCAACCCACCTGCAAACAATCCACCGGGCGACAGGACCTCCTCGTCCTTGGCGATCAACAGATTGCCCACTCCTGCCGCATCTCCAATCCTCTCGGCCAGATCGCCGCGTCCGTGGCAAAACCCGAACACCTTCAGATCGTGCCCGGAGAAAAAACCTCCTGTGATGAGCGTCAACAAGCCATGCTCGGCTCCGCCTGGATCGAAGCCGTTAATGACGTAGAGAATGCGTATTCTGCTCAACGCTGCGCACCCTGATAGGCCGCAACAATCTGCGACGGTGACAAAGCTCGCCCCGACTTCCGGCCGAGAAAATAGACGCCATTTGCACCGTCGATCCGATGCGACGCAGAAATGAAACGATCGAGCCACGCAAACATCAGAAACGGCAGGCTCAGCAGCGCTCCCGCTTTCCTGCTGCGCGTGACGCCACGAAAGAAATACTTCGCGGCCCAATAGAGCGACAGACCGGGTCCACCCAACGCACCACGACGAATTTCGTCAAAGCTACGAAAGAGCCAGCGATGGCCGAGTTCAGTGAACCGCGTGAAATCATAAGCGCCTTCATGGACCTGCTGCATGAAAGGCGTTTCGGCATAAACGAGGCCGCCAGGCTTTAACACCCGCATGATCTCGCCCACCACAATCTCCGGCGCGAGCGCATGCTCGAGGACCGCCTGGATGCAAACGCCGTCCATGCTTTCGTCTTCAAGCGGAATCCTGTGCGCGTCTGCCGCAAAATGCGTCAGCGGCGAGGGATAAACATCGAAAGCGATCTGGGCGACATCGGGATCGGCATATAGCAGTTCCGTCCCCATGCCACGCGTGCCTGCACCGACCATCAGCACGAGCGGTTTGCCGCCATTGTGCGCTGTCAGCAAGCTACGAAATTCGGACAAATTTGCCCGACTCTCGGAGGCCGTTCCGAAGAATCGCGCCTTGATTTCGCGCGGCAATTTTCTTCTCGGACCAATCAGAGAGTAACTCCGCTGTTCAACCTCATACCAACGGCGATCAATGGCACTCTTCGAAAAATCAATCAGCACAGGCTGGTTTGCCGCCACGGGATAGGAAGCGCGCGATTGCGCGTCTTCAGCCGAGATGATCCTTGCCCCCTCATGACATATCTCCACCGGCCCGAACGGAGCATGAGGTGACCGCAACAGTGGCTCGACCGCCGCAAAATCAATCAGCATTACGGCCTCGTATTTTTTAATCATTGCGCTGCGCCATGCCCGGCGATCCTCTGATAAAGAGCGCGCCCGTGCCGCCTGAGCGCAATGCCCAGCGACGCAGGCACAAGCCCTACAAAAAAATAGGCGTAGAGGCGTCCATAGAAAGGATCGAGCTTGAGCGCAGCCAGAAGATGGGCCAGCGCTCTGCGCCGCTCGCCCTGTTTCGCACAAGCATTGGCGACGCTGCCATGGCGTCTCGCCATGCGCCTCGCAGCAAGTGGCATGAGATCTGGATTTCGCCCCACAAACCGTCGCGTCAACATCTCGGCGACGGGCAACAATCGGTCGAGCCGATGTGTCAGGTTTTTCCCATGATGCCGTTTGAATGCAAGCCCGCCACGCACATGCTGGAATGTCCACTTCTCCGCAACGCGAAGAAACATTTCCGTGTCCTCGCCAATCCGCATTTCGGGGTCGAAATCACCTACACTTTCAAAAACCTCCCGCCGGATGATGGTTGACGAGGGGATGATCGGCGCGTCGTGCAGGAAATAGCGCGCAAGCGTTTCGCAATCGCTCGCCTGGAACGCACGCACGGTGACGAGTTGAGCTTCGTCGTCATCGAAGTCGACAAAATCATGGAAATCCGAATAGACAAGACCCGCATTGGGGAAGGCTTCAAGCGCTGCCATCTGCTTTCGTGTTTTCTCTGGCACCCAGTAATCATCGCCATCGAGAAATGCGATATAGGCACCGCTCGCCGCTGCCAATGCCTGATTACGCGCGGCGGACACCCCTATGCCCGGAGTTGAAATGATCGCCAACTTTGGAATCTCGGAAGCCAATCGTTCGAGCACGAGATGGGAATCGTCGCTCGATCCGTCATTGACGACGAAAATCTCGCCGATCAAATCATAGTCGATTTGAGAAACCACGCTGCGCAGAGCCCGCTCGATGAAAGCTGCTTCATTGTGGCAGGTGACAATCACGGAAATGGTCATACAGTAGCTCATCGGCTCGCCATGGAGCTCGAAAGCGCGCCTATATGCGCCTCTTCCTCCGACGCAACCACGCGGCGCGTCACGGCCCAATAAAGGAAATTCGGCGAGAGCGATGCAAGAACCGTTGCGATAACCACACGTGTTCCCGATGCTTCCGTTGCCACATAGAAGAATGGCGGCGCGAGGAGGATGATGGGGAGCATCGCGGTCTGCGCCGCGTCGATATAGCCCCGGCGTCTGAGATATTGAACGACCCTGCGGAGCCTCAAGAGCGACAGCCACCATATGGCGGCGTAGAACAAAAGGCCGAGCACGCCGTTCTCCACAAGCACGCGCAAAAACTCGCCATGCACGCCCGCCAGCATGTAATCCGGCAAGTAAGGAAAGCGCGCTCTCAGCGTATCGACATAGGCATTTGTTCCGACGCCGAACACGGGATTTTCCGACATCATTCGGCCGATCTGGCTGATCGAAAGTTCGCGGGCGGCATTGCTGAGCGATCGCGGCATTTCACCTCGGGCGATTGCCGAGAGAGGAAGACTGGTGGTCGTCGGTTCCAATACGCTTCTGATCTGGCGCGCGACGTAGGCGTCATCCGAGATCGACGCATATGCCAACAACGCAAAGAAGCCCGCCACCGCCACGGGAAGCGCCCTGAGAATACGCCCGCTGCTAACGAGCATCACGGTTAAGAGGCCGAATGTCAGCATCGCCTTCCGCTCGCCCGAAAAGACGATAGCGATGCCGACAGCAATCCAAAGCGCCCAATAGAGCTGCCGCCGACGAGGGGGGATAAAAACCAAAAACAGCGCCAACACCATGGGCAGAAATGTAAACGCCGCTTTCGGATCATGCAGGCGCTTCCAGCCAGACCAATAGCCCTGCTCGATATGCCAGCCGATATTGAACAGCATGATGCAGACGAGGCCGATCAACAGAACCCTGCCCATCTTCTCGTAATCCGCTTTGTCCGCGAAGCTCACCAGCACCAGCGTAAAGCCGATCAGCAGCGAAATTTGCGCCGCCTCGCGCAAGCCGTTCAGCGGGTAATAGGCATAGGCCGAGAGGACATGCAGCGCGAAATAGGGCAGCAGCACCATGAAACCAGCGGACACTCTGGTCCGCGCGAGCGTCTTGATATTGAAAGCGAGCCACAGCAGCAGAAGCAATACGCACCCATCGAAGGGGCGCAATTGCCCAAAGCCGAACTTCAGCTTGATGGCCGCGAAGAGCGTCAGGAAGGTAACGGGGATAAGGTAGTTCAGCATGGGGCGCCGGGTTCGTTCATGGCGTGCCGGTGCGGGAAACGACGACGCTATCAACAGGCCCGCGACGCGGCTCCCCGGATGTCGGCGACGATAATGGCCCCGCAGATGAAAGCGACAGAAGCTCGCGATACACGACCTCGATCTCATTCGTCATGGTGCGCGCATCCCAGCGCGAAAAATCGAACGCAGCGCCCTGCTCCCCCATCATTTTGCGCAATGCAGGCGCCTCGATGAGCCGCGAGAGCGCCGCCACCAGCCCGACAAAATCTTGCGCCGCCACCACATGACCGTTGACGCCCTCGCGCACCACCAGCTCGATGCCGGGCAGCGCCGTCGCCACGATGGGTTTGCCGACAATCGCGTATTGCACGATAGAACGCGGCAGGCCCTCGCGCTCCGATGCAAACACACAAATGTCTGAAGCGGCGATGACCGCCTCCGCATCGTCGCGAAATCCGAGAAGGTGGATCTGGCCCCCAAGCCCTGCCTCGTCGATCAACCCGGCAAGTACAGACCGCTCAGGCCCCTCGCCCGCAAGTAGAAGATGAATATGCGGCCGCTCAGCGAGCATCGGCGCAAGCGCTTTGACAAGCTCAGCATGGCGTTTGCGCCACTCCAGCACAGCAATATAAGCAATGGCGATGGGATTTTCGCCGCCCTCCGTACCGCGTCCTCTCAGCCGCGCGATCAAATCCGGCGCAGATGAGGCGCGGCGAAATCGTTCAACATCCATGCCACTGCGAATGACGTGATGCGTGGCGGCCTGCCCCAAGCCGTTTTCGAGACAAAGATCACGCATCCCCTCGCTGACGTCGATGAAAGCGTGGGTGCGCAGCGCCGCGAGCTTTTCGAGGCCGATATAGAGCATTTTCCTCGGTCGGGAAGACATGCCCGCGAAAGGGAGAATGTGAACGCCGTGCACGACCTTGGCGCTCGGCACGGCAAGCGATGCCAGCCGCCCGACAATTCCAGCCTTGCTGGTATGGGTGTGAACGATATCGGGCCGGACGGCGCGGAGCAGGCGAGCAATCTCGAAGGTCGCACGGAGATCCTTGGCCACCCCTATTTCACGGACCAGAGCAGCAATGCAGCGCACCTCCACACGCGGGTCCAGCAACGCCACCATGCGCGGGGTGAAATCTGCCCCGTGAAACAGCCAGACGCGATGCCCGGCCTCGACCTGATGATTGCAGGACAGCAACGTGTTTTCGTCAGCACCGCCATTAACGAATCGCGTGATGACGTGAACTATTCTGGACATGATTAGTCTGACCACCCCCCAATTTTCGCGTATGACCGTATGACGGCTGAGGCTGAAAGCCAAAGCGAGATTGGTGCAAAACCACTCTTAAACCTTGCCACCCGCGCAGCGTCGCGGCATCAGAGACCGCCTCATGCCCTCTTCCAATATCTCGCCCCGCATTCTTCTGGTACTTCCGACCTACCTGCCGGAGACATTTGGCGGGGCGGAACAACAGAGCCGCAAACTCGCGGCGGCACTTATAGGGAGCGGCGCTACAGTTTCCATTCTGACGCCGGCTATCGACAGGAAGACCCCGCGCCGCGAGCGGGACGGCGCTCTCGAAATCCACCATTTCTGGCAGCGACATCTGCCAAATCTGGGCGGCCGCCGCATGATGTCCTTCTTTCTCTGGACATTGAAATCAGCCTCTTTTATCTGGCGCCGCCGCCGCGAATATGACGTCGTGCACATCATCCATGGCAGGCTTCATGCGGTCGGCCCGCTCATCGGTGCCGCGCTTGGCGCGAAACCCACCCTCGTCAAGATCGGGCGCGGCGGCCCCGGCTTTTTTGACATCGAGGCCGTGCGTACAAAGGCACTGATCGGGTGGGTTTGCGCCTGGCTGGTCAAACGCCTGACGACCGGCTTCATCGCCAATAGCCGGGAAATTGCAAACGACTTCGACAGGCATGGCGTCGCGCGGAGCAAAGTCCATCGCATCCCCAATGGCGTCGTCGTGCCGCCCCAGCGCGAACCTGCTGTGAGGGCCGCCGACGCCATCCGCTTTGTCTATCTGGGTCGCCTCGACATCGAAAAGGCTCTCGACCGGATGATCGAGGGCTTCGCGCAACTGCCTGCATATCCAGTTGTAAAGCTCATTCTCGCGGGAGACGGCCCTTGCGGCGAAGCACTGAAGACGCTGACAATCCGCCTCGGCATCGCCGACCGCGTCGAATTCACCGGGCGCATCGACGATGTGGCTCCTCTGCTGAAAACAGCGGATTTCTATATCTCAACTTCTGTTTCGGAAGGCATGTCCAACGCGCTACTCGAAGCGATGAGCCACGCCGTGCCTCCTCTCGTCTCGCGCGTCAGCGGTGTCGAGGACATGCTGGTGGACGGCGTCTCGGGCCTGCTCTTCGACGCAGATGACCAGACCGCCTATGTCGCCAAACTCCGCGCCGCCATGGAAATGCCGCTCACCGTCCGCCGCCAGATCGGCCAAGCCGCTGCCGAGACGGTGCGCGAGCGCTTCAGTATGGATAGCGTCGCCGAGCAGCATCTGGCGCTCTATGCGAAATTGACCGCCGAGCGGCTCCGATGAGCTGAAGGCGGACGATATTATGGATGCCGAGCGGGATTGCGTTTCTTTCGTCGTTTGAGCGGGGTATTGTGCCCATCCGCGGCCAGATTTGGCGATAGAATGATGGTTCGAGATTTCTCAGTGAGCACACTCCCCGAACGGCGATTTCGCAAGGCGCGCATCTGGTCCAACAAGGAGCTTGAAAAACTCGCCCCGCTGTTCAGCGGGGACGTTGTCAATGTTTCCGGTTGGAGGGATGACGACAAGGAGGGTCGTCGCTATCGCGACTATTTCATCAACGCGCAAAGTTATTCGATCACCAACTTCACGGGCGATAATGGCTTTCAAGGCGCTGAGGAGGAAATCCCTCTCGATCTCGAACGCCCCTTGCCGCCCGATCTGGAGAGGCGCTTCGATACGGTTTTCAACCACACCACGCTTGAGCACGTATTCGACGTTCTGACTGCCTTCTCCAATCTTTGTCGCATGTCCAGAGACGCCGTAGTCGTTGTCGTGCCCTTTGCACAGGTCGAGCATTGGTCGGCGAGCTACGGGGACTATTGGCGCATATCAGGACAAGCGCTCGAAAAACTCTTCCAGAGAGAGGGGTTTTCGATGGTCTATTGTTCAGCCAATAACCACAGGGATAGCGCGGTTTATGTCATTGGTATTGGCGTGCGCGACGCCAGCGCCTGGAAAGGCCGCCTCCCCGAGCCTCTATACGAGAGGCCACTGGCCAACTGGCTCGGCAGGAAAACTTTCTTCGATCGGATACGCGGTCGCCTCGGCCTTTAGCGCGCCCGGCACGAACAGATCATCTTGCGAGCTACAACCCGGCCGCAACATCGGCATTTATGTCCAGTGAAACAAGCGCATTCAACTCGCGATGAAAACTCCGACGACCATTCACGTGGTCGGTCAGAATTTTTCGCGTGTCGAGCCATGGGAGCAACCCGCTTTCTTCCAGGCGGCTGAGCGAGACGAGCGCCAGATCTCGAAAATCCTCCCGCTGCCTATAGGCATCCCTGAAATCGACATAGTTGATATGTCTGTTGAAGCTCAGCCCCAGGCACCGCCCCCTTGTCGGGCTGAACAACTGAAAGAGCTTGATCGCAAACGCGAGCCGTGGGGACCCCAGATAGAACCCAGCCACGGACTTTATGGGCAAATTGAAAAGAGCAGGAAACTTTTCCAGCAGTATCCGCCGATAAAGACGCGACCGAAACCTGAGATGCAGCGGGGCCGCGAGCATGAACCTGATCCATTCAGGGTCGGCGAACGGTGTGAAGGAATCCTTTGAACAAACGGTTTTGCCTATCCATGCCGGCTGCCGGACCGTCAGATTTAGTTGCTCTGGATAAGAGACGAGAGCCGGGTCTTCAATTAGAGGCGCGAAAGGCAAGGCACCCGTCGGATCATATGTTTCTTCGTGCAGCGAAAAATCCCGCGCGCTTGCCCGACGATTGATGTCGGCAAAAATCTTCTTACTCTCTGAATAGGACAAGTTTTCATAACCCGACCGATAGAGGCCACCCGCGAGGCCATCCCCGAGAAAACCGGACCAGTGGCACTCGTTTCCGCCAAACCAGCGCTGCGCCAAGACATTGTAATAGGCCGTCACAAGCTCAGTCCAAAGCGCGCCTGCCTCCGCAGTTTCTCTTAAGTCTTCCCGACTTATTTTCTGACGGTCCAGATCTATGGCCTCGTGCCGCACTCCCGCCTTTCTGGCGACGCGCCGCCCAAACTCAAAATCATAGGCATGCGGAACACCGAAGGTACATGTCACGATCTGATCCCGAAGTCCTGCTTCCAGCAGGAAAGCGAGAATAGCCCGGCTATCGAGGCCACCGCTTAGCGGCACAAGATGAGGGCCTGATGAACGCGCCGACAAGGCGCGCTCCATCGCACATTGCAAAATTCTACTGCCCTCGACAACGGCTTCCGCCTCCGATGCCTCCTGCAACCATTTTTTTAAATCCCGAAAACCCGGCAGGTCATCAAGCAAGGGCGCGAGATATTGCGGCGAAAATTCCGGGCGATAGGCAAACCAGAGAAAGGAATTAAGCCCCTCGCGATCCATAGCCTTCATGCAGCATCGATCCTGTAGCACCGGCTGACGCTCCGGTACATCACACCCGTCCAGACAATATAGAAAATCAGAAAGCTGATCCCAGCGGCGATTAATCCAATTTGCGGGATAAGACAAAACATCAGAACGAGATATGCGGAATTTGAAATCAGGTGCGCGCGCAGCGACAGCCCGGGCTTTCCGAAAGCGAGGAGCGCCGGCTGCAAAGGAAGAGAAAACCCCGAAACCACCGAACCGCCGTGATAGAAAAGCCCCACGACCCAGGCGCCCGAATAACTTGCGCCAAAGATAGTGTCGATAGTGAATGCACCGAGCACCACGTAACCAAACCAATACAGGAGGACTGCGCCACCCGAGAGGCCAGAGGATTGGAGGGCCAGATGTAAAAAGTCTCTCGACTTCTTTTCGGAGATCATCAACGCAAATTGCGGATACATGGCCTGATACAAGGGCCCTTGCACGAGCGCCGGAAGCTGGGCGAAGAGTTTGACGATGCGATAAATCCCAGCGCCTGCCTCACCCGCCAATGCGCCCACGATGAGAACATCGGACTGTTTGGTGGCAAGGCTCACCGTGGAGCTTACATTCGTGATGAGCAGAAAGGAGAGAAAGGCCTTCAGCGAATCTCTGATCGCACCGAAACGGATAAGGTTTCTTGCATCCAGACCTCGGTCTGAAATTTTCTTGAAAGAGCACGCGTGAATATAAATGCTCGTCAGGGTCGTCGCGAGGAGCCGAACATATATGAAAAATATAATGCCCGACGATGCATTATAAGCCAGTAGATAGCCGATCAGCACAATGCCCGCGTTGAGCGGAGACGCCAGCGACAGAAGCTTGAAATCGCCAAACAGCCTCAAAACACCGATGGGCGCGCCCGTCGCGCTGAAGATTATCGAGATGCTGAGAATGGCGACAAGCGTCCACCTACTTTCAGGCCAACCCGTCAGGCCGGAGAGGAAAAAAATAAAGATGCAGGACAGCAGAAACCCGGACAGCTGGCTCAAAACATCTACGAAGAGGGAAAGGCCGATAAACGCCGTCAGGTGTTTCGAATTCTTATCCAATTCCGACGAGCCGAATTTGATCAGGGCTTGCCAGGTGTTGGAGTTGGTCAATCCACTAACCAGCTGAACATAGGCAATCACCATAGCCAGGACGCCGAACTCCTGAACGCCAAGGGTTCGCGCGGCAAGGGCCGATGAGACGAAGCCCATCAGGGCCGCAAGGCCATTTCCACTGAAGATGATGCCTGCATTGCCGACCAGCGTTCGAAAATGTGCATTCTGGCGCAAGGCAGAAAGCGCGCTGGAAATTCCACTCAAATTCATGCCCTCGAACGCCTTCTGAATTCAGACGGAATGGCGCGGTGTCAGCGATTTCTTCGCGCTGATCACGTAGCCGGTCGCGAGAAAATCGGAGGGCAGAAGCTTGCCGATGAGTATCGCAAGCGGAAACAGAAGAAACGCGAGGGTCAGAAGAGCCGCAGAAGCAAGTTTTGGTATGGAAGAATCGGTAACCGTGCGTGCCAGCAACACCAGGATCGCCTCCATCCAATTATTTCTCTCCTGCACGACGAGATCATCGAAATCCTTGAAAAGATGAGCGAGCCCGTATTTCGTAAACCGATAGAAATCATGGGGCCTGTCATGCAACGGAAAAATGAAGGGCGCGGATAGAATGAGCGCGCCTCCCGGCTTCAGCAGGCGATGTATCTCCAAAGCCGCCCGCTGGGGGTCCGTCACATGCTCCAGAACCTCCATCATGATGACGGCATCGAAGCTCGCATCAGGAAATGACGACCGCGTAATATCGTCAACGACATCGGGCTTGCGGATCGGGTCCACATCCGTGCTGGTGACGGTGAACTCTTTTCTTGCGGCTATTGTTTCGATGATGGCCTGTATCTCTCCACCCGACCCCACATTCAACGCTTTGGTGCCCGGCGGTATGAGTTCGAGGCGTTCCGTCAAAAATTGTTTGAGGCCCTTTCTGGATAGAATCTTTGACGCCTTCAGAAAGCCCGTCCACCGCCCCACTATTTCTTCCCCCCGTCGAAATTATTAAGCCGCGCCATCGTATCGAGAATAGCACGAGCCCGGCTGCTCCAGGTATAGCGGGCAAGGAAGTCCTCACGGCTTTTTAATCCAATCCGACGACGGAATATTTCATCATCCCGGAGCCTCGTTAGCGCCGCTGCCCATCCCCTAACATCTTCCGGATCGCACAAAAGCGCATTGTCCTGGTCGTACAGAACTTCGCGCAATACCTCCAGATCGGAGGCGAGGATCGGCTTTGCGTGGGCCATATACTCGAAGATCTTGAGGGGCGACATCCAATCAGCGAGGTTGTTTTCACCTCCACCCACGCCACGCACGACGCGCAGATAGGGGGCGAGGACAACATCCATGCCGGTGATATAGGCGCCTGTATCGGCATGGCGGACAGAACCATGAAAGATGATGTTTTGCTGGCCAGCCAGCCTCGCGCGCCAGACCTCCAGATCGCCGGTCGAACCTCCCACGATGTGAAATGTCGCCCATGGGCAAAGCGGGGCAAGCTTGGCAATGATTTCCATGCCCTTGCCTGGATAGAGCTGGCCGATATAGCCGACACGAAAATCACCCGAGAGCGCGGCGGGCAGAACCTCCGCCACCTCATCCGCACCATCATGAGCAACGAGAATACGCCCACTGAGCATGGGAAAACGCCGCTCGAAGTCCTCGCGCAGCTTTCCGCTGATGACGATCATGCCGACAAAATGCGGCGAAGCAATCAAGCGGCTGAGACGGCGGGCGATGCGACCGCGCAGCGCAGAGGCTGGCAAATGCATTTCCAGCGCGACCCACCGCCCGAGCGCCGCCGCCCCGGCGGCTACCGAAACCGACCGCGTATAGATGACGCCTTCCCGGCCCGGGCTATGCAGCACTGCCGCCAACGCGCCAAACAGCAATTCCTGGCCGGGCACCCGCGGCGCGATCAGCCGACGCGCCGCAAAACGCTTGTCGAGGCCATAATGCATGGCGATCTCTTCGGCTGTGCCACCCGCCCCGGCGGGCTGAACGAGAAGCGTTTCCGCCCCCGCCGCCTGAAACGCCGCGCACATCTTCGTAACCTGAACGGCGTTCGCGGCATGGCTCGGCACGGGCGCGGTGTGGACATAAGTAAGCTTCATGCAAGCCGCAAGCCTGATCTACCGTATAAAGAGGAAACGCGAGGAGAGATAACAGCTAGCGGAAATCACCCGCCGCTTTCACAATAGTATTCCCTGCCGATAACCGATATGCCAGCCCCGAAAAATCGAAACCTGATTGGACCTAAAATCCAGATGAGCATGGAAGCAGTTCCCGAGCGACAGGCACCATCGCGCGCGCTGTTTTCCATCCTCGTGACGCTGGTGGCTCTGGCGCCGCTGCCTTTGGCCAGCAATCGGCCACTACCAACCGCCTTACTCGGCTTTGGAGCGGGCCTGATTTTATTGCTCTGGAGCGTGAGCATCGCGCGTGGTGCGCGCATTGCTGTGCCGCCCGCGCGCATCGCCTGGCCTCTCGGCCTCTTCGCCGCGGTGTGTCTCTGGAGTCTGGCCCAGTGGCTACCGCTTCCCATCGCAGCTTGGGGCGATCCGATCTGGACCGAAGCCGGGAACGCGCTGGGCACACCGCTCACAAGCCACATCACGGTCAATCCCGAAGCAACGCTGACGGGCCTGATGCGGCTACTGACCTACGGGATCGTTTTCTGGCTGACCCTTCAACTCACCCGCGAGACCGAGGAGGCGCGCCGCGCACTGCGCGCTGCCGCCTTCATCGGCGCTGCCTATGCAAGCTATGGCCTCATCGTCTATCTGCTGGGCAATCAGTGGCTGCTGATATACCCGAAATGGGCCTATCCCGACGCCTTGACCAGCACCTTTGTCAATCGCAACAGCTTCGCGACATTTGCCGGCCTTTCGTTGCTCTGTGCCGTCTCGCTGCTGCTCGATAGCAGCGGGTATATCCTCGCCCTCCGGCGTTCGCCGAGGCAAAAACTTGCGCTCGTCATCGAGCATGCGCTGAGCGATGCCCGCTGGACGGTATTGGCTGTGCTGTTGATCGCCATCGCGCTGCTCCTCACCGCCTCGCGCGCCGGAGTAGCAAGCTCTATGGTCGCGTTGCTCTTTCTTCTCGCGCTACGCCTGAGCGGAGGCGATGGCGGCCTGCGCCGCGCGGCGGCCATTCTGGCACTCCTCGGCGGCCTGCTCACTCTCGCCTTGACCGTCGGCGGCAGCGGCTTGATGGAACGCTACGCCCGCGACGACGTCTGGCTGAACCAGGTGAAACGTGCCGATATCTACAACACAACATGGGCAGTTATCACGAGCAATCCATGGACCGGAACCGGCCTCGGAACTTATGAGGATGTTATTGCCGGCTATCGCGATGGTTCGATCGACATGCGCTACAGGCTCGACAAGGCTCACAACTCTTATCTGGAAACGATTGCCGAACTGGGCCTGCCCGCCGCAATCGCGCTCCACACAGCGTTACTGCTGCTCGCCTTGCGCAACGCCAAAGGCTTTGCCGAACGCAGACGCAACCGCAGCCTACCCGCTATCGGTCTGGCCGCAACGCTGCTGGTTGCCCTTCATGCGCTCGTCGATTTCAGCCTTCAGATTCCAGCCGTGGCGATCTTCTATTCATTTATTCTGGGCCTGTCGGTCAGCCAGTCATGGCCCAGCAGCCGGTAGATCAGTGGATGCGCGCACCGCATGGTTGAACCTCACCGCATCGGCGGGCGCCACCAGCACAGCATTGCGAATGACGATACGCCCGGCAAAATCCTGCTCAACATAGAGACGAAAGAACTGCGACCTGAGCCACGGCGCTTCATGGAGAAGCCGAAGCTCCGCCCTCGCGGTATCTCTCAGATCGTCCGGCATCTCGCCCCAATGGTGGATCAACACAGCAGCGCGCAGCAACATGCTGGAGACTTCGCGCGGACCCGTCGCATAGGAAAGCCGCAGCATTGGTGCAAGCGCCGTGCTATCTGCACCCGCCTTGTCTTCCAGATAGGCAAGCAGCGACCATGAAGCGTTTCGGTTCGGCGCTGCCGCTAAGGACGCGCGCAGCGCCGCGATAGCATCGGGCGACCGCGCTTGCCGCATCAACAGCCGCGCATGATCCTGTTGCAAAAGCCCTGAGGGTAACCAAACCGCCGCGCGCGCATAGCTGTGAACAGCATCGGCAAGCAGCCCAGCCTCACCCTGTGCACTTGTCGGCACTTCCGACGACCAAGGCGCAATGGAGGCATAAGCACCGATCCGCGGCACCGCAATCGCGATTGTCGCAAGTCCGATGCAAGCCGAAATGAGTGAAATCAGAAACCGGGCCACACCATGCTCATCCGCCACATCAGCGCGCATAATAGTGACTGTAGCGACCATAATAATAGCCACCATCGCCATAGCCGTATTTCGCCTGTCTGGTCATATCCACAACCGAGAGCACCGCGCCGGCAAGATCGGCTTCGTAATACCGCAGCATCTTGATCGCGTTCTGCGCCGCATCGCGCGGCGTATCGGCCCAGCGGACGACGAAAATGGTCTTGTCGGCCATGCGCGAGAGAACACGGGAATCTGATACAGGGAGAATGGGCGCGGAATCGAGCACGATGAAATCATAGACCTGACGAAACTGGGCCAACAATTTCTGCATTTGTCCCGAGCAGAGAAGATCGGCGGGATTGGCGGAGCCTGAGGCAACCGGCAAAACCTCGACGCCGGATTCGGCATCCTTGAACAACACATCTTCCAGTGCCACATGGCCTGCCAGCAACTCGACGATGCCCGCCTTCGGCGTCGCCTTGGCAAAGCTTTTGTGGACCGAGGGGTGACGCAGATCGCAATCGATCAGCAAGGTGCGCTGTCCAGCCATCGCCGCATTATGAGCGAAACTGACTGCCGTGGTGGTCTTGCCTTCGCCCGGCAGGGCCGAGGTGAAGAGAACGACCTTGGGCGGATTATCGACGTTGGACAGTGCTAACGCGCTGCGCAAGCCGCGAAGCGATTCTGAAAAGGAGGAAAGTGGTTTTTTAAGCACATACTCGCGTGCCGCGGCCACATCCGCTTTCGGTATCACGGGGATCGAGCCGAGGCAGGCGATACGCAACGTGGTCTCGATCTCCTGTCCCGTCTTCAAACCATTGTCGAGTTGTTCAATCAGAAGCGCGACGCCGACACCTGCAAAAAGCGAGACCATGAATGCAATACCGGCAAAGAGCGGAATGCGCGGATAGGACGCGTGTCCGGGACGCGTAGCGCGCGTGATGACGCGAGCATCGGTTGCGTTCAGATCCTGTGTCGTCGAGGCTTCGCCATAGCGGCTGAGAAAAGTCTCATAGACGGCGCGATTGGCGGTGGCCACACGTTCGAGTTCACGCAACTGCACGGACGCCTGATTGTCGTCACTCGCACGGCCACGAAGCTGATCAAGACTGCTCTGCAAAGCATCGACCCGCGAGCGCGCTACAACGGCATCATTGGCGATACTGCCGACGATGCGAGTGATCTCGTTACCGATCTGGTATTCGAGGTCGCGGCGCTGCGCATCGATATTGACGATGGAGGGATGGCGCGGACCGTATTTGGACGAGAGGTCGGCCTGCTCGCGCGCCAGCTCAGCCTGCTTCTGCCTCAAAGCAGAAATCGTCGTGGATTGTAAAACGCCCGCCACCGTCTCGATGCTGCCGCCGCTTTGCTGGATCTGGCGAGCCCGCGTTGCTATGGCCTGTTTTTCGGCCAGATTGGCGCGCGCCAGAATAAGCTGCGCGTTGAGTTCGGAAAGCTGCTGTTCGTTGATCGTTGTGCCGGCGCTCGACTGCAGACCGTTCGTCGAGCGGAAAAGCTCCGCCGCACGCTCGGAATCCTGCACCTGCGACCTTAGCCCCTCCAAACGCTGGGCGAGCCATTCGGTCGCCTGCCTAGTTGCATCGAACCGCGCCTCAAGCTGATTGAGCACATAGGCGTCGGCGATCGCATTGGCGATCCGCGCTGCCTTCTCAGGATTGTCGGAGGTGAAATTGACATCGATTACGAAGGTGACGCCGCGCCGCAGAATATCAGTACGAGCGAGAACCGCATCGATAACGCTGTTCAACACACGTTCGCGCTGATCCATCTCGTCAACCGGTGCGAGACCCGGCGTGCCGATCAGAGATTTCAGCCAGCCGATAGGGTTGATCGTGATGAGAGGCGCAGGCCGCAAGCGGCGATTGAATTCGGG
>CAZLLB010000016.1:0-6795 GCA_964560165.1 uncultured Parvibaculum sp. | reverse complement strand
ATCCAGTTTCTCGACAACGCGCCGGATCACCGTGCGCGACCGCAGAATTTCCACCTCGCTTTCGACGCCCGCAGAATCTCCTGCGACGTCACCCATCACCGTCTGGAAATCCACGACCTGCGCCTTATGGCGATCGATGAAAACCAACGCTTGGGCCGTATGGAGTGGCGTGATCTGCAATATGGCGATCAACGCCAGAAGAGTGCCGCCAATCATGATGCTGACGACAACGGCGATGCGACGATACAAAGCGCGCAACAGGGCTTGGAAATCGAACTCAAGAAAAGCCGCCTCGTCGGCACCCGTCTCCAGTGAGCCCGAAGCGATCCTGGTCGAGACGCCCTTCACCGGCACGGTCATAGCTTCACGCCCAGACGAGCGTGAGACACCATCGTAAAGCGGGCACTGTGCCGGACTTCCTTGCGCATATTCATTCCCCCCGGAATCACGAAAGCAGGCAACGCTATCAACGCTGCCTGCCCCGTTAAGTCGTAAACGTCAAAACGGCGACGTATTAGAGCTTGCCCGTCAACGTCAGGCCAACCTGGTTGCGCGTGTAATCCTCGCCGATAGCATCGGAATCCCTCTTGGCAAAGTCATAACCAAAGCCGAGTGAGAAATTGCGGTTGAGGAGATAATCAAAACCCAATCCGGCGGCGATCGTATCGTCGGAACGATTAACACCCTCATAGTCCGCAACGGAATATGAGACGCGACCGTTAAGGATCAAATTCCGCAGCAGCTCATGATCAATGCGGATGCCGCCCATCTGCTGGAGATAGCCGGATGCACCCACAGTAGTCGTTTCCTGCACCGTCGAGGCGGCGCTGAACGTCACCGTCGTGAGCGGTGTCATGTACCACTCGATATCCGCGCCGTAGCTCAAGCCGCTGACATCCGAGAAAGCCGCATTGTCATAGGCTTGTTGCTGATAGCCGACAAAGATGCTGCCCTGAGCGAGGCTGGAAAGCCGGAAATCCGACCCGACGACGACATTATAACCATCGGAATCGCGGTTGACCGCAACCGCGGGTGTATCGAGATCGTAGTCGCGCTGGTTGATCGTGCCCTGCACATAGACGTTTGTATCAGGCGAAACGTCATAGCCGAGCCTCAACGCTTCCTCATATTCCACGCGATCGCGATCGTCCTGATCGATCATCGGACCCGCGATCGAGGCGACGTCCTTGTAGTCGTAGTTCGAATAGGTGCCGCTGAGGCGGGCCGTCATGCGATTGAAACGCTGGTCGAAAGCTGCCGTGGCGCCAAACAGGTCGTATTCCGCCGGCTCGGCAGCCGCAGCGGGCGAGTCCGCATCCCCGCGATCTTCATGGAGCTGCGCATAGGTCGCCCCGGCGCTGAAGCGCGTGTCGCGCGTGATGTCGAGAACGCCGTTGGCGCCGAGGTGCCAGTCGAGACGGTTTTCGCCGGTGTTATCGGCATAAATGTATTTCGAGACGCCGGCATCCAGCTTGAGCGCGTGGCGGCTCCAATTCGAGTTGATCGACGCCGAAGTGCTGAGCACTGTGATGAAGTCGTCTTTCTCGTTGGTATCGGTGGCATAGATGTTGTCGTTGTATTTCTCCGAAACACTCGCCTGCGGAAAGATCGTGAAGGCGCCCGCGTGAA
The DNA here is from genome assembly GCA_964560165.1 of uncultured Parvibaculum sp. Taxonomy (GTDB): domain Bacteria; phylum Pseudomonadota; class Alphaproteobacteria; order Parvibaculales; family Parvibaculaceae; genus Parvibaculum. Next base: position 5,166 of record CAZLLB010000016.1, on the reverse strand, counting down.
TGCCGACCGCGTCATAGCTTGGGCGGGCGCGATCCGCGACGCTGCCGCGCAGATCGACGACGTCCGGATCGGCGGCAAGGGCACTGGTTGCCCCCGTCACCGCCAATACGGCAGCAGTGATCACGGCTTTCGAGAATACGGACGGCATATATCTTCCTCCACAAAACGGTTCACGGTAACGCAAGTGGCGGCACCCCTCGACGGTTTACGTTTAAGCTACTGGACTAAAGTAAATAACAGGAAATCAAAATCCCGCGTAAAAGATCAATTTAAGCTGGCGGCTCAAGCCTCGAAGTCAGCACCCGCCCGCTTTTTCCGCCGCATTGCACCAAGTCGGCGGGTTTTTCGACACGCGCCCGAAACTGATCCAATTTGGCTTGATCAACGGCGATACGCAATATCGAAAAACGACGCCAGGACCCTTCGAACCCTCAGATCAAACTGTGTTTTTTCGACCGGGGGCGCGACAAGTTTGTTATATATTTTTACCCCCACTCACTAAAAGAAACGCTCCGGCACCCGCACGATATCGCCGGGTAAGACGCGCACAGACTGGTTTGCCGGATGCTCAGCTTCGGTCGCATCGCCTCTGGTGATGAAAATCCGGTCGTGATTGGCGCGATAGGTGAAACCGCCTGCCACCGCGATGGCGTTCAGGGCCGTCATTCCGTTGGTGTAGGGGTACTGGCCGGGCTTATCCACCTCGCCGATAATATAGAAGGGCCTGTAGTTGAGGACTTCGACGCTGATCTTCGGGTTGGTCAGATAGCCCTGTTTCAGTTCGTTTCCGACTTCCTGCGCGAATTCGTTCAACGTCTTGCCGGCCGCCTGCACCTGTCCGATCAGCGGCAGAGAGACTTTGCCGGAGCCCGTGACGTCGAACTCTCCCGACAAATCCTGTTCACCGAAAACGATGACGCGCAGCTTGTCGCCAGACCCGAGCCTGTAATCGAGGTTGGCGTCAGCGGGGAGCAACGCTGCCTCTGTCTGCGGCAATGAAGTGGTCGTCGTTCTCCCACTGCCACCCGCGCAGGCGCTCAACGCCGCGAACGCCAGGCCGATAATGATCGGGAGCGCGGCTTTACGCGCGCGCACGACGATGGATTGAATCATATTGCCCCTCAAATCTCTCTCACTCATGCCATCCTGGCTCGTTCCCCAACTCGCCATTCGTGCATATGTCGTATTCGTCGTTTATTCAGCTCAGTGCACGGCGGCACGCATCGCCGCCCGCTCTCCCGTCTGGATCAGACGTTGCGAGCTGCCTTCCAACACCAGGCACGTCAACACGCCTGTCATATAGGCCCCCGTGTCGATGCCGATACGGTTGGGGCGGAACACCGGCTCCTCCTGCGGCGTATGCCCATGCACCACGACCTTGCCGAACGAGGCGCGTGATAGCAGGAAATCATCCCTGATCCAAAGCAGGTCATCCTCTACCTGCCGCGCCAGCGCGACGCCGGGCCGCACACCGGCATGGGCGAAGAAATAATCACCGAACGCAACCGACAGGGGCAGTCCTTCGAGAAACTGTCGGTGCACCTCCGGCAATTGCAGCTCGAACGCGCGCCGCGCCCTTTCGAAATCCTCGGGAGCGTCGGAAAGCATCAGATCGCGGACACCATAGGAATGCAGCGTTTCGAGCCCGCCGTAATATTTCCACGTCCGCCCGAACTGCGCATCGCGCAGAAATTCGAGCATGGCGCTCTCGTGATTGCCTTTGAGATAAACCGCCTCGAAACCGTCCGGCGCACCGGCACTCAGGCGCTCGATGACCTGACGCGATTGCAACCCGCGATCAATATAGTCCCCCAGATAGACGAGAACTCTCCGCGCCGGCTTTGCCTTGCGTGCATCCTCCGCGACATACGCCAGAAGACTGGTCAGCAGATCGTCGCGGCCATGTATGTCGCCGATGACGTAAAGGCGCATGCCATCCGGCGCGCGGGGACTGCTCTGTGTCCCTTCGCCCTTGGCTTCGCGAATGCGCCTGACGATCCCCCCAAACACCTGCGTCCCACACTTTCTGCCGTTTTGCGGCTCATCACATGAGCCGATACATTGGCGAGGTTTACATAATCGTATCGTTAAAAGAACGGCTTAATACGACCGGCTTGGCCCAAACTTCTCGTCGGGCAGAAGCATTCCACCGCTGCTCGGCCCCACCCGGAGCAGCTCGAAATCTGTTATGATTCGCCCCCAAAGTACCGCCAGCCGTCCGAATACCCGGGAGATTTTGCCTTGCCCTCGCCCATCACCTCCGGAACAACCGAAAAATCGGACCATCTCGATAGCGCTCGCCGTACATTGGCGCTGGAGACCGCCGGGCTCGGGGCGCTCGCCACCTCTCTCGACAGCGCTTTTACACAAGCCGTTGAAATCCTCCTTGCCGCCAAAGGCAGGGTCATCGTCACCGGCATGGGCAAGAGCGGCCACGTCGCGCGAAAGATCGCCGCGACGCTCGCCTCCACCGGCACCCCGTCGCAATTCGTCCACCCCGCCGAAGCTAGCCACGGCGATCTCGGCATGATCACCAAGGACGACGCGATCCTCGCCCTCTCCTGGTCGGGCGACGTGGCGGAACTCGCCAGCACCATCTCCTATGCCAAGCGCTTTTCCATTCCGCTGATCGGCATGACCGCTCGCCCCGAGAGCGCGCTGGGCCAAGCCGCCACCATCACCCTGCGGCTGCCCAAGGCAGTCGAAGCCTGCGACGTGGTCGCTGCGCCCACAACCTCGACCACGATGCAGATGGCGCTGGGCGACGCGCTCGCCATCGCTCTCCTTGAGAGCAAGGGCTTCACCGCCAGCGACTTCCATGTCTTCCACCCCGGCGGCAAGCTCGGCGCAGCGCTGCGCCATGTCGGCGACATCATGCACAAGGGCGCCGAACTGCCGCTCACCAGCGCCGACACGCCGATGAGCCAGGCGCTTATCGAGATGTCGCGCAAAAGCCTCGGCTGTCTCGGCATCGTCGATGCCAAGGGCAAATTGACGGGCCTCATCACCGACGGCGACCTTCGCCGCCACATGGGCCCGGACCTTCTTGAAAAGCGTGTGGGCGATATCATGAGCACATCGCCCAAGACGGTCCCGCCGACCATGCTCGTCTCCGAAGCTCTGAATTTTCTCAACGAGAAAAAAATCACCAGCCTCTTCGTGGTCGAAGGCAGCAAACCCGTCGGCGTTGTGCATATTCACGACTTCCTGCGCGCAGGCGTCGTCTGAGCTCGCTCACATCCGCTTGACGAGAAACCCCGGCGCGAATTTGATGACGAGCATGATGAGCCGCCACCAGCCGGGCGTGTAGATCGTGCCGCTTCTGCCCGCCTTGACAGCGGCGGCAATCGCGCCGCCCACATCGGCGGCGGAGGCCCAGAGCAAACCCTTCGTGAAAGCCGCCGTCATTTTCGTATCGACGAAACCCGGCTTCACTACCAGCACCTTGACGCCTCGCGCAGCGAGCTTCAGCGCCATGCCTTGTCCGAGCGTCGAAAGCAGCGCCTTCGACGCGCCATAAATGAAATTGCTGGGCCGCCCCCTGTCGCCCGCGACCGACGACAATATGACGAGCGCCCCGCTCCCCTGTGTAGCCAAAATCGCGCCCAGACGGATCATCAAGGCTGCGGGCGAAAGCGTATTGATCTGCAAGACATTGAGCGTCTCCTCTGCCGAGGCTTCGCAAGCCGCTTGATCCGGCAAGACGCCATGCGCGATCAGCGCCACATCGATGCCGCCGAGCGCTTCATTCGCTTCATCGCAAAGCGCCGCCAACGCCCCCATATCGCTGAGGTCCGCCTTGCGCGTTTCGACGCCGCCCGCGCCGCGCACCTTCAAGTCGGCGACCATATCGCCAAGCGCCACCTCGTTGCGGGCAACGAGAAAAAATCGCGCGCCGTCTCCGGCAAAAACACGCGCTGCCGCTTCTGCAATGCCCGATGTCGCGCCAAATATCGCAATGCGTTGCATCAGTTTTTCTCCATGACGCGCCGCTCAAAACTGGAGCCGAAACGTGGATCGACGAAAGCCCGAAATTCTTCGAGCCGGGGATAGCCGCGCCGGAATGTCTCCACCGACATGCGCGCATCCTTCGCCGGATAGATGCGCCCACCCGCTTCGGTAACGATTGCGTCGAGCCGATCGAGAAGTGCGAAGGTCGAAGGACCGAGGATCGGAAAATCCAGCGCCAACGTCGTGCCCGCCATCGGAAAGGAAAGCGTTCCCGGCGACACACGCGCACCGAAAGTCTTCAACACAACGAGAAATGAGCCTTGACCCGAGCGCGAGATTTCAGCGAGCAGATCCCTCGATACGGCCCGCTGATCGGCCACCGGCACGACGCACTGATATTGCAAGAATCCCCTCGGCCCATAGATGCGGTTCCAGTGGCCGATGGAATCGAGCGGATAATGAAAGGAGGCGTAGTGCCAGAGCTTGTCCACTTCCACAGCTCGCTGGCGACTATAGTAAGCCCAGTTGAACGGCTTCAACGTCAACCTGTTGACCAGCGATAGCGGCGGCATGATCGGCACAGCGAGCGGCAACTTGCCCCGAACCTTGCCCATACTGGCCTCTTCAGCGCTTGCTGAATTGGCCCGCATGAAAATTCCACGCCCCAGCGACGCCCCCCTGCTCAGGCAGTCGATCCATGAGACGGTGTATTCATGGCTCTCGCTCGACGCCGTGTTTAGCGAAAAGAATTCATCAAGACTTCCGAATTTGATCGACTGACCACGGAGAAAAGCCGACGCCACTCGCTTCAGACGGATCGTCGCTGAGGTAATGAAACCCGTGAGACCGAGCCCGCCAATGGTCGCGGCAAAGAGATCGACATTCTCGTCGGGCGAGCAGATGCGCCGTGCGCCATCCGAGCTTAGCAATTCGAGCGAGACAACATGCGCACCAAACGTGCCCTGCCCGTGATGGTTCTTGCCGTGAACATCATTGGCGATGGCACCACCCAGCGTGACGAACTTCGTGCCGGGCGTTACCGGTGGAAACCAGCCATGCGGCAAGGCGAGGCCAATAATTTCGGCGAGCGTCACGCCTGCCTCGCAGGTCAGCTCACCAGTTTCCGCGTTGAAAGCAATGAACTTGTCGAGCCCACGCGCGTCAAGCACTACGCCGCCATCCTTGAGCCAGCTATCGCCGTAGCTGCGCCCATTG
>CAZLLB010000015.1:0-26019 GCA_964560165.1 uncultured Parvibaculum sp. | reverse complement strand
CGGCCACGGCATGTGCGGCCCGACGATGATGGCTTATGCAAGCGAAGAGGCGAAGAAGAAATATCTGCCGCCGCTCGCCGCCGGCGAGAATATCTGGTGTCAGCTTTTTTCAGAGCCTGCTGGCGGTTCCGATCTCGCGGGTCTGCGCACGAAGGCCGAGAAAGATGGCGACGATTGGGTCGTCAATGGCCAGAAGATCTGGACGTCCGGCGCGCATTATTCCGACTACGGAATTTTGATCACGCGCACCGATCCGACAGTGCCCAAGCACAAGGGCCTCACCATGTTCTTCCTGGACATGAAGTCACCCGGCATTGAAATCCGCCCTATCAAGCAGGTGAACGGTCAGTCCGGTTTCAACGAGGTTTACTTCACTGATGTCCGCATCCCCGACAGCCAGCGTCTCGGCAAGGTTGGCGATGGCTGGTCAGTGTCGCTGACGACCTTGATGAATGAGCGCCTGTCGATCGGCGCGGGGATGCCCACCGGCTTTCCTGAGCTTCTCGATTTCTGCACCAAGCTCGAAACGGCGGACGGCCCTGCCATCGACAATCCGGCGGTGCGTTCCAAACTCGCGACATGGGCGGTTAGAACCAGCGGCTTGCGTTATACGGCCTTCCGCTCGATCTCGGCTCTGTCCAAGGGCGAGACGCCGGGGCCGGAAAATTCCATCGGCAAACTTGTTGCCGGGCCTACTATGCAGGAAATCGCCGCCTTCGCGCTTGATCTGCAAGGCGAATCCGGCGCTCTCCTGAACCCCGAACAGGCGGCGGCGAATGCCCGTTTCCAGGCCATGCTGTTGCGCTCGCCAGCGACCCGCGTTGAGGGCGGCACGGACGAAATCCTGCGAAATATCATCGCCGAACGCGTTCTCGGTCTTCCGGCCGATATTCGCGTCGATAAGGCTGTGCCCTTTAATCAGATTCCAACCAAGAGCCGTTGAGGCTAATATTGGAGGCGCAACCTTTCAGGGAGGCGCTTCCAATGACCACCAATAAAGACCTGCTGGCACGGCGCGAACGCGCCGTGCCGCGCGGTGTTTCAACGGCCACTTCGATCTTTGCGGCGCGTGCCGAAAACGCCGAGCTTTGGGATGTTGAGGGCAAGCGCTTCGTCGATTTCGCGGGCGGCATCGCGGTTCTGAACACCGGCCACCGCCATCCAAAAATCATCGCCGCTGTTGAAAAGCAGCTCTCGCTCTATACGCATACCGCCTTTCAGGTTGTGGCCTATGAGCCTTATATCGAGCTTGCTGAAAAGCTGAACGCGCTCGCGCCCTTCAAGGGTCCGGCGAAAACGATCCTCTTCACCACCGGCGCAGAAGCCACTGAAAATGCCGTGAAGCTCGCCCGTGCTGCGACGGGCCGCTCCGCCGTTATCGCATTCGCGGGCGGTTTTCATGGTCGCACCATGCTGACCATGGCGATGACCGGCAAGACGCTGCCCTACAAGCGCAAGTTCGGGCCGATGCCCGCGGAGGTTTTTCATCTGCCGTTTCCGGTTGCCGAGCATGGCATCACGGTTGCCGAAACCCTGCGCGCGCTTGAATTTATCTTCCGCGCCGATGTGGAGCCGGATCGTGTCGCTGCGATCATTATCGAGCCGGTGCAGGGCGAAGGCGGTTTTTATGAAGCGCCGGTCGAATTGCTCACGGCGTTGCGCAAGATTTGCGACCAGCACGGCATTCTCCTCATCGCCGACGAAGTGCAATCGGGGTTCGGGCGCACCGGCAAGATGTTTGGCATTGAGCATTCCGGCGTCGAGCCGGACATGATCACGATTGCAAAATCCATGGCGGGCGGTTTCCCGCTGTCTGGCATTGTTGGCCGCGCCGCGATCATGGATGCGGCCGAACCCGGCGGGCTCGGCGGCACCTATGCGGGCAGCCCCATTGCCTGCGCGGCTGCGCTCGCTGTGCTTGATGTTTTTTCCGAGGAGAAGTTACTCGCCCGCTCGAACGCCGTGGGCGAGCACATCAAGGCGCGGCTGGCCAGGATCGCCGCGCGCAACGATGTTGTGCCCATCGCGGCCATTCGCGGTCATGGCGCGATGATCGGCTTTGACATCGTCAAGAGCCGCGGCGCTTACGAGGCGGATGCCGAGGCGACGAAGCGCGTCACGACGGCAGCGCTTGGCGAGGGGTTGATCCTTCTTTCCTGCGGCGTTTTTGGCAATGTCATCCGCATTCTCGTGCCGCTCACGGTGTCGGACGCTGTTCTCGATGAGGGGCTCGACAAACTCGAAAAGGCGCTCGGCGTCTAATCGACGCGAATATCGGCGAGCACTGGCAGATGATCGGAAATGCCGCGCGCGAGGCTGTCCGTCCAGCTTCGCGTCAGCGCGCTATAGGGTTTGCAATAAATCCGGTCGAGCATCAGCAGCGGCCAGCGTGCGGGAAAAGTTTTGTGCATCGTGCGCGCGGGCATCACGCGGGCGAGCGCCCGGCGCACTGAGCCGCGCTGAAACCAGTCGTTGAAATCACCAAGTATCACGCTTGGTTCCCCGCCCCTCGAGGCCAGGGTGGCGAGCAGTCGCGCCTGGCGTCTGCGCTCGAAAATGCCGAGGCCAAGATGGGTCGATACGAGATGCAGCGGGCCGGATGGTGTCTGCACGGTCATTTCAATGGCGCAACGCGGCTCGCGTTTCAGGATTGAGAGATCGTGAATTTTGACACCCGCCATCGGCCAGCGGCTGATGACGACATGGCCGTAATGCCCATCCGGTGCGACGATGGTGCGTGCCTCGGCGGCATGCTCGCCCAGCGCTTCCTTCAGGAAGGGCAGGGGCAGATCGGTCCCGCTGCGTCCGCGTGAATCGACCTCCTGCAAGGCGACAATATCGGGATCGTGACGCTGGATCAGTTCGACCACGCGCGCCAGATCATAGGCGCTGTCAGACCCGATGCCCGAGTGAATGTTCCATGTCAGCAAACGTATGAGTTTGGGGAGCTGCCTCACGCTTTTTCTTCTCCTCGAAAACGCGCGACGATCCTCTGCATCACGAAAGACAGGCCGCCCCAGGCGATCAGCAGGCCAAGCAGCATGACGATGTCGGCCAATGTCGGGGCCTTGAGGATCGCCGCCATCTGCCGCCCCAGCGCGGATAACAGCAAGATGCCGGGCGCGAGGCCGAGCATGGTGCCAAGCGTATAATCGACGACATGAATGCGCGCCGCGCCTGCAACGAGATTGACCAGGGTAAAAGGTGCAATCGGCACGAGGCGCAACGTCGCCACCGCGAGTATGCCTTGCGCGGCGATTTTCTGGCTGAGCGTGTTGATGCGCGGCCCCATCAAGCCCCGCAACCGCTCGGCGCCGAAGCCGCGTCCGATGTAATAGGTCACAAGCGCGCTCGCCATAGCGCCGCTGCTCGCATAGACGAGCCCTTGCCAGCCGCCAAAGGCAGCGGCGGTTGCGGCGATGAGCAGCGTGACGGGAAAGGCGAGAAGCCCCGCGAGAATGAAAATGCAAATGACGACCAGGGGGCCCCATGAGCTTTGCTCCGCAGCGGCGAGCGATGTTTTCAGTGTTTCCATATCGGTCAACGCAGCCAGTGGGGTCAGCCGCCAGATCAGCACAAGAGCGACGACAAGCAGCACCGTGCTGCCGAGTTTTACAAAGCGCGACAGGTCGCGCGCTTCCGATGGGTCTTCGGCAAAGCCGGACAAGGCCGCCGTAATGGGATGGGCCGGATCGGCCAGTATTTCGATCTGCGGGATCATGTCTTTTTCCGACAGATCGCCATCGTCGATGGGACGCAATTGCGCCCCTCGTCCATGGAGACTTTCGATAGCGGCGATCAGCGAGCCTTCACGCGCCAGCGCCGCCGCCACTTCTTCCTCCGTTGCGCCGCAATGTTCGCCTGTGAGGCGGTTGCGGATCGCAGCGACGCCTTTTCGCTCGGCCTCGGTGTTTGCTTCCACCGTCAGGTCGCATTCCGTGTCGGTGCCCATGGAGCGGTTGCAGAGATTGGCCGAGCCGATACGCAACCAGCGATCGTCGGCAATCGTCACCTTGGCGTGCACCATCACATCTGCCGTCTTGCGGCCGCTTTCGACGCTTGGATAGAGAAGCCTCACACGATCGGCTACGCCCGCTTCGCGCAGGATTTGCATGAAGCGCACGCGACCCGCGAGCATCGTCTTGTGCTCAAACCATGTGTGATGCGTTCTCGGTGCAACGAGAACGAGTTCAAGGCTGGGCTTTTCGCGCAGGCGTGCTGCCAGTTGCTCGGCAAACCTGCTACAGGTCAGAAACTGGTTCTCGAGATAGAGCGTGTGCTCCGCCGCATCGAACATGTCCGTAAACAGATTCTCGATCTCGCGGGTTTCCACCTCACCGGCATAAGGCGGCAGGGTTCGCGAAATGCCGATGGGTATATCTCGAAAATCCGGCGTCTCGGCTTCGGGCCATGGATCGCCCGCCGTTTCGCATGAAGGTAATGTCTCATTGGCGTGGCGCTTCCATCTTGTACGAACCAGATCGCAAAGCGCGGAAGCCGCTGGTCCATCGACCATCATCTGCACGTCATGAAAGGGCGGATAAGGTGTACCGGCAGGGTCGGCGCGAAGCACGTTCTCAGCATCGTGCCGTGCCGTGTCCCAGCGGCGGATCGTGAGATCGAGGCCGCCGCTGAAGGCCAGTGCGCCGTCGATGACGACGATTTTCTGGTGATGCGAAGCGGCCATTGGCAGCGTGTTGTCGAAACAGAGTTCCACTTGCGGCGGTGTGCTCCAGCCAAGCGACAGGGAGGGCATCAGTTCGCGCTCAATGGAATAGAAAAGCGCGTAGTCCCAGATCAGCAGCTTGATCGAGATGTTCGGCTTGCGCTTGACAAGGGCGGTGAGAAAGGCCCCCAGCGATCTTGGAAATCCGTCATCCGCCTTGCCCGTCTCGCCGACCAACTCGGTTCGGCTGTCTATGTCCCAGCCGACAATACATATGCTGTGTTCCGCTTTCAGCATGGCCGCGCGCAGAGCGGCAAAATAGGTCGCAGCGTCGATCAGCACCTTGGCGCGATGCGCGCGTTCTACCCGCCAGACGTTGCGGCCCGGCTCAAACAGCGTTTCCGCCGTTGTGTCAGGTGTTGCGCGCAGCGAGGTTTGGCGTAGGGCGGCCATGCGGCTCCTCAAGAATGTCCCGTCCCGCGTTAACGCTTGATGCGAGGAAAAGTCTCAGCGCGAGGCCGCGCACACCCCACGTTTCTTAATGTTTCGTCATCGCGAAACGCGCCGTTTTCCGTGAATTTAATACGGTTTTAACCACGTTCACGGCCCTTCTGTTTACGCTGTCTCAATATTCGCGCCGGTATTCTGTCTCCTTAACAGGGCTTGGAAGACAATGAACAGCCGCCGGGATTCCTCTTTCAAAAAGACCAATCTGCTTTCCCGATATTCCACGAATCTCGGAGAACTGATGTCGCGCAGGCATTCCGAACATGCCTTGCGGGCGGCCAAGACTGAATCCGATCTCGCCAACCGGACCAAGTCGGAATTCCTCGCCAATATGAGCCACGAACTTCGCACGCCTCTGAATGCGATCATCGGCTTTGCCGACCTCATGCGGCACTTCGTCAAGGAGGGGCATGACATTGAGAAGACCACTGAATATGCGGGGTACATCGCGGGTGCGGGCCGCCACCTTCTCCACATTATTTCCGACATTCTCGACATCTCTAAAATCGAGAGCGGCACCTTCGAGTTGAATTTCGAGGAATACAGTCTGCGCGAGTTGATCGACTCGAGCCTCATTCTGGTGCGCGATCGCGCGCGTGCGAAAAAGCAGGTTCTCGAATTTCGCGCCGCTTCGGATCTGCCTGTGCTGCTCGTCGATGCGCAGCGCGTGAAGCAAATCCTCATCAACCTCTTGTCTAATGCGAACAAGTTCACAGGCGAGGGCGGGCGCATTCTGGTCGTCGCGCAGCGCAGCGCCAATGGCGGCGCGACCATCGCCATCGCCGATACGGGCGTCGGCATGAGCGAAGATCAGCTGGCCGTCGCTTTGAAGCCTTTCGGTCAGGTGCAGTCGGCTTATTCGCGCGCGCATGAAGGCACAGGTCTTGGCCTTCCCATTGCCGCTGCGCTGACACGCCAGCACGGTGGCGAGTTTCATGTCTCCAGCAAGCCCGGTGCAGGCACCACCGTCGCGATCACCCTGCCGCCGCCCACCCCCAAGGCGCGGGCGATCGCCAGCCAGGCACCACTTTTTCCGGGCAAACCAGCCCACCAGATAGGTCAAGTTCAATGACGCAGACCGCCATTCCCTCGTCGCACATGCCTGCCCAGATCTCCGAACGACGGGGCGCGCCGGCGGCGACGCCGCAGCGCATCGGACATATCGTATCTGTGTCGGGCTCGCAGGCGATTGCGGTGCTTGACCGCCCGGTCAGCGATGAAAGCACGTCGCGCGATCCGCGTATCCAGATCGGCGCCTTGATGAAAATCACGACGCCGAATACTTCGGTTGTCGGGCTTATCTCAGCGGTCAGCTCGCCTACGCCGTCGATGGATGTGGGCAGCCCCGAAATCGGCCTCATCGAACTCAACCTTGCGGGCGAATTCGTGCTCGATCAGACTACGAAGCGCCTCGCCTTCCGTCGCGGCGTTGCCTGTCTGCCAAGTCTCGGCGATCCGGTTCTTTTCGCCGACCGGCACGATCTTACGCGGGTTTATGCGCAGCCCTCGGTTGCCAGCATCAAGGTTGGTTCGCTCTATCAGGATGCCGCTGTTCCCGCGCGCCTGCTCATGGATGATCTTCTGGCCAAGCATTTCATCGTCGTCGGCACAACCGGCTGCGGCAAATCGACGGCGCTGACCTGCGTTCTCCAGCGCGTTCTCGAAGGTCACCACTATGCGCATATCGTGGTGCTCGATGTGCACAACGAATATCCCGGCGCCTTTGGTGAGCAGGCTGAGCTTATCGATCCGAGCAACCTGCATTTGCCTATCTGGTTGTTGAATTTTCAGGAACTCACCGAAGCGCTGACAAGCTCGGACACTTATCGCGATGCGGAAGCGGAAATTCTGAGCGACGGCGTTGTCAACGCCAAACGGCGTTTTCTAGACACTTCCACTGTGCACAGCACGACGCTGGCGCGCCACACCTCCGAGAATAGTTCAGTCAAGGTCGATACGCCGACGCCCTATCGCTTATCCGATGTCGTCGCCTATATCGACGACCAGCTCGGCAAGCTCGACCGCGCCCAGTCCACGGTGCCCTATCGCCGCCTCAAGACACGCATCGAAATGCTGGTCAGCGATCAGCGGTACAGTTTCATGTTCGGAAGCCTCACGGTGCAGGACACGATGACAGAGACGCTTGGCCGCCTCTTTCGTGTGCCAAGCGATGGCAGGCCGATCACGGTTATCAATCTTTCCACCGTGCCCGCCGAAATTCTCGACGTGGTGATCTCGGTGATTGCGCGCCTTGCTTTCGATCTCGCGGTCTGGAGCAAGGGCGGCTTGCCGATGTTGCTCGTTTGCGAGGAAGCTCACCGTTATGCCTCCGCAGGCAGTTCGGACAAATTTGCGCCGACGAGACAAGCGCTTTCGCGCATCGCCAAGGAAGGCCGCAAATACGGGCTTTCCCTTGCCCTCGTCACGCAGCGTCCCTCCGAACTTGATCCGACCGTGCTCTCTCAATGCAGTACCGCCATTGCGATGCGGCTTTCGACTGAGAAGGATCAGGCGGTGATGCGCGCCAACACACATGACGGCGCGCTTGACCTTCTGGATTTCCTGCCGCTTCTGGGCGACCGCGAAGCGATTGTTTTCGGGCAGGGCGTCGCCATGCCCATGCGCATTCGCTTCGACGATCTTGGCGGCAATAAGCCCAGCACACATAGTCCGGGGTTCTCGGCGCATTGGAAATCGCCGAACATGGATCGTGAGCAACTCGAGACGATCATCTCACGCTGGCGTCTTAGCGGTCGCGAGAGGGGCTAACAAACAAGCCTCCTGTCGCGCCGCGTGGGGTCACTTCTCGTGCTGCCGGTCGGCGGCATCGGGTGTTGTGCCCGCATTCTCAGATGCTGGCTTGTGATCGCTTGAGGGCTGAGGGTTCGCCTGCGCGGCGTGTTTGCTTTCCTGTTCGGCGTCGTGTCCGCTTTCCTGCCCGCCCTTGCGACCAGCCTGCGAAGCGCGTTTGGGATCGTTCCTGAAATTGCCGCCGCTTGCCTGTCCACCCTTCTGTCCAGCCTGTGCGGCGCGTTCAGGGTTGTTGCGGAAATTTCCGCCGCTCATCCGGCCGCCCTTGCGGCCCGCCTGTGCGGCGCGCTCCGGATTTGCCGCGAAGTTTCCAGAGCCGCCACGGTGCTGTGTACTCGTCATCAAACTTGTTCCTTTCAGATAACCGGGTCAGATGACCGGGTTAGATAACCGGCTCGCGCGAGTTGCAGAAAGGCCATCCGGTTTGTCTCGGCGCTGGTGCGCTTCCGTCGGGCTGATCCGTCATCCATCATGACACTCGGCGAGCCGACGCTCCTATTTTGAACAGGTCGGGGAGGTAATAGTTCCTCTGGTGTGGTCGCGAGAGCGCTCAAACGGCAATGCCGGTTCGTTTTTCTCAACGATACCGGCTTAATCCGCATAACCCCAGCGGAGCGGCAGCACATACGATCGTATATATACCGGCGTATGTGTGTTTGAGCCTTAAGTATAGGAAGGCCGATAAGGCAAGGCTTCGGCAAGAGATAGAGCGTTGTTCTGGGTTCCACAATGCCGGCCGATGCGGAAAAGGATTTCTCGCACCGGTTTTGAAAAGCCGCGCAAGCGGTCGGCATGAGGGGGTCAGAACCATGCACGACATATCCATTCAAACATCAGCGCCCGCCGTTTTTGTTTTCGATCCGGTCACCGGCGATGCCGTCTCGCTCAACAGCGGAGCCGTCCGGCTCCTTGAACGCTTCGGCCTTGACGCGGCGCCACGTTTGACGCTGGCCGCCATTGAGCGCGGCGTCATGGCAGACGCGAGAACCAAATCCTGTCCGCTCGCCGCGCAAGATCACGCCGTCGCCGCATCGGAATTGCGCCGCGAATGCCATCTGCCTGATGGCAGCCTGCTCGCGCTCTCGCGCGTCTGGGCGCCAGGCACCAGCACCATGCTCGTCATCGAGGATCTGACGGCTGTGATGCAGGACCACCGCCGCCAGCGCATCTGGGACCTGATTGTGCGGTATATGACCGGTACGGACGATGTCGTGACTGTGCTCGACAAGGCTCTGCGCATATTCTGCCTCTTGTCGCGCTCGCAGAGTGGCGAGGTGTGGCTTGCGGAAGACGGGATGCTGGTCCGCCGTGCGGCGCGCTCCTCCTTGCGAGCGGTTGCGGATGGCGCGTCATCAGCGCGAAAGAAATCTCCAGACGACAGTATCGTTGGTCAGGCCTGGGCGAGCGGCAAAGCGGTTTACGCCGCTGATCACGTCGCCATTCCGATGTTTGTGGGCACGGCGCTTGTCGCAGTTCTCGCCTTCGATGCGTCTCCGGCTTGCGCCAGCGATCTTCTCGCCTTCAGGCTCATCGAGAGCCTTGCGCCGCTTTTCGGTCTTGCACTGCTTGCCATCCGTCAGGGTGAAGCGTTGGCGGCTGCAACAAAAACCCCTCGCATCGAAGGCAAGAACATCGAAACGTCGCGTCCTCGCCGCGGCGCGGCGCAGGCGGAGAATGTCCATGTCATGACGTTGCGGCGCGCCGCCCGCTAGGCATGCCCCTACCAATAGTTGTCGAATTCCTAATGCAACGGGCTGGCGAGTGGAGCGCGATCATTAAAGGTTTCGGCAAATAGTTCAGCCACCAGAACAGAACGTTCCCGCCCGCCAGGAGGAAAACAAGAATGGACGATCTCCTCAAAGAGTTCCTCGCCGAAACAGTAGAGGCGCTCGAAATGCTCGACAGCGAGCTTGTCGAGCTGGAGCAGCGCCCCGGCGATCCTCAACTGCTCGGCAGCATCTTCCGCATCATGCACACGATCAAGGGAACGTGCGGCTTTCTCGGCCTGCCGCGCCTTGAAACGGTTGCGCATGCTGCCGAAGACATTCTGGGAAAAATTCGCGATGGCGAATTGAACGTCTCGCAGGAAGCCGTCTCTCTGGTTCTCGCAGCCCTTGACCGCATCAAGGAACTGATCGACGCGCTCGCCCGGCTAGGCGAAGAGCCCAAGGGCAGCGACGAGGACATCATCGACGAGCTGCATCTGATGGCGAGCGGTCAGATGCCCGCGTCGGTGCAGGTGGACGAAGCCGATGTCGCGCCAGTCGAAGCATCATTGGAAGGGCTCTATCAGCGCGTCGGCGGCGCGGCGGTGTTTGATACCGCCGCCGAGCAGGCTTGCAGCGAAATCATGGCCGCAACCTCCGATCACTCGGATGCAGAAGGCGAAATGCTCAATCTGCAATTTGCGCTGGCGGGCGCGTTTGCCTCCGCGCTCAGCGGCAAGGAAGGCGCTGGCGAAGATGTCGATGGCGTCATAGCGAGCCTCGTTGCCAGTGGCTGGAGCGCCGGGGAGTTGCAGCTTCTGCGCGACGAATTCGGCAAGGCGCTCGGTTCGCTCGAAGTGGCGGATGGCGATATCGCCGCCGTTCTCTCGCGCTTCAAGCTCGGAGAGCCAAAGCCTGTAGCGCCCAAGCCCGAAGCGACGAAGATGCCAGCAAAGCCCAAAGCGCGCGAGGCCGCCGCAGAAGCCGATCATGCACCTTCTGCTTCCGCCAGCCAGTCGCAGACCCTGCGCGTCAATATCAACGTCCTTGAAAATCTGATGAACATGGTCAGCGAGCTTGTGCTGACGCGTAATCAGCTTCTCCAGACGCTGCGCAGCGTGACCGACAGCCCGTTCTCAGCCCCGTTGCAGCGCCTCAATCAGGTGACGACCGAGTTGCAGGAAAGCGTCATGCAGACGCGCATGCAGCCCATCGGCAATGCCTGGTCGAAGCTGCCGCGCCTTGTTCGCGATCTGACGCAGGAACTCGGCAAGAAAATCGAACTGGTGATGACGGGTGCGGATACCGAGCTTGATCGCCAGATTCTCGAATCCATCAAAGACCCGCTGACCCATATGGTTCGCAACTCTGCCGATCACGGGCTTGAGCTTCCCGAGGAGCGCCGTGCGGCAGGCAAGGGCGAATGCGGCAGCATTACCCTGAGCGCGCGTCACGAAGGCGGCCATATCCTCGTTGAAGTTGCCGATGACGGGCGCGGGTTGCCGACAAGCCGCATCCGCGCCAAGGTCATCCAGAACGGCCTTGCCACTGAAGCCCAGCTCGACGGAATGAGCGAGCAGCAGATCCAGCAGTTCATTTTCCGCGCAGGTTTTTCCACGGCGAGCGCCGTCACCAGCGTGTCGGGCCGTGGTGTCGGCATGGATGTGGTGCGCACCAATATCGAGAAGATAGGCGGCGTCATCGAGTTTTCCTCGACCGAAGGCGAAGGTTCGCGTTTCGTCATCAAGATCCCGCTGACGCTTGCCATCGTTTCCGCTCTCATCGTCGAATGCGGTGGCGAGCGCTTTGCCATGCCGCAATCGAGCGTCGTCGAACTGGTGCGCATCGGCCGTAATTCGACGCAGGGTGTCGAAATGATCAACGGCCATCCCGTTTATCGTTTGCGCGACCGTCTCCTGCCTCTCGTCGCGCTCAATGAATTGCTCGGCCTCGACCGCAAGATCGAAGCCGATGGTGAAGGTTGCGATCTCTATGTGGTCGTCGCGCAGGTTGGTAGCTTCGTTTTCGGCATCATTGTCGATCGCGTTTTCGACACCGAGGAAATCGTCGTCAAACCGGCGTCGCGCACGCTGCGCCATATCTCGCTTTTCTCCGGCACCACCATCCTTGGCGATGGCAGCGTCATCATGATCCTCGATCCGAACGGTATTTCGGCAGCGACGAGTGGGGCGGCCCATGAAGCGCAGTCGAAGGAGGCGGCTCAAAGCGTCTCGGGTGTCGGTCGTCACGAAACGGTTTCCATGCTCGTCTTCCGTGCGGGCACCAGCGGCAACAAGGCGGTTCCGCTCTCGCTCATCGCGCGTCTGGAAGAAGCAGATCTCGCTACGGCGGAACAGGCGGGCGATCGTACGGTGCTGCAATATCGCGGGGGACTCATGCCGCTTGTCGGTTTCGACGGGCTTCCCGCGCCGCGCGAGGGCAAGCATCCGATCCTGGTCTTTGCCGAAGGCGAGCGCATGTGCGGCCTCGTGGTCGATGAAGTCGTGGACATCGTCGAAGGCTCGCTCGACCTCCAACTCGTAAGCGGCGGCGCGGAAGCCGGCCTTCTCGGCAGCTCGATCATTGCGGGAAAGTCCACCGACGTCATCGACACGGTGCACTACCTGCGCCAGTCGGATGCCGCCTGGTTCGAGCTTCAGACGCATGAGCCCTTCGGTGCTGAAAGCGAACGCCGTGTTCTACTCGTCGAGGATTCGAGCTTCTTCCGCAATCTGCTGATGCCGATGCTGAAGATGGCGGGCTACCGCGTCACCATCGCCGAGCATGGCGAGGCGGCGCTTGGCATCTGCCACAATGGTGAAGAGTTCGACATCATCGTTTCCGATATCGAGATGCCGGGTCTTAGCGGCTTTGATCTTGCTCGCACATTGAGAAGCGATTCCCGCTGGAAAGACGTGCCGATGGTCGCTCTTTCGAGCCATGCCAATCCGCAGGATTTTGAGCGCGGACGCAATGCGGGCTTCACCGACTATGTGACCAAGCTCGATCCCAAGGCGCTGCTGACCGCGCTGTCGCGCGTCCTTGCCACCGACACAACCGAGAGAGAGGACGCGGCATGAGCGCCAACATCGTGAAGGAGATCGAAGATACGGGGCCGACGCAGGACTTCGTCACCATGACGGTCGCGGGTCAGGCCTTCGGCATTCCCGTCTTGCATGTTCGAGACGTGCTCGGGCCGCAGCGCATCACGCGCGTGCCGCTCGCGCCGCCCGAGATCGCCGGTTCGCTCAATCTGCGCGGCCGCATCGTCACAGCGGTTAACATGCGCCAGCGCCTGTCATTGCCCGCCAGCGATTTTCCCGAAAAGGCCATGGCCGTCGTCGTCGAATATGAAGAGGAGCCCTACAGCCTCCTTGTCGATGAAGTGGGTGAAGTGCTGCGTCTCTCCGAAAACCAGCGTGATCGCAATCCTGCGACGCTCGACGCGAAATGGCGTCAGATCGCAGATGGTCTCTACCGTCTCGATGGGGCCTTGCTGATCGTTCTCAACATTGCCGCCGTGCTCGGCGCCATCCGCGCGGAAGCCTGAGCGCTCACGACGGGTCTATCTCCAGGAGTTTTACTATGGCCGTTGAAATGAACATGCCGATTCTGATCGTGGACGATTATCGAACCATGCTCCGTATCGTGCGCAATCTTCTGTCCAAGCTCGGTTTCACCGACATCGACGAGGCCGCAGATGGCGAGACCGCTTACGCCATGCTGAAGAACAAGCCTTACAGTCTCGTGATCTCCGATTGGAACATGCAGCCGATGACAGGTTTTGAGCTTCTGAAAGTCGTGCGCGCCGACGCCGATCTGAAGGCGCTGCCCTTCATCATGGTGACGGCGGAATCCAAAGTCGAAAACGTCGTCGCGGCGCGTCAGGCGGGCGTCAACAATTACATCATCAAGCCGTTCAGCGCCGCCGTGCTGAAAGCGAAGCTCAAGGCTGTTCTGGGGGAATTCTGATGTCGTCCGACGAAGCCAATACCGCCCGAATCAAAAAACTGACGCAAGAATGCGTCGATATCGTCCGCACCATCATGGTGGCGCGTCGCGAGATGGGGAAACTGCATGATCCCGAGCTTCGCGAGGTGCATCTGCCGCGCGCCAGCGAGGAGATCGGCGCCATTCTGGCGATGACTGAAAGCGCCACCAACGACATCATGCTCGCCGCCGAAGACATGATGGCGCTTGATCTCTCCGATCCCGATTTTGCCGCCGAGCAGGTTAATGCAGGATGCATGCGCATCTTTGAGGCCTGCTCCTTTCAAGACATCACTGGTCAGCGCATTGCCAATGTGCTGAAAACCCTGCATCTGGTCGAGGCCAAGATCGAGCAACTTGAAGGGGCCTGGGCGGGCGCTTCCGCCGTCGCGCCCGAGGTGCCTGCCGCGCCCGCGGGCGATGCGGCATTGCTCAATGGTCCGGCGCTGGAGGGAGAGGGCATTGAACAGGATTTCGTCGATCAGCTATTTGCCTGAGCTTTTACCATTTCTTCTGTGCGTTAGGATCAAATGACCACAGGTGAGCGGCATCGCGTCGCTTCACGTTACTCTACAGGCGCGCAAGAATGTCCGACGACATCGTCACGGCCCGATCCATCCCGCAGGAACAGCAGGTCCGCGTCATGGTCGTTGACGACAGCTCGGTCGTGCGCGGCATCATCACGCGGGCGCTCGAAGCCACGCCCGGCGTCAAGGTCGTGGCCTCCGTGTCGAATGGCGCGTTGGCGATCAAGATGCTGTCCTCGGTCGCCTGCGACATCATCGTTCTCGATATCGAAATGCCGCAGATGGATGGCATGGTCGCCCTGCCGCAGCTTCTGGCGATCGATCCCGGCGTCAAGATCATCATGGTATCGGGTCTGACGCGGCGCAATGCCGAGGTGTCGCTTCGCGCCTTGTCACTCGGAGCCGCCGACTATGTCCCCAAGCCCAGTTCGAGCCTTGGCAGCGCGGATGAGTTTCGCGCCGAGCTTGTGGCAAAGGTTCTCGCCCATGCCGCGCGCGCGCAGCGCGGCCGCAGTGCACACCCCGTCATGCCCGTCGCCGCACCCGTCATGCAGGCGGCACGCGTCGCGGGCGTTGCACCGTCCGGCCCCATTGTGCTTCGTACCGCGCCGGTCGAGCGCCCGGCCATCATTGCCATAGGCAGTTCCACCGGCGGCCCGCAGGCGCTTTCGGAGGTATTGAAAAATCTCGGCCATGGCGTCACCCAACCCATCGTCATCACGCAGCATATGCCGCCGACCTTCACCGCCATTCTCGCCGAACATATGAACCGCTATGCGGGCCGTCCGGCGGCGGAAGCGCAGGACGGCGAGACAGTGCTGGGCGGGCGCATCTATGTCGCGCGCGGTGGGCTTCACATGCTTTTCGAGGCATCGGGTACGCGGACGATCATCCGTCTCAGCGACGGGCCACTCGAAAATTCATGTCGCCCGGCTGTCGATCCGATGCTGCGCAGTCTTTCCGCCATCTATCAAAAGAAGCTCCTCACCGTGATCCTGACCGGCATGGGCTATGACGGCCTCAAGGGCTGCAAGGTCGTCGTCGATGCGGGCGGTACGCTGATTGCGCAGGATCAGGCGTCGAGTGTTGTCTGGGGCATGCCGGGCGCTGTGGCGCAGGCAGGCATCTGTAACGCCGTTCTGCCTTTGGCAGAGGTTGGCCGGGCGATCGGGCGGGTCGCGAGAGGAGAGCCGCTGTGAACAGCGCCGATTTCGATTTTCTTCGGAAGTTTCTCTATGACCGTTCGGGCCTCGCCCTGACGCCGGACAAGAGCTATCTGCTCGAAAGCCGTCTTGCGCCCATCGCGCGCCGGATGAAGCTCAAATCGCTGGCCGACCTCATCGCCCATATGCGCATCACCTCCGATGAGGCGCTGACCGTGCAGGTCGTCGAAGCGATGACGACCAACGAGACGCTGTTCTTCCGCGACCGCTGGCCTTTCGAGCGGTTCAGTGCGCGCATCCTTCCCGAACTGATGGAAGCCAACAAATATACCAAACGCATTCGCATCTGGTGCGCGGCCTGCTCAAGCGGACAGGAGCCCTATTCGCTCGCCATGCTGATCGCCGAAGCGGGGCGGTTGCTCGACGGCTGGACGGTCGAACTCATCGGCACCGATATTTCCGAAGAGATGCTGGAGCGTTGCCGCAAGGGCTGGTATTCGGCCTTCGAGGTTCAGCGCGGCATGCCGCCCGACTTGCTGAAGAAATATTTCACCAAGGACGGCGAAGGCTGGAAGATCAGCGAGCAACTGCGCGCCATGGTCAGGTTCCGCAATTTCAATCTGCTGACTGATCCGGCTGCCGCTTCGTCGGGGCTTCAGGGCCTCGATCTGATTTTCTGCCGCAATGTGCTCATCTATTTCGACGAGGTGACGCGCAGGAATGTTTTCTCCGGCATGGCCAAGGTGATGAAGCCCGGCGGCTTCCTTTGCCTCGGTGGCGCGGAAACCGTGATCGGCATTTCCGATGCTTTCCGCATCCTGCCGGGCGAGCGCGGTCTGTTCGGCGTCACGCCTCCGGCGGCGGTGCCTGCCGGTGCCGAGCCGCGTCCTGTCGCGACACTTCTCGCGGCAGTGGCTCGCTGAAAAACTTACCTATCGCGCATCAAAACCATGGTTGTCACCCCGGGCTTGTCCCGGGGTCCACGAGCCGTGCACTCAGAATTTGCCGTCCCTGGATCCCGGCATAAAGCCAGGATGACATGAATTAGGGCCGCTGTGCGGCGCGAAAATCGATGTCTCCGCCCATCTGCCCGATCCTTAGCCAAGCCATTGAATCGCTTGTCCTATCGGTCATTGAATGGCAGTGTTTGCCCGCGCGGCTCTCCGCTCAGGAGCGTCGCCGGGGGACGGACGGCGGACGGGGAGCCCGAGAGGGCAGATGGCCTATTTTCTACAGCAACTCATCAACGGCATAACGCTCGGCGCGACTTACGGGCTGATCGCGATCGGCTACACGATGGTCTATGGGATCATCGGCATGATCAATTTCGCCCATGGCGACGTCTATATGATCGGCGCCTTCATCTCGCTGGTCGGCTTCATGCTGCTCGCGGTCTTCGGCATTACCAGCGTGCCGCTGGCGTTTTTTCTTGTTCTTGTCTTCGCCATGTTCTTCACCGCCGTCTATGGCTGGACGGTCGAGCGCGTTGCTTATCGCCCGCTGCGTCGCGCGCCGCGCCTCGCGCCGCTCATTTCGGCCATCGGCGTTTCCATCGTCTTGCAGAATTTCGTGCAACTCAGTCAGGGCGCGCGCGTCAAGCCCTTGCAGCCCATGGTGCATGGCTCCTTCAAGCTTTTCAGCGATGGCGGCTTTGAGGTCACCATCTCCTATCTCCAGATCATGATCATCGGGCTCACCATCGCGCTGATGGCGATTTTCAGCTTCGTCATCCGCTATACGAGCCTTGGCCGGGCGCAGCGCGCCGCCGCGCAGGATATGACCATGGCCTCGCTACTCGGCATCAATGTCGATCGGACGATTTCGGCCACTTTCGTCATCGGCTCCATGCTCGCCGCCGTCGCTGGCCTCATGGTCACGCTCTATTACGGCGTCATCGACTTTTACATAGGCTTCATCGTCGGTATCAAGGCGTTCACGGCGGCAGTGCTGGGCGGTATTGGTTCCCTGCCGGGCGCGATGCTTGGCGGCATGATGATTGGCCTCATCGAAGCCTTCTGGTCTGGTTATTTCAGCATTGAATATAAAGACGTCGCGGCTTTTTCCATTCTCGTCTTCGTGCTGATTTTCCGCCCCACCGGCCTTCTCGGGCGTCCCGAGATCGAGAAGGTCTGAGCATGGCCGTGGCCGCCGATCGCCTGAACATTCTCGATCTGCTGCGCGATGCCGCCGCCGCCGCTGTCGTGGCAGCACTCCTCGCCTTTCCGCTGCTTGGCTTCAAACTCAACGCATCGGCTCAAGGCCTCTCCCTCGATGCGCGCCTGATCTGGATTTTCTATGCCGCCGCCGCTGTCTTTGCAGGGCGGCTTCTTTTTTCGTTGGGCGGCGAATATTTCGGCCCGAGGATTTCGGCGCGGTTTGCGGCGCGCGCGAAAACCACGGCCGGGCTTCCCCGGCTGACGCGCCTTCAGATTGGCGTCGCAATGATAGCGCTGGCGGCTATCCTGCCCTGGCTGCCCTTCTCCGATCGCAACCTCATCGATAAGGCAACGCTGATCCTCATCTACGTGATGCTCGGCTGGGGTCTCAACATTGTCGTCGGCCTCGCTGGTCTTCTCGATCTCGGCTATGTCGCCTTCTATGCGGTCGGTGCCTATTCCTATGCGCTGCTGTCGTCCTATTTCGGTCTGTCCTTCTGGGTGTGTCTGCCGCTTGCCGGGCTATTCGCAGGCGCGTTCGGCATTGCGCTGGGCTTTCCCGTGTTGCGGCTGCGCGGCGATTATCTGGCCATCGTCACGCTTGGCTTTGGCGAAATCGTGCGTGAGGTCATCATCAACTGGAACGTCGTCACCGGCGGTCCCAATGGCATTCCCGGCATCGAGCGACCAAGTTTCTTCGGTCTGCCTATGTTGCCGGTCGCACCGAGTGGTGGCGTCACCTTTGCCGATTTCTTCGGCATCGCCTATTCGCCCTATCAGCGCATCATTTTTCTTTACTACCTGATCCTTGCTCTGGCGCTCGCCACCAATCTCTTCACGCTGCGCATCCGCCGCCTGCCCATCGGGCGTGCCTGGGAGGCATTGCGCGAAGATGAAATTGCCTGCCGCAGCCTCGGCCTCAATCCGACAATGATCAAACTTTCTGCCTTTGCCATCGGCGCTTCTTTCGCCGGATTTGCAGGCTCCTTCTTTGCCACACGGCAAGGCTTCATCAGCCCGGAAAGTTTCACCTTCATCGAAAGCGCGATCATCCTTGCTATCGTTGTTCTCGGCGGCATGGGCAGTCAGATCGGCATCGTGTTGGCGGCGCTCATTCTCGTCGGCCTGCCGGAATGGTTCCGTGAGCTTGCCCAGTTCCGCATGATCGCCTTTGGTGCGGCCATGGTCCTCATCATGGTCTGGCGTCCGCAGGGCCTGCTTTCGCATCGCGAACCCACAGTGCGTCTCGGGCTGCCCGAAGACCCCTCGAAGGGGCCGAGCGCGTGACCCCGCTTCTCTCCGTCGAGCACCTCACCATCCGTTTTGGCGGCCTCGTCGCCATCAATGATTTGTCGTTTTCGGCGCGGGCAGGTCAGATCACGGCGTTGATCGGTCCCAACGGCGCGGGCAAAACGACCGTCTTCAATTGTATCACCGGCTTTTACAAGCCCGATGTCGGTCGCCTCTCCTTCAATCGGCAGGACGGGCAGAGCTTTCTGCTCGAACGCATGGACGGGTTTCGCATCGCGCGGGCGGGCGTCGTGCGCACCTTCCAGAACATCCGGCTTTTTCCCGGCATGAGCGTTGCTGAAAACCTGATGGTCGCTCAGCATGTGGCGCTGATGCGCTCCTCGCTCTATTCCGCCGCCGGGTTTCTCCGTCTGCCGAGCTATCTCGCCGCCGAACGCGAGGCCAAGGATCGCGCGCGCTACTGGCTCGACAAGATCGGCCTGTCGCGCGAGGCCGACACGCTGGCCAGCAGCCTGCCTTATGGCTCCCAGCGCCGCCTCGAAATCGTCCGCGCCATGTGCGCCGAGCCCACGCTTCTCTGCCTTGACGAGCCCGCCGCCGGCCTCAACCCCAGCGAAAGCCTCGCGCTCAACGAATTGCTCATCAATATCCGCGACGAGCACAAGATCAGCATTCTGCTGATCGAGCACGATATGAGCGTCGTCATGCAGATTTCCGATCGCATCAATGTGCTTGAGCAAGGTCGCCTCATTGCCGAAGGTCTGCCCGCCGAAATTCGCGCCAACCCGGAAGTCATCCGCGCCTATCTCGGTGTGGAAGATGCCGAAGACGCCGAAGCCGTCATCGGGGGGCAGGACTGATGCTGAAAATCCGGGGCCTGCGTTCGGGCTATGGCCGCATCGAAGTGCTGCACGACATTGATCTTGATGTGCCGGAAGGCGAAATCGTTTCGCTGATCGGTGCCAATGGCGCTGGCAAGACGACGCTGCTTATGACGATCTGTGGGGGGCCGCGCGCGACGGCGGGCGAAATCCTTTTCGATGGCCGTGAAATTTCGCGAATGCAGACTTTCGAGATCGCGCGCCTCGGTCTTGCTCATTCGCCCGAAGGTCGTCGCATTTTTCCGCGCATGAGCGTCATGGAAAATCTGCAAATGAGCGCGATCGTCGCTGACCCCGCTTATTTCAAAACCGATCTTGAGCGTGTGCTGACGCTCTTTCCGCGTCTCAGGGAGCGTCTTGTTCAAAGCGGCGGCACTCTGTCGGGTGGCGAACAGCAGATGCTCGCCATCGCGCGCGCCATGATGAGCCGTCCGCGCCTGCTGCTTCTCGATGAGCCCTCGCTCGGCCTCGCGCCACTGGTGACGAAGCAGCTTTTTGCAAACATCGCGGAGATCAACCGCGCTGAGAAAATCACCATTCTGCTTGTCGAGCAGAATGCGTTTCAGGCGCTGAAACTCGCCACGCGAGCGCATATCATGGTCAATGGCCGCATCGAGCTTTCCGGCTCCGGCGCGGAATTGCTGAAAGACCCGGCCGTTCGCGCCGCCTATCTCGAAGGCGCACGCCCGCAAACCGATATCGGGCCGGAGGCACAAGAATGAGCGATTATCAGTTGATCCTGGGCACCTCACCTTTCGTCTCGCTTGGCGTGACGCTGGTGCTCGGCGGTGGTTGTGCGGTCATGACGGGCCGGGCGCTGGCGCTTAACTGGCGGCCCGATTGGCAGCTCATCGCTTATGGCCTGCTTCTGGCCGTTGCCGACCGATTTCTGGTCTTTGCGCTTTTCGGCGGCGAGCTATTGTCGGCCTCAGGTTATCTCGTCGATGCGCTCGGCCTCATTCTCATCGCGGCCATCGCCTTTCAGGCGACGCGGGCGCGCCAGATGGTCCGGCAGTATCCCTGGGCCTATCGCAAGGCGGGGCCTTTGAGCTGGCGTGAACGCAGCCCGGCTCCGTAGCCGTTTCGATAAGCGGTTCCGCTCGGTTGGCTTTTGCGGTTATGCTGCGCACCGATGAATTCGGGTCTGATTATCGGGGGGATTATGATACGTCTTGCTCTTGTCGCACTCGCCGCCCTGTCGCTTGGTCTTGTCGCTTGCGACCAGAAAAAGAGCGACACCATCGTCATCGGCGTCGCGGGCCCTGTTTCGGGTAGCGAGGCGGTGTTCGGTGAGCAATTCGTCCATGGCGCGACGAAGGCGGTGGCCGATATCAACGCCAGGGGCGGCATTCTC
This sequence comes from uncultured Parvibaculum sp., assembly GCA_964560165.1. Classification (GTDB taxonomy): domain Bacteria; phylum Pseudomonadota; class Alphaproteobacteria; order Parvibaculales; family Parvibaculaceae; genus Parvibaculum. The sequence goes on along the minus strand of CAZLLB010000015.1, from coordinate 5,007 downwards.
GGCAAGAAGATCGAACTCGCCATCGGCGACGATGCTTGCGATCCCAAGCAGGCGGTCAGCGTCGCCAACGACATGGCCTCGAAGGGAGCGGTTTTCGTCGCCGGGCATTATTGCTCGGATAGTTCCATCCCCGCTTCCGAAGTCTATGCCGATGCGGGCATCGTCCAGATCACGCCGGCTTCCACCAATTCCACCTTCACCGAGCGTGGTTTGCCGAATGTGTTCCGCATCTGCGGTCGCGATGACGCGCAGGGCCCGACGGCGGCGGCTTATGTGGCGGAACATTTTGCAGGCAAGCGCATCGCCGTCGTCGATGACAAATCGACCTATGGCAAAGGGCTTGCCGACGAATTCACCAAGGCGCTGAATGCAGCGGGTACGGAAGAAGTTCTGCATGAATCCATCAGCAAGGGCGACAAGGATTACAGCCCGCTGATTTCCAAGCTCAAGCAGGCCAAGGCCGACGTGCTTTATTTCGGCGGCTACAAGACCGAAGGCGGCCTCATCGTCCGCCAGATGCGCGAGCAGGGCCTCTCGACCGTTCTCATCGGCGGCGATGCGCTCGTCACCGATGAATTCTGGTCGATCACAGGCGCGGCGGGCGAGGGCACGTTGATGACCTTTGGCCCCGATCCGCGTCTCGATCCCAACAACGCCAAGCTCGTTGGGGAATTCCGCGCCGATAAGTATGAGCCCGAGGCCTATACGCTCTACACCTATGCCGCCATTCAGGCTTGGGCGCAGGCGGCTGAAAAAGCGGGCACCACCGATGCGGCCAAGGTTGAAGCGGCGTTGAAGGCCAATCACTTCGACACGGTTCTCAGCAAGATCGGTTTCGACGCCAAGGGAGACATGGACGCGCCGGGTTATGTTTTCTACGCCTGGAAAGACGGCAAATACGCCTACGCCAAATAGAAGATAAAGGAGGGGCCGATGTCGAAGAGCGCCGCAGATTTCATGGTTGGTCGCCACGATTTGCGCCAGCACAAGCTCGTCACCGGCCCCGCACCTGACATTGAGCCGGGCGAGATTTTGTTGAAGGTCGATAAATTCGCCTTCACTTCCAACAACGTCACCTATGCTGCTTTTGGCGACGCGATGAAATATTGGGATTTCTTCCCCGCGCCCGAAGGCTACGGCAAGGTGCCGGTCTGGGGTTTCGGCAATGTCGTGGCTTCAAAGAGCGATGAGATTGCGGTGGGCGAGCGCGTCTTTGGCTATTTTCCGATGTCCACGCATCTCGTTGTGCGTCCCGCGCACGTAAAGTCCGCAGGCTTTGTCGATGCCTCGCCCCATCGCGCCGAACTGGCGCTGGTCTACAATCAATATAACCGCGTTGCGGGTGATCCGGGCTATGTCGCGGCCTTTGAGGATCAACAGGCGCTGCTGCGCCCGCTCTACATGACGGCCTTCTTCATCGACGATCTTCTGGCCGACAATGACTTCTTCGGCGCGAAAGCCGTGATCCTTTCCAGTGCATCGAGCAAAACGGCGCTCGGCGTCGCTTTCCTCCTGTCGCAGAACCGCGATGTCGAAGTGATCGGCCTCACGTCGCCCGGCAATATTTCCTTCGTCGAAAGCACCGGCTATTACGACCGCGCCGTCGCCTATGACGACATCGCCTCGCTGCCGTCAGATCTTCCTGTCGTCTTCGTCGATATGGCTGGCAATGCGAAAGTGATTGCCGCGCTACACAATCACTTCCATGACGCCATGACCTATAGCTGCGTCGTCGGCGGTACGCATTGGGAAGCGCGCGGTGTCGGCAAGGCTCTGCCCGGCCCCAAGCCCGTCTTCTTTTTCGCGCCCACGCAGATCACCAAGCGCACCAAGGATTGGGGCCCCGGCGGCATCGAGAAGCGTTTCGCGGAAAGCTGGAAAGCGTTTATCAGCTCTGCGGCCAACTGGATGCGTGTCATCAAGGGCAGCGGCGCAAAAAGCGTCGAGAGCGTTTATCTCGACATGCTCGACGGTAAGGTGAAGCCCGACGAGGGGCATATTCTGTCGCTGTGAAGTCCCTCACCCTCTGGGGGGCTTGCTGGACTACCGCAGCATCACCAGCAGGCTCGCCACCAGCAAGACCTGTCCCACATAATAGGTGATCCAGACGATCGGCCCGCGAAACGGTACGGGCTGGCGGAACTTGTTGACCGCGATCACCGCATCGGAGAAGACGAAAAGCAGTGCGCCCAGTCCCGCAAGCGGCGCGGGGATCGTCAGCGCGGCCAGCGCCATCAGCGCGATGACGCCCATATAGATGCCGACGGGCAGGGTGTATTTGCCGAGCTTCGGCGCCAACCAGATGAAGGTGCCCGCCGCCATGACGATCAGCACCGCGATGCCTGCGATCTGCATGCCATCCGGCGTTCCGGCATATGGCAGCATCACGCCGATATAGAAGAAATGTCCGATCAGAAAGGCGATCAGCCCGCGCTGGAAATTCCTCGGATCGTTCTTCAGCGCGAGGAAATAATCGCCCGCACTTCCAAACACCAACGCCACGGCGAGGCAGACAGGCCCCGCCACCATAGCGCCCTCATGCCCAAGACTCAGCAGCGGCAATGGCGCCAGCGCCAAAACCGACACCGTCTTGAGCGCGGTGCGCAGCGGCGTAGCATCGGTTTTTTCGATTGCGAGATAGCCGAACGAAGAAAGGAGCGACACTCCCGCCAGCGCCCATCTCACCCCATCCAGTCCATCGCCATATGTCAGCGTAGCATCGAGCATTCCGTCCTCCCCCTATTCGCCAATGCGAGCGTAGCGAAGCAATCCCGCGTCGCAAAGACTGGATTGCTCCGCTCCGCTCGCAATGACGGCTATTGGAACGCACAGCACTAATGCTCACTTCTAATCTGAGGCCGTCATCCCGAAAACAAGCCCTGGGGCGACATAGAATTTTATTTGTCATTGCTAGCGCAAGCGAAGCAATCCAGAAGCCGCATCCTCAGGCCGGATTGCCACGTCGTTGCGCCCCTCGCAATGACGGCTACTGTCCCAACCACTTCCCCGCAGCCGCGCCCGCCACGCGCCCCGTCGCGAAACAGGCGCTCAGCAGATAGCCGCCCGTCGGCGCTTCCCAGTCGAGCATCTCGCCTGCGCAGAAGACGCCGGGAAGGTTCCGCAGCATCAGGCCCTCATCCAGCGCTTCAAACGCCACGCCGCCCGCGCTCGAAATCGCTTCTTCAATAGGGCGCGTGCCCTTGAGCCGCAAAGGCACCGCCTTGATCCCCGCAGCCAGCGCGCTCGCATCGTTGAACACATCGCTCGGCAAACATTCGCGCAGCAGGGCCGCCTTCACGCCGTCGAGCCCCGTCACTTTGCGCAAGTGGTTTGCCATCGACATTTTGCCGCGCGGTCTTGCCAGATCGCTTGTCAGCCGTTCAACGCTCCTGTCCGGCGCAAGATCGAGCATCAGTACCGCCTCGCCCTCGCGTTCGATCGCATCGCGCAGCGCAACGGAATGTGCATAGACCGCACTGCCTTCAACGCCGTGTTCCGACACGACGAACTCACCGCGATGGCTCTCGCCACCGAAACTCAACACGACCGATTTCACCGGCGCGCCCGGAAACCGCTCCTTCACAAACGGCGTCCACGCGACATCGAAGCCGCAATTGGCCGGACGCAGCGCATTGACCGTCACGCCGCGCGCGGCCAGCCATGCCGCCCATGCGCCATCCGATCCGAGGCGCGGCCAGCTCGCGCCACCCGTCGCCAGCACTGTCGCATCGCCCCTGAATGTCACGACGCCGTCTGGCGTCTCGAAACTCAGCGCGCCGTCATCCGTCCAGCCCGTCCAGCGATGGCGCACATGGATTGTGAGGCCTGCCGCACGCTGCCGTTTCAGCCATGCCCGCAGCAAGGGCGCGGCCTTGAAATCCACCGGGAAAATCCGCCCCGAAGACCCCGTGAACGTCTCGATGCCGAGGCTCTTGGCCCATTCCGTCACGTCGCCGGGTGTAAAAGCCTTGAGCGCTGCGTCGAGATGCGGCGTTGCCGCGCCAAAGCGCGTCAGAAATGAAGTAAAATCTTCCGAATGAGTGAGGTTCAGCCCGCTTTTGCCCGCCATCAGGAATTTGCGCCCGAGCGAGGGCATAGCATCGAAGAGATGGACTTCCGCGCCCGTGGCCAGCAGCGCCTCGGCAGCCATCAGCCCCGCCGGGCCGCCGCCCACAATCGCCGCTCTCTTTGCCGAATTCGCCAAGGCTTACTCCAATGGGGCTGGTGCGCCGCCCGCTCTGCGGTAACTTAGGCCCAACAGAAACTCGAAATTCAAAGAATCCCAGGGAGCACATGACTATCACTCATTTGCTGATCGCCAACAGAGGCGAAATCGCCATCCGCATCGCGCGCGCCGCCGCCGAGCTTGGATTGAAGACCACCTCCGTCTTTTCGGAAGATGATGCGCTGTCGCTGCACACGCGCGCCACCGACAGTGCCCACGCCCTGAAGGGCCATGGCGCGGCGGCCTATCTCGACATCGCCCAGATCGTTGTGGCGGCGCGCGAAGCAAAATGCGACGCCGTGCATCCGGGTTATGGCTTTCTCAGCGAGAACGCCGATTTCGCCCGCGCTCTCAAGGCGGCAGGCATCACTTTTGTCGGCCCGAATATCGAAGCGCTGGAACTCTTCGGCGACAAGATCAAGGCGAAGACGTTGGCGCTCAGCATCGGCGTGCCGCTTCTGCCCGGCACCACGGGGCCGACAAGCCTTGAGGAGGCACGCGCGTTCTTCAAGTCCAACGGCGCGATGATGATCAAGGCGGTTGCGGGCGGCGGCGGGCGCGGCATGCGTCCGGTGCGGACCGCGAGCGACATCGACGAGGCTTATGCGCGTTGCTGCTCGGAGGCGAAAGCCGCTTTCGGTAGCGGCGATGTCTATGTCGAAAAGCTGATCGAGAAGGCGCGTCACATCGAGGTGCAGATCGTCGGCGATGCGTCGGGCGAGATTTCGCATCTGCATGAGCGCGAATGTTCTGCCCAGCGCCGCAACCAGAAAGTCGTCGAG
>CAZLLB010000014.1:0-26065 GCA_964560165.1 uncultured Parvibaculum sp. | reverse complement strand
ACCTCCGACCCCCTCGTCCCGAACGAGGTGCGCTACCAGACTGCGCCACACTCCGCACCTAATCAGAGGCGGCGTTATAGCCTTCAGACATGCTGCCTGCAAGACCCCAGAAACCTGCCCATTTTTAGGCTACGGCTTCTGTTGCGCCGCCCCTATGTTGTCGGTATCTTCCGCCCCGTTTCCTATGCCTGCGCCGTTCCTCTTCGGCTCCTGCTGGGGCGTCGCCAAGTGGTAAGGCAACGGATTTTGATTCCGTCATTCGGAGGTTCGAACCCTCCCGCCCCAGCCAGTCTTAATTTTTTGAACTGGCTGTTGTCGCCGTGGAAAAATAGATCAGTCACGTGCTTGATTGGCGGCTGCCACTATCGCTGGCTGCCTTGGGTGCACTCGCCGTTAATCTGACCTGCACCTTCATGCCGGCGCGCTTTCGCCATCATAGCGGCAGCCTAACCAAGGCAGCGTTCCTGTCGGCGCGAAACGATGCGCTCGCCAATGTTGCCATCGTCGCGGCCGCGCTGGTTACGAGCTTCCTTTGGTACTCTGCGTGGCCCGACTTGATCGTAGGGCTTGGTATCGCGCTGATGAACGCGGACGCAGCCCGAGAGGTTTGGAAAGCGGCACGAAAGGAGCGCCAGGCAGCGGCCTGAATGCTGCCGCGACAGACCGGGTATTCGGCCAGCGGCATCCTCCGACCGCGGCAGGACGTGCGGATCGAAGATAAGGTTTCCGCCGTAAAATGTTTCAGCAACGCCTGACGAGTATTCGGGCCTTCAACTGCCCTGCGCTGAGGGGTTGACCTTCCACTTGGTGGAAGGTTTATACATTGCAACCGTAACAAGAGGTTTTTGACGTGAAGTTGAAGGCGTTCGCTCTGGTCGGTTTTGTTCTCGTGGCGCTCACTGCGCTCGCGGGCTTTTCCGATTGCCCGCACGCTAATGCAATGACGCTTGAGAAAGGCATCGTCGCCGTTATCGATGCAGATACGCAGTCAGGCAATGAGCATCAATGCCATCACACCCCTTCATCGACAGATCATACGCTTGTTGCCTGGGTTCGCTCTGCGCCAATCGAGGTGGTAACTACACCACCGCCGACAAAGTATCAGACTTTGCCCGCCGTCTCATTGTTCGTCCTTGAGTCACATACCTTTGCCGGCCGGGAGCGACAGCGTCCACCGTGCCTGGCCGACGGAGCCTATTCCGGTTTCGCCGAAATTTTTGCACGCAATAGCCGCCTGCTGATCTAGCTCGCGTCATCGCCTTCGCTTGAATCGAACGCCGATACGAGAAGTATCGCGCGCCTTCGTTGAGCGAAGTTGCGGCTTGCTGTGCCCATATCTTCAATCGCACCAAGGACCAAAGCCATGAGACGGCTCATCCTCTCCGCTGTGCTGGCCAGCGCGCTCTGCACGAGCGCTGCAAATGCCGGCGAGTATAACCTCGTCATCGATCGCCAAAACGTCGATGTCGGTGGCCAACAAGGCGACACAATTACGCTTAACGGACAATTTCCGGGCCCAACACTTCACTTCAAGGAAGGTGAAGATGTGACGATCCATGTCACCAATAAGTTGAAGGAAGATGCTTCCGTTCACTGGCACGGCTTCCTTCTTGCTGGCGATATGGATGGCGTGCCGGGCTTCAACAACTTCGCCGGCATCAAGCCTGGAGAGACTTTTACCTACGCATTCAAAATCCGCCAAAGCGGTACCTATTGGTATCATTCGCATTCGGGCGGTCAGGAGCAGGAGGGCCTCTTCGGTTCGATTGTGATCGACCCTGTGGGCAAAGAAACAGTCAAAACCGATCGCGACTATGTTGTGTTGCTCTCTGATTTCACGAGCGAAAAATCGGACGCTGTTCTGAGCAATCTCAAGGCGGATTCCGGCTACTACAATTATTCGAAGCGCACTGTCGGCGATTTCTTCCGCGATCTCGGAGAAAAGGGTATCGGCGCAACGTTGCGCGATCGTCTTGCCTGGGGCGAGATGCGCATGGATCCGACCGATCTTGCGGACGTGACCGGCTACACATTCCTCGTGAACGGCAAATCGGCGCAGGCTAACTGGACAGGAATCTTCAAGCCCGGCGAGCGCGTTCGCCTCCGCTTCATCAACGCATCGGCGATGAGCTATTTCGATGTGCAGATTCCAGGACTCAAGATGATCGTGGTCGCGGCAGACGGACAAGACGTTATGCCTGTGCCCGTTGAGGAAATCCGTATCGCGACCGCCGAGACCTATGACGTGATCGTCGTGCCGAACGAGGACAGGGCTTACACAATATTCGCCCAGTCCATTGATCGATCAGGTTACGCGCGCGGAACACTGAGCCCCCGCGAAGGCATGGAGGCTGCGGTCCCGCCTCTACGTCCGCGCGCGCTCCTCACCATGGCGGATATGGGCATGGGGCACGATATGGATCACGGCTCCATGAGCGGCATGAGCAGCGGGATGAACATGAACCATGACGCTATGGTCGGTATGAAAATGGATCATGGCTCCATGAAAGACATGGATCATTCGCAGATGAGCGGAATGGATCACGGCTCGATGTCCGGTATGAGCCACGATAACAAAGCTATCGAGGCTGAAAGTGGGACAGGCCAGCCGATGGGCTGGGGTGCAGGGTTTCCGGCCGGCGAAAAACTATTGAGCTATGCCGATCTCAAATCGTTGAAACCGCAAAAAGACACGCGCTCACCGAGCCGAGAAATTGTCGTCAATCTCGATGGCAGCATGGAGCGCTATATCTGGACCCTCAATGGCAAGAAATTCGAAGACGCCAAACCCATCGAACTCAAGTACGGGGAGCGCGTGAAACTCACCTTCGTCAATAACACCATGATGGCGCATCCGATGCATCTGCATGGCATGTTCGTGCAGCTCGACAATGGTCAGCCGGCTGCGCGACTCCCCAACAAGCACGTCGTCAGCGTTCCGCCAGGACAGAGCTATTCCGTTCTCCTCACCGCGGACGAGATCGGCGAATGGGCGTTCCACTGCCACCTGCTCTACCACATGGAGTCCGGCATGATGAACAAGGTCGTGGTCGCCCGCATGAGCGCGGAGGCAAACCAATGAACACGGCATATTTTTCAAAGGCTTGCTTCAGCGCCTTAGGACTACTTCTGCTTGGCATGGTTTCGACCGCCAGAGCTGATGACACTAACCTCGGCATGAGCGCTGCAACGCATGAGAGGCAGATATTTCACGTCGTCCGATTTCAGATCGGCGGCACCCAAAATGACGATGGCGGGCTCGTGAACTGGCAGGGAATGGGCTCGATTGGTGGCGACACGGAGAAGTTCGTCGTCAAAACTGAAGGAGAAATGCAGAACGGTCACGTGGAGAGTTCAGAGCTATGGGGCCTTTATAGTCGTAACGCCTCAGATTTCTGGGATGTGCAGGCAGGGGTGCGGCAGGATTTCGATCCCAGACCAACAACCTATCTCGCCGCTGGCGTCCAGGGACTCGCGCCCTATTTCTTCGAGACCGATGCCCACGCATTCCTCAGCACACGTGGCGATCTCAGCGTCCGGATTGAGCAGTCAATCGATCTGCTGATCACGCAGCGGTTGATCCTCCAGCCCCACTTGAAAGCCGACGCCTACGCGCAAGACGTCCCCGAACTTGCTATCGGCTCGGGCATTAGCACGGTCGAGATCGGCGCGCAGCTTCGTTACGAGATTACCCGCAAGTTCGCGCCCTATATCGACCTTGTCTACGAGCGCTCAGTTGGAAACACCGAGCGTCTCGTCCGCGCCAGCGGTCGCGATCCAGGCGACCTTACGCTTCGAGCTGGCCTCAGGTTTTGGTTCTGAAGTTCCTCTGAAATCCTCCCCCAACGACCACGCCAGGAGAGATCATGTTTGAAATATCCGCCGTTTCAATCCGTTCGTTTGTCATCACTGCCGTGGCAACCGGCGCCGTTGTGCTCACCGCCTCCGCCTTTGCCAATGATATGGGCATGGAATCCGGGAGCATGGGACATCACCAAATGGAGGGCACCGTATTTGGTGAGCCGGGCGATCCCAAGAAAGTTGACCGTACCGTTGAAATCGAAGCGACTGAAATTGCCTTCAATGTTCATGAGCTCAAGTTCAGGAAAGGAGAGACAGTCCGCTTCATTCTCATCAACAAAGGTGAGCAGCCGCATGAGTTCACGATTGCCGATGCCACGGAGCAGGCCAAGCATCGCAAGATGATGAGCGAGATGGCCGGCATGGACATGGGCGAAATGCACCACAGTGACGGCAACTCCATCTCCACTGAACCGGGCGAGACCAAAGAACTTGTCTGGACGTTCACGAAGGCCGGCACAGCCGAATTTTCCTGCAACTATCCGGGCCATGCTGAGGTCGACATGCAAGGCAGGATCGCCGTGAATTGAGTAAGCGACACAAGTGAACTTCTACTGAGAGCCATCTTCACACTCTGCTCTGTCGGGTGGCCCTCATCAAATCCAAGAGCAGAATGAGGAAAAGATATGTTAAAGAAACTTGCGTTCACAATGGCGGCGTCCCTTATGCTGCTGACAACGGCTGCATTCGCTGACACCGGCTCATCGTTCACACTTCGGGTCGGAGCAAAAGGCGGTCAGGCCGTAATGAGCTCAAATTCGTCGTCACATACGAACGAGCAAAACACCGCATGCGTGAGCGGCGCGTCCTTGATCGCATTGCTGTCAGGCGGAAAAGACGCATTTCATGCACGGCAGCGTGCTGACATCGCGCCATGCAAAGCATCATTAGGCGGTGCATCGCAGAACGGAAATTATTCGAAGAACTGATTTTTCGACAGCGCTCCCGTCGGATCTGGCGTCTCAGCCAAGATCCGACGGGAGATTGTCCAACATGTGTGCAACTGAGCAGAGTTCAATGGCCAGACATGAGGATGTCGGCAGAAATCTTGACACCCACTGACCGCCGTAAGACGTGTTCATGGTACAGATTCCGGTCGCTCGATGGCCCCGTTCGGGTTAGTCCTTCTACCGATCTTTGGCCTCGTAGCGCGTGCGGCGAAGGTGGGCAGCACCAACAAGGTCAATACAGTGGCCGTGATCAGGCCGCCGATGACAACGGTAGCCAGTGGCTTCTGCACTTCGGCCCCGGAGCCCGTCGCGATTGCCATCGGAATGAAGCCGACGATCGCGACCAACGCCGTGGTCAATACCGCACGCAGGCGACTGGCCGCGCCAGCGGTGGCGGCCTCCAGCGGCAAATCACCGGCAGTCAGGCGTTCGCGGATCGCCTGCATCAGTACCAGGCCGTTGAGCGTCGCCAGACCCGATACAGCGATGAAGCCCACGGCTGCCGATACCGAGAAAGGCATGCCGCGCACCAGCAGCGCTAATGCACCTCCCACCAGCGCCAATGGCACGCAGGCGAACACGAGTGTGGCTTCACGGATCGTGCCCAGCGCCATGTACAGCAGGCTTCCGATCAGCAAGAAGACGATGGGGATCACCATCATCAGACGCGCCTCTGCGCGCTGCAGGTTCTCGAACTGCCCACCCCAGGTCAGATACACGCCTGCGGGAAGTGACACTTCGGCCACTGCGGCCTGTGCCTCCTGGACGAATCCACCCAAGTCGCGACCGCGGACGTTGGACTGGACCACAATCCTTCGACTGCCATTGTTGCGGCTGATCTGATTGGGACCTTCGCTGACACCGATGTGCGCGACCGAGGACAGCGGCACCACCGTGCCGTCCAGTGCAACGATGGGTAGCGCAGCGAGCTGCGCCGGATCGTTGCGTGCGTCCTCGTCAAACCGGACCACCACATCGAAGCGGCGGTCGCCCTCGAAAATTTTGCCAGCTGAGGCACCGCCGACGCCGATCGCGACCGCCTCGCTAACATCGGCAGCCGTCAGGCCGTACTGCGCGGCAGCGGCGTGATCGATCCGCACCGTGAGCGTCGGCAACCCCGAGATCTGCTCCACGCGAACGTCAGCAGCGCCCTCCACGCCACGCAACTTGAGAGCGACCTGATCCGCGGTTTTCTGCAGGATGCCGAAATTGTCCCCGAACACCATGACAGCCAGGTCAGTACGCACACCTGAGATCAGCTCGTTAAAACGCAGTTCGATGGGTTGGCTAAATTCGAACGCATTGCCGATCTGGTTGCCGACGATGGACTCGAGTCGGCTGATCAATTCTTCTTTACCCAATGATCGGTCGGGCCATTCCGAGCGCGGCTTGAGCACAATCACGCTGTCGGAGATGTTGGTCGGCATCGGATCGAGCGCCGCTTCCGCGGTACCAGTGCGTGAGAAGACCGTCTCCACTTCCGGCTCGCTCGCCAGGGCCTTCTCCAGTGCGAGCTGCATGGTCAGCGATTGCTCCAGTGAAGCCGACGGAACCCGCAGGGCCTGCATAGCGAGGTTGCCCTCGTCGAGCGTGGGCATGAATTCGCGACCCAGAGAGACAAATGTTGCCAGGCCGATCAGGAGCATGACAACAGCGCCTGAAAGAACGGTACGTGGCCGCGTCACTGCGATACGGATGGCCGGTTCGATCTTGCTACGCACAAGCCGGATTATGCGGGTCTCGTGTTCGCCTTCGTGCCCGCGTTCGTTTTCTTGCTGCGGCGTATGTCGGGGCCTGGTCTTGGGTTCACGCACGAACAGTGCCGTCATCGCCGGTACGAAGGTGAACGAGAAGATGAAGGCGCCGACCAGGGCGAGCATGAAGGTCGCCGCCATCGGCTGGAAGGTCTTGCCCTCGACGCCTTCCAGCGTGAGAATCGGCGCGAACACCAGTAGGATGATGGTCTGTCCGAACGCAGCGGGCCGCACCATCTTGCGCGCCGCCTGGATTGCCACGCCCAGCCGCTCGCCTGCGGACAGCGCGCGCCCCAATTCGGCTCGTTTCTTGCCAAGCATGAGCAGGGTTGCCTCGATCACGATCACCGCACCATCCACAAGAATGCCGAAATCGAGTGCGCCAAGACTCATCAGGTTACCGCTGATCCCGAAGCGGTTCATGCCTATCACCGCGAACAGGAACGACAACGGAATCACCAATGCAGTGATGGCTGCCGCCCGGAAGTTGCCGAGTAGCAGGAACAGTACGGCGATGACCAGCAGCGCGCCCTCGATCAGATTTTTGGCGACTGTCCTGATCGTGGAGTTCACCAGCTCGCTGCGATTGAGCACGGCTTGGGCCATGATGCTCGGGGGCAGGGAGCGATTGACTTCGATGAGGCGTTCGGCCGCGGCCTGCGCCACGGTGCGGCTGTTGCCGTTGGCGATCATCAATGCGGTGCCGAGCACAGCTTCGTGTCCATCGCGTGTCGCGGCGCCCAGACGTGGCGCCCGTCCCAAGCCGACGCTCGCCACGTCTGAGACGCGGATGACGAGGCCATCGCGTTTGGCGATGGGGGCCTGCGCCAGATCGTTGACGGTCTGCGCAAGGGCGTCGACCCGGACGATCAGACCCTCGCCAGCACGCTGGATAAATCCAGCACCCGCCTGGACGTTGGAACGTTCAAGTGCTTGCACGAGATCACCCAGGCCGAGGCCGTAGGCTGCCAGTCGTTCAGCATCTGGACGAATGGCATATTCCTTGACATAGCCGCCGATCGTATCGACGCCCGCAAGCCCTGGGGTCGAGCGCATTTGCGGTGCGATGATCCAGTCTTGCACGGTGCGCAGATAGGTGGCGCGCTCCTCTGCCGTCGTGAGCCGATCACCTTCCGGCGTCAGATAGACCTCGTTGGCTTGCCAACCCGGCTCGTTCGGTTGGCCGACGCTCTCCGGATCGAACGGTTCGAAATCTACCGTCCACATCAGCACTTCGCCCAGCCCCGTGGTCACCGGCGACATCGTTGGCGTCGCCCCTTCGGGCAAGTCCTCCTGCACGTCGCGCATGCGTTCGGCCACTTGCTGGCGCGCAAAGTAAATATCTGTCTGATCGGTAAAGATGGCGGTGACCTGAGAGAAGCCGTTACGCGAGATTGAGCGCGTACTGGTCAACCCCGGGATACCAGCCAAGGCCGTTTCAAGCGGATAGGTGACCTGGCGTTCGATCTGAACGGGCGCGAGCGCTGGCGCTATGGTGTTGATCTGCACCTGGCGGTTAGTAATGTCCGGCACGGCATCAATGGGGAGGTTGCTGAGCTGGAACAGGCCATAGGCCGCGATGACTGTCGCAGCGAAGACCATGGCCCAGCGGAAGCGAACCGCTGTTTCGATAATGATTTTGAACATGTGCGTGTCCTTAATGACCGTGTTCGGCTTCGCCCTTGGCGAGTTCGGCCTTCAACAGGAACGCATTCCTGCCAGCGATACGTTCATCGCCAGACAGCCCGTTGAGAATTTCGATATGCCCACCTGCACGCCGACCCGCGAGCACCGGCGTGACGCGGAAGCCCTTGTCGTCAGCCACGAACACCACCGATCGTCCTTCCACGGTTTGCACGGCGTCAGCGGGAACGGTCAGGCCACCTTCCTGCTCATTTGTGACGACGATCCCCGTCACGGGTGATCCAGCGGGCGGCAGGGCGCTCGACGTCGAGTGCGCACGAATGATGGTCGCACCACTTTGCGCGCGCGCATTGGCGGCGACGCCCACGACCACGGCCTCGAAGCTGCCGGATGGACCCGCGACTTGGAGTCGGGTGTTAGGAGTCACCTCGGATGCCAATGCGGGAGGAGCGTTGAAGACGAGTTCCACGCGCTCTGGATCAGAGATTTCCGCGACGGTGCCGCCCGATGCAACGAAGCCCCCGGCCGTGATATGGATTGCGCCGACTACGCCCGCGATTGGGCTGACGATGCCGAGGCGTCCCGAGGCATCCGGTGCGCCACTTGCTGCGACATGCGCTTGTGCCGCTCTTGCAGCTGCGTCCGCGGCAAGGGAGCGGGCGCGAGACGCTTCCATGTCCTGACGAGCCACAACCCCTTGTTCGACAAGGTGCACGTCGCGCCGATAAGCGAGGCGCGCGGCTTCGGCTTCGGCGACTGCGGCATCGGCGTTTGCGCGCAAAGTGGCCGCATCGCCACTGACTATGACGGCCAGGAGCTGGCCGGCCTCAACCGTCGAGCCTGGGGCAACATGTATCTGCTCCACTCTTCCGCCGGTGATTGCCGCTACGACCGCTCGAGCATCCATTGCAGATTCGACCCGGCCCGAAAGCCGATACTCTGTGCCGCCGCCGCGGCCCACGCCTACAACGCTGATGCCCGAGGCTTCAATTTGCCTCGCTGTTAATGCGACGACACCTTCTTCAGATGGCACATCGTCGTGCTCATCATGATCATTGTGAACAGCATGATCATCACCCTCGACGCGAGCAGCGTGCTCCGTGTGCGGGATCAACTGGGCAAGGCCGAAGCCAGCGCCAAGGGCGACAAGCAGGGCTGCTCCACAGAGGAGGTGGGTACTTTTGCGTGTCATCTATGCTTCCTCAAATGGGGGACGGCTGTCGAGGCGTGCGAGTTCGACTTCTGCGCGCACGCGCGCTAGTCGTGCATCCACGGCGGAGTTGCGGGCGGCAATCAAGGCAGACCGTATGCTGCGCAACTCCAGCTGCGAGATGCGCCCGGCATCGAAGCCAACACGTGCGAGGCGGTAGGCTTCTTCTGCAGCAGCGACGCCGTTATCCGCAGCTCGTGTCCGGGTGATCGATGCATCAAGGCGGGCTTGTGCAGCACTGCGATCCGCCTGGATCTCCATTTTCAAACTGGTCAGGCGCGCCTGGGCAGCTCGCTGCTCGGCGCGGGCTGCACTAATGGCGCCCGTGTTTCTGTCGAATAGCGGGACGGACACGCTGATGCCGAAGGTGAGCGCCTCGGTGTCGTATTCCTGAAATCGCCGGACACCGAACGAAGCGGTCACGTCGGGACGAGCACGTAATCGTTCCACAGATACCAGTTGCCCGGCAGCATTCAGCTCCGCCTCGGCAATCTGAACAGCCAAAGGACTACGTACATCCCGTGCGAGGGGGCTGGGGGCACGGTTTAGCAGGTTGGCTTTGATCGACGTGACCGGCTCGGTCAGCATAGCCACGGCGGCGAGGCGCGCGAAAGTTGCATCTCGGTTCGCCCGCATTTCATCCACGACGGCGCGAGCAGCTTCCACTTCGCTTTCGGCCTGAATGCCACGAAGCGCAGCCTCACGACCTTTCTCCACAAGGGTCTTCACCGCGTTTGCATCCGCCAGCGTCAGTGACAGCGCTTCGACAGCCAGTTCATGCTGCAACGAGGAGGCTTCCGCTTCGGCATAGATCAGTGCCAGGCGGCAGGCAACCGCCCATCGTGACTGGTTGCGGCGCAAAGCAGCCGCATCGGCTTCCGCCTGTGCGGCACCGATACGCGCACCTCGCTGTCCCCACAATTCCAGAGGCTGGCTGACAGAAAACGTGGTCTCAGCGGCTCTGTAGCCACTGAACGGGGCGCCACCGTAAGCGTTCTCTGCCTCCAGGGTGATGGTGGGGTTGGGCAATGCGCGGGCTTGTTGCGCGCGTGCATTGGCGGCGTCTAGCAACGCTTCGGCCTCGAGTGTCATCGGGGTCCGATCGAGATACGCGATCAGTGATTCATAAGACGGAGCTGGTTCAGCCCTTGCGGGCAATGCCAGTGTGATCGCTGTGGCGGCCACAGCGAAGCCGACCGCGCATAGCGGCCGACCGAACGGCATGAGCATGAGAAGACTCCCAAAGCAAAACGAATTGACGAAACGGCCATGCAAGGAGCACGGCGGGAATCCGTCAGGCTTTGGGTGGGCGTATCAATCCATTAGGGGTGTGTGGCGTGATAGCATCGCTGGCGGGCCATTGGTGTACCACATGCAGGGACGCGACCTCGGATGCCGAAGTTGAGGCAACCTGATCGTGCACATGGTGACAATGTCCGGAACCGCAGACGCCATGGCTGTAATCGGAGCCAGAACTCTTGTCCCTGCTATCATCATCGGCACTGTAGATCTCAACGTATGAGTGCCTATCGCCGCTCTCAGAGGCGCACAAGAACACGCCAGCCATAGGGACGACAATGAACGTTGCAAGAAGCAACGCCGTCACCATCAGTCTATATCTGAACGAAGTACGCGCCATTTCAGCAAGACATCACATGGTGAGAGTTAATTTGGCAAATGTTTTATAAGCGCTGGTGCCCGACGTGCGACAATTCGACAATCTTCTCCAGTGGTGGCATGTCCAGGAACCCGGATCAGGATCGATTGAATCTCATCGGCCTCTCGTCAGCGGAGGTGCGCCAGCAGCTCCAGTTCCTCCTGACTTGTATCGCCGTCATGCAATTACCGACGCGTTGCTCTTTCGATCGCGATGTTGCCCTGATTCCGATGGAAGATCGGGAGATCGATCGGATCTGCGGTCCGAGGCGCTTGGTGATATAGGAGGTGCATGGTCTGCTAATACGCTAGCCGATCTGGCGCGCAGGTCTGGCACTCATGCGGTAGGTGGCATGGTCACCGGACGAATGCATTTCGCGTCTCTTCAAACCAGTTAGTGATGTGATGGCATCTAAGGGTTCGAAAAAAAACGAGAAGCGGCTCCTCATGGCGGCGGAGCCGAAACCGACCGTGGCCATGCTCACGAGCGCCAACCTGCTTGCGCTGCAGGCGTTTGAGGCCGCCTATCGTCTGGGCAGTTTTCGTGCGGCGGCGGACGCGCTTCATTTGACGCCCTCAGCCGTCAGTCACCGTATCCGCAATCTCGAACGCATGGGCGGAGAAGCTCTGTTTACGCGTGCCAACCGTGCCGTGAAGCCGACACCTGCCGGCAAGAGGCTGGCGACAGCAACAGGGCGAGCCTTCGCCGATCTCGCCAGGGGGCTAGCATTCAAGGCTGCGCCCGGCACGCGAACGAGATTGCATATTGCGGTCGTGCCGACCTTCCAGTCGGCATGGCTGATACCGAGGCTCGAGATGTTTATGTCGGCCCATCCCAATGTCGAGCTTGTCATCGAGAGCGTGGGGCGCGGCATTGATTTTGACAATGAGCCTTTTGATGCTGCGATTTGTGGCGGAGCGGGTGAATGGCCGGGGATGACCGTCGTTCAACTCATGAAGATATTCACCACGCCGATTTGCACATCTGAGATGTCCCGGCGCTTGAAGTTGGCGCAGCCCTCTGACTTGCATCGCGCGACATTAATCCACGTCACAACCTATCCGCTGGCTTGGCCCGTCTGGTTCAATCAAGCAGGCATAGAGGAAGTGATCTCGCAACGCGCGCTCTGGGTGGATAGCTTTGGTGCCGCTCAGGAGGCGGCTGAGCGCGGGGTTGGGATAGCGCTTGGCCTTGACCCTCTTTTTGCGGAGAAAGAGGAGCGTGGCCTGCTGGTGCGCCCTTTGCCGGTCAGAAAGCCGACAGGCGATTACTGGTTTGTGCATCGCGCTCTCGACCAGCGTAATCCGGCCCTGCGCGCCTTCAAGAAATGGATCATGGCAACGACGGCCACAGGGCTTCGCTCCTGATTTAAGTGAATGTAGTTCACTGATGTCGATCAAGGTTTCGCTTGTCCGATTCCAAGCCCGTGCGACCCTTTGGAGTAGTGGATTAAATCTGTCCAATCGCATAGGAGCTTTCCATGAAACCGCTGCTCGACGATCAGTCGCTAGCTCAGCGCATTCTGGATCATATCGACAACAAGACGACCGATCTCGGTGATCGCAGCTGGCGCGAACCCGTCGCCAATTATCGTTCCCGAGAGCGTTTTGAGCTTGAGATGGAACGCGTCCTGCGCCGGACACCCACACCCTTTTGTCCTTCGGCGGCTTTGGCGGAAGCAGGCTCCTTTGTCGCGCGCGACGCGGCCGGCGTGCCGCTTCTCGCGGTGCGCGGTGCTGATGGGGTTGCTCGCGTATTCCGCAACGCGTGCCGCCATCGTGGTGCCCAAGTGGCCTGCGGCGCTGGCCGGGCTCAAGCCTTTGTCTGCCCATACCATGCATGGGCATACGGCCTTGATGGCAGTCTGCGGAATATTCCGCACGAATATGGCTTTCCCGGCGTTGATAAAGCCACACATGGCCTCGTGCCCGTGCAGGCGGAAGAGCGTGCCGGCATTGTCTTCGTCACCCAAGACACAACAGGACCCAAAATCGAACTGGACGAGGTTCCGCAGGTATTCGGCCCTGACCTGAAACTGGTCTCGACCATCGAAAACAAAATTGCTGCGAACTGGAAGGTTTTCGCGGAGTCATTCATCGAGGGCTACCACATTTATTCAACGCATCGGGACACCTTCTTTCCCGTGCAGTTCGACAATCTGAACGTCGTTGAGCATTTTGGCCGCAATAGCCGGGTGACCTACCCCTATCGAAATGTCGAGAAGCTGCGGACGATAGCGCCGGGCGAACGTCGGCTCGGCGGCACTGTAACCCACGTTTATCACATGTTCCCCAATGTGATGATTTCCACTTTCCCCAAGCGTGTTCTTTTGACTGTGCTGGAGCCGACGAGTGTCGAGACAACCACGCTGACGACATACACACTCGCAGAGGCGGCATTACTTGCTGACGAAACTCCAGCCATCGAGCGTGCTGCCGATTTCGTCAATCAAGGCGCCAAGGAGGACCGGGAAGTCGTTGAATCGATTCAGCGCGGTTTGGCGAGTGGCGCCAATGACGCGTTCGAGTTCGGCCGGTTCGAGGCAGCAATTGTTCATTTTCACCACAATCTTCAAACATTGATCGGAACGTTAGCGTGACCATCCACTTCGAAACAGACGGTGCGGTGGCGATCATCACCATTGATCGTCCAAAGGTTGCCAACGCCATCGACGGGCCGACCGCTACGGCGCTGGCGGACGCGTTCCGTAGGTTTGAAGCTGATCCCGCTCTCTCGGTCGCGGTGCTGACCGGCGGTTCGGGACGCTTTTGTGCCGGCAACGATCTGAAATCGATGCAATCGAACGATGCAAGCCGAAGGATTCGGGTTGAGCGCACCGGCGACGGGCCATGCGGCGTCACTCGGATGTTACTCAGTAAGCCAGTCATTGCCGCAGTCGAGGGTGTTGCTGTCGCGGGTGGGCTGGAGGTAGCGTGCTGGTGCGACCTTCGCGTTGCGGCTGAAGATGCAATTTTCGGCGTCTATTGTCGGCGGTGGGGTATCCCGCTGATGGATGGCGGCACGATACGCTTGACGCGCCTCATCGGTCACAGCCGGGCGCTCGATATGCTGCTGACGGGCCGCGGCGTCTCCGGTGAGGAGGCGGTGATGTTTGGCCTCGTAAATCGTCTGACGCCAAAAGGACAGGCATTGAACGAAGCCGTCGCGATGGCGCATCGCCTCGCGGCGCTACCTCAGGCGGCCTTGCGAAGCGACCGAATGTCGTCCTATGAACAATGGAATCTCGACGTGCCCGCCGCCCTGGAGAATGAATACGAGCACGGTGTGGCAACAGTGGCGACAAAAGAGATGTTGGGCGGCTTGGCGCAATTTGCATCGGGCGATTGGCGCGAACGTTCCCCGACTTAAGGGGCCAGCCGTTCGAATACAGTTCGACGTCAGCTTTCGTTTACGGTGGGGTGCAGTCCCAAGGCCTATTTGCGTGGATGGGGAGGCACTGACCTCACATACGGTTTTACCAAGCCGCCGCTGATGGTCTGACTAAGGAACGAGCCACAATCGGCGCGCCAATTAGGGCGGACGCCAACGGGTGCTCAGTTCTTCTGCCCGTATGAGCGGAACCGGTCGGCGATGCGTTCCATTTCATCATCGGCGAGCAGGGTAGGCCCGCCTATGGCGAGGGTGCCCCAGTAGATGGCTGCCTGCTCCTCAATTTCTTCCGCAATCAGGAGGGCATGTCTGAGGCTCGGCGCGACAACGATCTGGCCGTGATTGGCCATGAGTGTCCCGAATTGCCCCGAAAGCGTCTCGCAAACGGCTTCCGCAAGCTCTGCTGAGCCGAAGGTGGCGTAAGGTGCCACTGGCACCGAGGGGCCGCCGCTGACAGCCACCATATAGTGCAGGGCAGGGATAGGCCGGTTCGCGCAAGCCAGCGTCGTTGCATAGCGCGAATGGCAATGCACAACAGCGTTTGCATCCTGGCGCATCTGCAACAACCTCAGATGCATCAACCATTCGCTTGAAGGCTTCATGCCCGACGGATCATGGCTGCCATCGGCGGCCATCCGCACGATATGCTCCGGCTTCAGCATTGAGGGCGGAATGCCTGACGGCGTCACCAGCATACCTTCGCCGAGCCGTGCGGATACGTTGCCCGATGTTCCCCGGTTGAGACCGCGCGCATCCATCGCCGTCATCACCTCGACGATCCGATCGCGCAGCTTTACTTCCTCGTCACTCATCATGCGACAGCCCCCTGAACCGGCAGTGTTTTTACAGCCTCTTCAACCTGCTCGAAGCTCACGAGCTTGCCATAGGTCGCCAGCCCCTGCGCGACCATAGCGGCGGTTGCCGCCGCAAATTTCAGGGCGGTGAGATCGCTCCAGCCCATCACATGCGCCGTTATGAAGCCTGCGCAGAATGAATCGCCGCAGGTTGTAGTATCCACCGCGTCAATTTTGAATGCAGGCAGCCGTCCGCGCAACTCGCCCGCGGCCATCACCGCGCCGCGCCCGCCATCCTTGATAACGCAGTTTTTAGCACCCATCGCCACGAAGGCATCCGCCGCGGATTGCAGGTCTTCTATTCCCGTCAGAAAGCGCGCTTCATCAGCGCTCGGCAGGAACCAGTCCACATAGGGAAGGACGCGTTGAAGCTCATCTTTCGTGCCGGGTCTCGGCGCGATGAGGTCGCAAAAAATCTCCGCGCCGCCCGCCTTCGCGGCCTTGAGAAGTTTTTCGCCCGGCCCACCATCGAAAGTAGGCGCACCGATTGCCGCATAATGAAGACAGCGAACATTCGCAACTGCGGCCATCAGCTCGTCCGTCAACGGTGGAATAGAGCCCGCTCCCGGCGCATGCAGTGCCGGGCGGCGTGCCTGATGGTCGATAGGGAGGATTGTCGCGGAGGTGGGCAAGCCCTCCATTGTCTTGAGGAGGCTTGTATTGACGCCGCCGTCTTCGAGGGCGAAGCGAACGAACTTGCCGGTAAGATCATCGCCCACAGCGCCCGCCAAGCCGGTCTTCAGGCCGAGCCTAGCAGCAATGCACGCGGCACCTGCCGCTGTGCCCGCCGGCGCACAAGCAATCTGATCAATGAGGCGTCCGCCTTCATCCTTCGGAATTTCCGTGATCGGCCGCCCGACAATATCCAGCGTCGTCAGACCCACGCACAGAAGATCGAATTTCATAAGCCATTCCTTTCGATTACCGTTTTGCCTCTGAAAGCCCTGTCGGCCAGCCGCGTAGGCTGAAGGGGCAGAGTGGCGCTTGAAGAGAACCTGAAGTAGAAGCGCCCGTTACATGTTTTCCGAAAGGCCCACCGAAATGACGCGCCGACCGCGAGGACGACCATCCCCCGATAGCGCCGACATCATGTCGGATGAGGCCGTGCTCGACGCCGTGCTCTGGGCTTTTGGCGAGAATGGCTTTGATGGCACATCGATCCGCGAAGTCGCCCGACGCCTCGGCATCAGTCACAATCTGATCCCGCAGCGCTTCGGCTCGAAGACGGATCTCTGGTACGCCGCCGTCAAACACGGCTTCAGCCACATGAACCGGGAACTGATCCTTGAAGGGGAGCGGCTCGGCGATGATCAGTTGAAAATCCTCCGAGGCCTTCTCGTGCGTGTCCTTGAGCTCAATGCCCTCAATCCGTCGCTGTTGCGGATCATCAACTATGAAGCCGGCCAACCTGGCCCACGGCTGGACTATATCGTCAAGAATTTCGTCGGTCCGGCGCATGATTTCATGGAAAACTGGGTCAGCAGCCTCGCCGCCAGGGGCATGATACGGAAACCCCCGACAGGGCTGCTTTACTTCTTGATCAATCACGGCGCAGGCAGCCTGTTTGTCTTTCCCGGTCTTGCAGCGCGCCTTCACAGGAACACCAAAAAACTCAGTCCAAAGAGCATTCGGGAACAGGCCGAGCAGGTCACCAGCATATTCCTCGAAGGCCTCCTGCCACGTTAGATACCTCAAGCCAATTAAATTGACAACTGTCACGAGTCCTGTTTTCTTGTTCCCGAAACGATCGCGCATCGGAAAACAAGAACAGGGGCTTTCATGCACGACTTGGTCATCCGGGGAGGAACCATTGTCGATGGAACTGGCGCGCCTGCCCGCAAGGCAGATGTCGCAATTTCCGGCGGGTTCATATCTGCCATAGGCGAGAATCTCGGCCCCGCCAGTGAAGAAATCGACGCGAGTGGACTGCTGGTCACGCCGGGCTGGGTGGATATTCACGCCCATTATGATGGCCAGATCACCTGGGACCCCTATGTCACACCGGCAGGCTGGAGCGGAACGACAACCGTTGTCATTGGAAATTGCGGCGTCGGTTTTGCGCCGGTGCGGCCCGATCACCACGAATTTCTCATCCAGCTCATGGAGGGTGTGGAGGATATTCCAGGCGCGGCGCTTGCTGAAGGCATCAGCTGGGAATGGGAAACATTCCCGGAATATCTCGACGCGCTGGATAAGCGCTCCTTCGCAATCGACATCGGCACACAGGTCCCCCACGGCGCTGTGCGTGCCTACGTCATGGGCAAGGGGCTGAACGAGAACGAAGCCAGCCCGGATGACATAGACCGGATGGCCGAAATTGTACGCGAGGGACTGGAGGCCGGTGCTCTCGGCTTTTCGACATCACGCACCGCGTTGCACCGGGCAAAAGACGGGAAAGTCGTGCCCGGCACATATGCTTCGGCAGATGAGGTGCTCGGCATCGGGCGCATGCTCGGCCGCGCAGGACATGGCGTCTTCCAGATGGCCAGCGACTACCTGCCTGAAGAATATGAGCTCGGCTGGATGAAACAGCTCAGCCGCGAGACCGGGAAGCGGGTGCTTTACAGTGTCGTCCAGAGCGCAGGTGATCCCGACCAGTGGCGGCGCCTGTTGCGGGCGGCGGAAGAAGATGCAGCGGAAGGCGGCCTGCTGACACCGCAGATCGCGCCGCGCCCTGTCGGCCTGCTACTTGGATTTGAAGGCAGCCTTCACCCCTTCTTCCTTCACAAGGATTTCGGCGCTTTAAAGGACCTGACTGTAGAAGAACGCACAGCAGCGCTTCGCATGCCGTCAGTCCGCGAAGCCATTCTGGGCAACGCACCCGACTTCTCACGGTTCGAGGGCGTTCTTGCGATGCTCACCAGCGGCTTCGACATGATGTACCCGCTGGGAAAGACGCCGAATTACGAGCCCGCGCCTGAAGACAGCATCGCCGCGATCGCAGCCAGAGAAGGGCGCAAGCCCCAGGAAGTCGCTTATGACGTTCTGGCATCGGATGATGGCGGAAATCTCCTCTATCTTCCGATGCTGGGTTATGTGGACGGCAACCTGGATGCCACGCGCGAACTGATGCGCCACCCCAATTCCGTCTACGGCCTCGCCGATGGGGGCGCGCATTGCGGCATGATCAGCGATGCAAGTATTCCGACCTTCCTGCTGACACATTGGGGGCGAGACCGCACACGCGGCGAGCGCATCCCTCTTGAAGAGCTGATCGAGAATCAGACCCGCCGCACGGCGGAGTGCTATGGCCTGTTCGATCGCGGCGTAATCGCGCCGGGTATGAAGGCCGACATCAACGTGATTGATTTCGACAATCTGTACATTCACGAGCCCGTCTTGACAAATGATCTGCCTGCTGAAGGAAAGCGCTTCCTTCAGAAGATCACCGGCTATCGCATGACCCTCTGCAGCGGCGAGGTAATTTACCGCGATGGGCAACCGACGGGTGCGCTACCCGGCAAGCTGATACGCGGCAGCAAGACGTCTCCCGAAAATCGTGAAAGGACCGCACAGTGACCCAGCCTGTCACTCCCAGAAATATCAGCCTGCCCGGGCGAGCGGGAGACCCCGACTTTCATCTGTCCACTTATGAGGTTGGCAGCGGGCAGGCCGTCGTGTTCGTGCACGGCTTTCCCGACCTTGCTATCGGCTGGCAGCATCAGCTTCCCGCCGTCGCTGCAGCAGGTTTTCGCGCCATTGCGCCCGATATGCGCGGCTATGGCGGCAGCTCTTGCCCTTATCCGGTTGACGCTTACGCCATGTCGGAGCTGACGGGCGACCTCGTTGCTCTGCTCGATGCGTTGGACATCGAGAAAGCGATCTTTGTGGGCCACGACTGGGGCGGCTTTGTCTCCTGGGCGATGCCTGTTCTGCACCCCGACAGGGTGGCGGGTGTTGTCGGCGTGTGCACGCCCTACATCCCTTTTCCGAGCGTAGCTGTGCATACCGCCACGGTGGATGGCGACATTGAGCGGCAATATGTGTCCTGGTTCCAACTCCCCGGCGTGGCCGAGAAACATATGGACCAGCATGTGCAGACAATCACCTCGCGGATCATGCGCACAAGCGCGCCGCTCGAGGATGTTTACAAGCGAGCCTTCGTTGACGGCAAGCTCAGCCGCAATCCGTTCCTGCACCTTGATGCTTCTTACGACCTTGGTGAGCCGCTGCTCAGCGAACCCGTATTCGATCACTATGTTGAGGCTTTCACGCGAACCGGCTATCGCGGCGGCATCAACTGGTATCGAAACATCGACGGCAATGCAGCCCGCCATCCTGATGTGGGCACCGCGCAACTCGACCTGCCTTGCCTGATGCTAACAGCGGAACTCGATCCCGGCCTCAGGCCGGAATTTGCAGACAACATGCCGGAACATTGCAGCGATCTGGAGATGCACATGATCCAGAATGCGGGCCACTGGGTGCAACAGGAGCATGCTGATACGCTGAACGAACTCCTGCTGTCCTGGCTTAAGCGAAGATTTTAAGGACCAGAGAGCGTCAGGCACAGAAGTTAGAGCTGTATTTCACCTGTCACGCATAGCAGTTCGCTGCAATCGCGGATCGGCCGCTGTCAGTCTGCGGCTGCGATGTGCTGCAGTGGCATCTCTGATGTTCTTGTTTCGAAAGCTGTTTTCTCGACGATGATCGCCGCCTGCTCTGCAGCCATAGCGACGAAACGCCGGGCCAAGAGAAGCTCGGCGGATTTAGTCTTGCCGGACAGGAGTTTCAGCCGTTGATCAACGACCAGTAATTCGCCGACGATAGTCTGCAGAAGGCTGGCAGCATCGCCCTGATCGATCGCAGACGACCCGGTTTCAACAGTCATATGTGCATGCCTCCTTGCGGCGAATGTAAGGTGGGACGGTGCGCGCGAAACCCGGGAAGGGTCGATAGCGCGTCCGACGGGAGTGGCCTCCTCCCCGATCGCCGGCACCAGCCAGCAAGTCGAACGTCCAGAAATGCTGCGTTTTGAGCCGCATTACTGAGCGCAGGGTCGCCGAGCGCGCAGATTCTGTCTTTGATGCCATCCCGGCAGGGGGTGTCCGGAATTCCGGTAACACCCTTTGGGCCCATGTCGGCTGAAACCTTCAAAATCCTCTCCAATACGTTGAGCGGTTTTACGAAAGTGACCTGGTTGCCTGCGGCTGCGCCGCGAGAGCCGCGTGAACGGCGTCGGCCAGGGTCTTGCCGCAAAAGGGCTTGGTGATAATCCGAACGTTGAAGCCGTTGAGGAGCGTCAGTCCGAAATCATTCGGGAGGCGCGGACTGCCGCCCGACATGCAGACGATTGGAATACCTGGCCGCGATTTTCGGGCCGCCCGAAGGAGTTCGATCCCATCGACATCAGGCATGAAGAGATCGGTGACGAGCACATCATAGCCGGGCTCCGAGACCTGGCGCAGACCGTCGCGACCGTCTTGGCCGGTGATGACCACAAAACCACGAAGGGTCAACATGCGGGCGATGGTGTCGCGAACTAGAGGTTCATCGTCAAAGAGCAATATCCATGGTGCCGCGTCCATGCCATTCACCCTCGCCAGAATCTTCCGCAGCAACCACCTTCCATCTCGGACGATTCGCTGCCCTTGTATGTTTGTTCAAAGCGGAAGGCCGGTCTTTCCGGTTAAGCCGACAGGGGTGGTCGTGGAAGGATTGAGCAAAGTGGCGCTTGTTGCAGCGAACCGCTTTGAAAACAGACACTTGGCAAGTTGAATTCGATGTTACTCGATTGGTGAGCCCTTGCCGGAAATCCGGCAACGCCCGAGCGCCGACACCGATTGCGCGTCTCGTATCGCGGGGATCAGGTCTTGGCTTCGTCGCTCTTTGGGAGAGACGCCTTGCCGAAATCTTGGGGATGCACGTATTCCGGCCGAAAGCACGGGTAGCGGCTTGGGCTGAAGGCGGTCTGAAGCCAGGCGGCGACGGCCCGCTTGCTTTTGTTGTCACCGGTGTCTTTCAGATAGCAGAGATAGAGATCGCTCCGCATGTAGATGCCGAGATCGACCGGCACCAGCCTGTCGCTGATGAGGCTGACATAGGAAGGCAACACGCCAATCCCGGCCCCGTGCTCGACGGCGGCCACGGTCATCGCGCCAATATTGGTGCGCAAAGTCGCTGGCCCTTTGAGGCGCGAGGCGTTCTGCCATGCATACCAGGGACCTTGAGTGTAACCGTAACTCGCGTGATCTACGATGGTGTGGGTTGAGAGATCGTAGAGGTCGCGCGGGACGCCATGCTTTTCGAGATAGGCCTTCGACGCATAGGGAATGAAATGCAGATGCCCGAGCGGGCGAACCACGAATTCCTCTGTATCGGGCGCGCGCATCCGGATGCTGAGATCGGTCTGCGCGAGAAAGGGGTCGGCGGGTAGTTCGCCGATGCTGCATTCAAGCGAGACGTCCGCATGATCGGCGTGGAAGAGGTGAATTTTAGGCGCAAGCCAGAGCGTCGCGAGTCCATCCGTGATTGAAATGCGGATATGCGAGACATCTGGCATATCGACATTGGCCGCCATGAATTCGAGCTTCTCAACAGCCATGAAAGCCTGACGCACCTCGGTGATAATTATCTGTCCACGGATGGTCAGGAAAGCGCCTTTCGGCGAGCGATCGAAAAGCTTGTACCCGAGCCGTTCTTCGAGGCGTCCGATGCGTTCGGTAACGGTTGAGTGTGAGACACCAAGGTTTTCCGCAACCTTGTTGAAACTTTTGGTGGATGCCGCCTCCAGCACGAAACGCAATTCGACCCGGTCCCAATTGGGCACCGGACTGACACTGAGCGCTCGTTTCCTGGGTGGATTCTTCGTCATCCCTATTCACACAATCCCTAAAGACAGCGCCGGATTTTGACCCAAGGCTGGCCGTACTGCAACCGCACGCAACTCATGCGCGCATTTGTGGATGCAAGCTTTTTTGGGGCAGATCATGACAACCGCACACGACACCAATACCAGTCCTTTAGAAGGGGGCTTGCGCGTCGCTCGCCCCACCGATGATGAAATAGTCCGGATCCATCAGCTCGGCGCCACCAAGATCAGCGCCGATATCGCCACGCTCGATACATTCCGTCGCGTTCACAACCGCAATGCCGACTCTCTATGGGGAGTGTATGCGAGCGACGGAGCGCTGGTGGGATTTTTTGCATTCCTGATGCTGACGGCTGATGGCGCCGACCGTCTTGTTTCCGGCGCGCTCAATACCCGAGCGCCGGACGTGGAGGCGATCGCCGCGACCGGTGAGGCGCCACACGCCGTCTATGTCTGGGCGCTTGTCGCGGAAAAGAAAACCGCAAGCGCCTTGCCGCTGGTTCTGGGGGCCTTCGACGCCGCTGTTTATGCGCGAACTGATCTCTATGCGCGTCCGGCGACCGAGGGAGGGCTCAGGTTGATGAGCAAGCTCGGCTTCAAGGCGGCAGGTGGAGGCGAGATCGCGCAAGGAGAGCTCTGCGTCATCCGCCGTTCTGTCGAGCCGACGCGAATCCTCTATCCGGGTCGCAGCGAAACCGCGCACGCCTTTTTGTAATCGTTGTCCCGCCGCCTTGTCCACGGGCGGTGGGATCGCCAATAGGAATTTCAAAATGCATATCGATAAAGAGAACCGGCCCGAAATCACGATCCGCGTGGCCCGATCGCACGAGGACATCATGCGGGCGGTCACAATCCGGGCCATCGTCTTCATGGCCGAGCAAAATTGTCCCTATGACGAGGAGTTCGACGGCAATGATTTTGCCGGGACAACACATTTGCTGGCGGAAGCGGATGGCCATCCGGTCGGCACCCTGAGGCTCAGGTTTTTCGCCGGCTTCGGGCATGTCGGGCGGCTTGCCGTTCTGCCGCAGATGCGGGGATTGGGCGCTGCGCAGTCAATCGTCGAAGCCGCGATCAGGCTGTGCCGGAAAAAAGGTTATCAGCGTCTCTATGCGCAGGCGCAAAAGCGGTTGGTGCCTTTCTGGGCGCAATTCGGTTTTGAACCGATGCGACGGCGGTCACAGCCGCTCATCTGGTCCGATCATGAGTATGTCGAAATGGAATGCCACCTGGCTGAAGGGACAGATGCTCTCGATCTCGACCGGAGCGACCCTCTAGTTCTACTCCGGCCCGAAGGCGCCTGGACCGTGCCCGGAATACTGGAGGCATCGACCTTCCGTGGCGCGACCAATCCGGTCGGGCCACTGTGAGCGGTCTCAAGACGGCCGAGCGCGGACAGTTCAATCGGGGAGCAAGCAGATGAGCGAGCGTGTTGCAGCGATCGCCGGCGCATCCGAAAAGCTGAAAGGCTGGTGGCGATCGCCCTTCAGGAGCACGGGCAATAGTATGCTGAAGCAGGCGGATACCGCCTATGCCGGCGGATGGCCGGCCCTGATCACAGCCGGGCTTTCGGTTGCTCTCATCCTGATCGATGGCTTCATCATCTCGGCTGCGGCACCTGAAATCACCGGCGCTTTCTCTATTGGTGCGGATCGTATGGGTTGGCTCATCGCCGCCTATACGCTTCCGCTCGCGATTGCTCCGGTGGTCTTCGGGATGATGGGTGATCGCTTCGGTCTGAAGCGGCTCTTCTTCCTCGGGATGAGCCTTCTCATGGTCGCCTCTCTTCTCTGTGCGTTGAGCCGGGATTTGACCGAACTGACTGTCTGCCGCTTCCTTCAGGGCATGGGCGCGGCGATGCTCTCGCCCCAGACACTCGCTGCGGCTGCCGCGGCGTTCGGTCCAGAAAAGAGGGGCTTTGCCATTGGCGTTTGGGGAGCGATTTCCTCCCTCGGCCTCCTGCTCGGGCCATTGCTCGGCGGGGTCATACTTGTGTACCTGCCCTGGCACTCGATCTTTCTGATGAACTTGCCGCTCGGGTTGCTTGCAATGCTCGCTTTTGCAATCACGATACCAGGTTCGGGTAAGGTGGTGGTTTCGTCCGCTTGGCGTCTGCCTTTTGCGAGCATCGGTCTTCTTGTGAGTGGAGCCGGTGCCCTTGTTCTCTCATTTGGCTCGCTTGCGCGCGGCGAAGTGATTGGATGCGCCGGTGCAATTCTCGGCGGAGCTCTCCTCTTTTTTTGGTTTCAAAGAGAGAGAAGCCTTCGAGGCGAAGCATCAGCGCTCGTTGGGCGCGACCTTCTGGAGAACCGAATCTTTGCAAAAGCAGCCGCTGCAGCCTTTGCCATGAATGCCTCGACGGCTGGGACTGTCGCCGTCCTGAGCCTGATCATTGTCCGTGTGCATACAGGCGTTGCGCCATCCATCATGACCGGCCTTTTATTTATACCGGCAATGATCATCGTCGCCATCTTCATGCCGCTGGCGGGCAAGCTGGCACAATCGCAATCAGCGGTGAGCCGCAGATTGCTGATAGCTTCCGCTGTTGCCGCTATCGTCAGCCCCCTGCTGATCGGTGCCTCGCTTGGTGCCATTGGTTCAGTGTCGCTTGTATTTTGCGCGATGGCGATCGCAATCCAGGGCATCGCCGGAGCTATGCTGCTTAGCTTTGCAACATTTTCCGCCCTTGTTGCTGCCGGGCCTCGGCGCGCTGGCTTGGCTTCGGGAGCGGTCTCTATGGCACGAAATCTAGGCACGGCTCTCGGCGCGGCTGCTCTCACGGCGGCGGCGGCTACATTTGGCGGGCAGGAATGGGCTTTTCTGATCTCGGCTCTCTTTGCGCTTCTCGCGCTACCATTCTGCTTGAATAGATTGCCAGGAATGGGCGCCTCATGAGAGCGCTAACGGCAGGGGCCTCCAGCGGCAAGGCTGCGTACCGGAAGCGGTTTGTGGCTCCATACTAAAACAATCATTCCACCCGACGCGCTCGTCGAGCGGGATACTGGTTTGCTTCAGGACCAATGCGATTAACTGCGTGAAATGACGGTGCCCGGAATGGGGGCCGTCATTTTCATTTGCACCGCCAGCAAATCCAGATTCATATTAATCGCAAAAGTTGTATTAGGTTGTATTATTAGAAAACTGGCCCATTCGCAGCGCAGATAGGAACATCATGTCTCAGACTCCGTCCCAAGGGCTGCTTCACTATCGTCGAAGCGTCACAGAACGAAAACGCGCAGATGTGGTCCGGGCGGCGCGGAAGGTCTTCATGACGGAGGGTTTCGGCAAAGCTGCCGTCAGTGACATCGCACGCCAGGCCGATGTTTCAACCGCGACGCTCTACAAATATTTCGACTCAAAGGAGCACCTGTTTGATGAGGTTGTCCGGGATGCTTGTGTCGCTGTTGAAGAAGACACGGAGCAGATCATCGACGGTTGCGCGGAGGCGATGTTCGCTTTTCTGAAAGATACTATTTTGTGGCATTCGTCTCAGAATGCCAGCGATCTCTTTCGTATCGCACGGGCGGAGGTGCCGGAATCCGCCGAGTTCGCACGCAACTTTCTCGAACGCCAATTGCAATATCGGCACGCTGAATTGCGCAGACTGCTCGATACGCTGGTGGAACGCGGCGATCTTGCGCCCCACGACACCGATATAGGCGCATCTCAGATCAACGGGATGGTCAAGGAGGCACTGATCTGGCCGGGCATCTACAAGGTAGCCCAGGAACTGCCCGCCGATGCCGATGAAATTATCAGAGAGGCGGTTAAGACCTATCTTGCTCGGTTCGCGCGCCAAGCTCCTTCGAAATTGGCGCAACGGAAAACGCCAATGGAAGCTTGGGGCGGCTAGGCAAAGACCAAGGGATGCTGATGTAATTGTTGATTTATCTCAATCGCCAGTCGCTACTTATGCGCTTCATCACCAATGCCG
>CAZLLB010000013.1:0-26291 GCA_964560165.1 uncultured Parvibaculum sp. | reverse complement strand
TGGCACTGGGCTTGAAGCCCATCGTTCTCATCAACAAGGTGGACCGTCCCGACGGTCGCCCCGATGAAGTCCATATCGAAGTCTTCGACCTCTTCGCCGCGCTCGGCGCGACCGACGAACAGCTCGACTTCCCCGTTATCTTCGCGGCAGCGCGGCAGGGCTGGGCGACGGAAGATCTCACCGCCCCCGACGCCAAGGAACACGGCCTGAAGGCTCTGTTCTCCAAGATCATCTCGCACTTCCCCGAGCCTGAAGCCCTGAGTGATGGCTCCAAGGACGAACCCTTCGCCATGCTCGTGACGACGATCGAGAGTGACCCCTATCTGGGTCGCATTCTGACCGGCAAGATCGTCAAGGGCACAGCCAAGACGAATATGTCCGTGCAGGTGCTGCGCAAGGACGAAGGCGTAGTCGAAAAAGGCCGCGTCACGCGCGTTCTTGCCTTCCGCGGCATTCAGCGCATCCCGGTCGAAGAGGCGCATGCCGGCGACATCATCTCCATCGCCGGTCTTGTGCAAGGCACCGTCGCCGACACGATCTGCGACACATCCGTCACCGAACCGCTAAAGGCGCTTCCGATCGATCCGCCGACGCTTTCGATCACGGTCTCGATCAATGACAGCCCGCTCGCCGGTCGCAAAGGCACCAAGGTGCAGTCGCGCATCATCCGCGACCGCCTGATGCGCGAAGCCGAAAGCAACGTCGCAATCCGCGTATCCGACAGCGAAGGCGGCGACGCATTCGACGTCGCGGGCCGTGGCGAATTGCAGCTCGGCGTGCTCATCGAAACCATGCGCCGCGATGGCTTCGAGCTTGGCATTTCGCGCCCACGCGTGTTGTTCCGCGAAGACGAAAACGGCAATCGCCTCGAGCCGATCGAAGAAGCGACCATCGACGTCGATGACGAATTCTCCGGCGTCGTCATTGAAAAAATGGCGCAACGCAAGGGCGAACTCATCGATATGCGCCCGACCGGCGCGGGCAAGACGCGCATCATCTTCCATTGCCCGTCGCGCGGCCTGATCGGCTATCACGGCGAATTCCTGACCGACACGCGCGGCACAGGCGTGATGAACCGTATCTTCAAGGCCTATGAGCCTTATCGCGGAGAGGTTGATGGCCGCCGCAATGGTGTGCTGATCTCGACCGGCGATGGCGATGCGGTGCCCTACGGCCTCTGGTATATTGAAGAGCGCGGCACGCTCTTCATCTCGCCCGGCGAGAAAGTCTATAGAGGCATGATCATCGGCGAAAACGCCCGCCCCGACGATCTGGAAGTCAATCCGCTGAAGGCAAAGCAGCTCACCAACATCCGCACGACGTCCAAGGACGAAGCCGTGCGCCTGACGCCGCCGCGCCCGCTTACGCTCGAACAGGCCATCGCCTATATCGAGGCCGATGAACTTGTCGAAGTGACGCCAAAGTCGATCCGACTGCGCAAGCGCTATCTCGACCCGAACGAACGCAAGCGCTTCGCTCGCGCGAGCTGATCGGGCTTCGAGACAAATCTGGAATGGCCGCGCTCGTCGCGGCCATTTGTTTTTGGGCCTGTTGTTTCCGCGTGCCCGCAATGCCACTCTTCTCAAAACAATTGGGAGAAGCGCCATGGCCACCAACGACGAATGGCTTGCACAGGTCCGCGAAGACATCATCGAGCCCGACCTGCCGATCATCGATCCGCATCATCACCTCTGGGGTTTTCCCGGCTCGCGCTACATGCTGGATGAACTGAACGCCGACACGGGCTCGGGCCACAATATCCGCGCCACAGTCTTCGTCGAATGCACCGCCATGTACCGCGCCGAAGGACCAGAACATCTGAAGCCCGTCGGCGAAACGGAATTCGTCAACGGCATCGCCGCCCAATCGGCGAGCGGGCTTTATGGCGAGATGCGCGCCTGCAAGGGCATCGTCGGCTTCGCCGATCTGGCGCTGGGTGCTGCGGTCGAAGAAGTGCTCGAAGCCCATATCATCGCCGCGCCAGATCGTTTTCGCGGCATCCGCCATGCTTCCGCATTCGACGACAGCGACGCCGTTCGCCCTGCGCACACCAATCCACCAAAGTTTCTCTTTGGTGAAGCAAAGTTCCGCGAGGGCTTTGCGAAACTCAACAGCTTCGGGCTGAGTTTCGATGCATGGCTTTTCCACCATCAGATTCCAGAACTGACCTCGCTCGCCCGCGCCTTCCCCGAAACGACAATCATCCTCGATCACTTCGGCGGACCGCTCGGCATAGGCCCACATGAAGGCAGGCGCTCCGAAATCTTTGCGCAATGGATGAAAGACATCGTCGATCTGTCCGAATGCCCGAATGTCGTCGCCAAGATCGGCGGCATCAACATGGCGGTAAACGGCTTCGACTGGCATAAGCGCGCCGCACCGCCAACATCGGATGAACTCGTCGCGGTGACGCAGGACTACTACCTGCACACCATCGACGCCTTCGGTCCAGATCGCTGCATGTTCGAAAGCAACTTCCCCGTGGACAAGCTCTCCTGCTCTTATTTGGTCCTCTGGAATGCGTTCAAGAAAATAGCGAAGGACTTCAGCCCCGAAGAAAAAGCGGCGATGTTCCACGACACGGCCCAGCGCGTTTACAGACTGGACTAGGCGACGCGCCCGCCCCATGATGCAGCCCGTTTGAAAGAGGTTGCCATGCTGACGCCTGCCGAAATCGACGAGCTTTCAACCTTCGTTCACCGCCTCGCCGATGCGGCGGCGGAGGTGACGCTGCCGCATTTTCGTTCCGGCCTCGCCGTCGATAACAAACACGGCGAATACGCTTTCGATCCGGTCACGGCGGCAGACCGCGACGCCGAGCAGGCGATACGAACCATGATCGGCAAGCACTATCCGACCCATGGCATCTTTGGCGAAGAGCATGGCCGCGTGAACGGCACGAGCCCGCTCTATTGGGTCATCGATCCCATCGACGGAACGCGCTCCTTTATCTCCGGCGTTCCGCTCTGGGGAACATTGATCGCCCTCAATGATGGCGCCAAACCTGTCATCGGCATCATGGACCAACCTTATATTGGTGAGCGCTTCATCGGCCGCCCCGGCGGCAGCGAACTCAGCGGGCCACGCGGTACCGTTCCACTCAAGACAAGCGCCTGCACGAAACTCGAAGATGCGCTCCTCGGCAACACCGATCCGGGCATGTTCAAGAAAGACGGCGAGCGCGCCGCCTTTCGCGAAATCAGCGCCAAGGTAAAGCTTCGCCGCTTTGGCGGGGATTGTTATTTCTATGCGCTGCTTGCCGCAGGCACACTCGACCTTGTCGTCGAATCTGCGCTCCAGCCTTACGACATCCAGGCGCTGATCCCGATCATCGAGAATGCGGGCGGGCTGGTGACAAGCTGGACCGGCGGCGATCCGCAAATGGGCGGCCATGTCGTCGCCGCCGCAACGCCGGAGCTTCACGCCGCCGCACTCGAAATACTTTCAAAGGCCGTTTGAAGGCAGACGACGATTCATGAAATCGTCGAAGGCCGCCCAGAATTTGGCGCGGCACATATCCGTCTCGATCAGAATTTCGTGCCGCGCGCGCTCTATGGTAACGAGTTCGCCCTGCGGCAAATACGCGACCGCGAACTGAAGTGCGGCACGGTCTATCAATGCGTCGTCCTCGGCCAGCGTGATCAACACCGGCGCCTTGATAGCCGCGAGATAGGCGGGCGAGGCGGCCTCAGCGATCGTGCGGAATGCCGCCGCAAGCCATCCGAAGGTCGAAGCGCCAAGACCGAGTTTCGGCTCGGCACGGATCAAAGCCTGATAGATCGCATAGCGCCTTTCGTCATGCGTCAGGATATTCTCCGAAAACGGCGTCTCATCGGCAGCCTTCGCATTTCCGCCCGGCACATAGCTCGCCGCAAAGCCAATAGCCACGCCTGAAAAAGCGACCGCGCGCGTCAAGCCGGCCACCAGCGAACTGCCCAACCGCAAGCCCAACATCGGTGCCGACAATATGCAGGCTGAAAACCAATCGGCATGATCATGCGCTGCACGCATAAGGATGTTTCCGCCCATGGAATGCGCGAGTGCTATCCATGGCTTCGGCAAGCCGGGCGCTACTTGCTCCATGAAGGCCGCAATATCCAGATCGAAACTCGCAAAATCTGTTACGTGACCTTTGCGCGGATCGGCCAGTGCCCTGTCAGAAAAACCCTGCCCGCGCCAATCGACGGTCGCAACCGCGAAATGGCGCGTAAGCAACTCACCGACCACCTCAAAATATTTTTCTGCAAATTCGGTGCGCCCGCCGAAAATGAAAACCGTTCCGCGCGGCTCCACGATTCCGGAGGATTCGGGCGACCAGACGACCGTGCGCAGCCTGACGCCATCTCCCGTTACGATCCATCCCGCCGCACCGCCGCGCGGCATGGGGTTTTCAGGGATGAGAACGAGAGGCGCACTCTGGAAGCTCACATTCACGACCGGCCTCGATTGATCGTGGGGAGTACAAGTGGCCCAAGCCTGATCGCGACAGCAACATCGCCCGAAATCCGCATCTTGCCCTGCCGGAAAGCCAATCCCTGATCGGCTTCCATGCGCAGCATCTGTAAATGCAGCACCGGATCTATCCGCACGGTGCAATCGGCCTTCGTGTCGCGATTGTGAACCTCATTGGGCGTCTTGGTGCCATCGACCACGACTACGCCCGCATCGGGATAGGCGAATTTGAGCGTTGCGCCGAGGGAGACATCGGCCTTCATCGCCTCGCGCAACAGAGCCGTGATCTCGGCGGCTGCCCTCGCGGCCTCGGCTGTGGTCGTCATGGAGTCTCCCTTTCTTCTGATCTCATAACAGCACCTTGGGGCACGCCACTCAACGGCTTTGAGCGCCCTTTGGAAGCCACCCCATTTCCTCTAGGGTCTGTGAAACGAAATGGGGACCGGATGAGATGAACTGGAAAGTGGAATCCGACGAAATCAGGCGGCGGCGCGAACTGGCCTTGCGTCAGGGCGGCGAAGACGCCGTGCAGCGTCAGCACGACAAGGGTCGGCTGACCATCCGCGAGCGCATAGAGCGGCTCACGGACGACGCAAGCTTTCGCGAACTCGGCCAAGGCGCAGGCGTTCCGCATTACGATGAAAGCGGCAATCTGATCGGCTTCGAGCCCGGCAACTACGTGCTGGGTTTTGCAACGCTTGGCGGGCGGCGCATTGCTGTCGGGGGTGAAGATTTCACCCTGAAGGGTGGCTCACCCAATCCGGCTGGCTTACGCAAAAGCGTCTATGCCGAGGAACTGGCGCTCCAGTACAAAGTGCCGCTGGTTCGCCTGCATGAAGGCGGTGGCGGCAGCGTCGCAGGCTCCAGCGGAAAGAAAGCAGCGCGCCCGCTTGGTGATCCGGTTTTTGCAGCGCCGCGCTTCCTCTCGGTCGCAAGAGTGCTGGGCGAAGTGCCCGTCGCAACCGGCGCCATGGGCCCCGTTGCCGGACTGCCCGCAGCGCGCCTCGTCGCCTCCCATTTCTCCGTCATGGTCGAGAGCGCACAAGTGCTGATCGCCGGACCGAAGGTCGTGGAGCGCGCGCTCGGCGAAAAACTGACGAAAGAAGAACTCGGCGGCGCAGAGGTGCACGCAAAAAGCGGCGTGATCGACAATGTGGCCGCAAGCGAAGACGAGGCGCTGGCCGAAATCGGACGCTTCCTGTCTTACGTGCCTGATAACGTCTGGTCCCTGCCGCCGCGCCTTGCTCCGGCGGATGATCGCGACCACATGGATGAAGCGCTGCTCTCCATTGTGCCGAAGGATCGGCGCAAGCCTTTCGCGATGCGTAAGATCATCAAGGCGGTCATGGATGACGGCTCATTCTTTGAAATGACGAAACGCTTCGGGCCATCGCTCATCACCGGCCTTGCTCGGTTGAACGGCGTTAGCGTCGGCGTGATTGCAAACGACTGCATGTATTATGCAGGCGCGATGACGGCGGAAGCGGCACAAAAACTCCGACGCTTCTCAGATTTCTGCAACACGTTTCATTTGCCGGTTATTTCCTTCGTCGATGAGCCGGGTTTCATGATCGGCTCGGCCTCGGAAAAAGCCGCCACAATCCGCCACGGAACTGCCGCCATCGCCGCGGTAATGCAAAGCCGCGTGCCATGGGCCTCCGTTATCGTCCACAAGGTTTTCGGCGTTGCGGGTGCCGCCCATTTCGGCCCCGGCGGGTTCGTTCTATCCTGGCCGAGCGCTGCGACCGGCGCCCTGCCCGTTGAAGGCGGTGTCGCCATCGCCTTCGCCCGCGAGATCGCGGCAGCACCGGACCCGGACGCCTTGCGCCGCGAGCTGGAGGAAAAGCTCGCCGCCGGGCAATCACCCTTCCCACGCGCTGAAGGTTTTTCAGTGCACGAGCTCATCGACCCGCGCGAGACGCGCCCGCGGCTTTGCGATTGGCTCGACTGGATCGAACCGCGCCGCGCCGTTGCGCTTGGGCCATTCGCCACGACGATGCGGCCCTGACATCAGGCAATGCACATGCCAACGGAAGGCCCCGCCGAAGCGGGGCCTTCCGTTGGCTTTAACGGACGGAGATGATGACGCCCGTATAGGCGTTGACCGTCAGCAGAACCAGGCGGCCACGATAGTCGCGGGCCGGGACCCGATAATAGTGATCGTAGAAAACCGGGCGACCGAAATGGCCGTAGCGTTGGCGCTGGAGGCCGGGGCGCCAATGGCTGAAATCGTGGCGGCGCATGTGGCGATCCTCCGGGCCGCGCTGACCGCGGTCATTGTGGCGATAGACGGGGCGCTGACCGCGATCGTTGTGACGATAGACGCCGCGCGAAACGTGGCCACGCTGGTTCTGGCGCTCGACATGGCGGTGGCTGCTGCTATCCGCCTGGGCGGCCATGGGAGCCACCATTATGAGAGCTGCCGCAACACCGGCAAGAGCGAGAAATTTTTTCATGGTCTGCCTCCTTGGCAATGGGACCGAAAGGCGATCCGTGATTGCGAGGATGCATTGCCCGGCCTGAACTCTTGCTGGGCCGCACGTTCATACGCCGTTCAGAAATGCAAAAAATGTCGCGGCGATCTGAAAAAATGACCAATGAAATCAAGGCACCATAATCACTCGATCACACAGGCAAAATAATGCTCATTCAGCCGCCGAGGAAAAGCCGCCCGACCTGAGGATCGCTCAATAAGTCTGCACCGCGCGCGGCAAGAGCAACACGTCCCGCGACCATCACGTAACCGATATCGGCAAACTCCAACCCGCGCCGCGCATTCTGCTCGACCATAATGATGGTCTTGCCCTGTGCATCACGCAGATCGGCAAGTATCTCGAATACCATGTCGATCATGCGCGGTTCGAGCCCGATGGACGGCTCATCGACGAGCAGCACTTGCGGGTCCATGATCAACGCACGACTAATCTCAAGCAGGCGCCTCTCTCCACCCGACAAGATGCCCGCTCGCTCGCGACGACGCTTGGCCAGCCGGTCATAGCGCATGAAAATATTCTCAGCCGCTTCCTTCGCCTTTCCCCGATCGGCAAGCAGATAGCCGCCCATCAGCAGATTTTCTTCGACCGTCATATCGGGAAAAATGGAATTGTCCTGAAGGATATAAGCGATCCTGGCATCCTTGAGCTTCGCGCTGGATGTGAGATGCGTAACATCGCGACCAAGTGCGATGATCTTGCCCGCCTTGATTTTGGTGAAACCGAAAATGGAATGCAGCACAGTTGATTTGCCCGCACCATTCGGCCCGACAAGGCAGAGGCTCCGACCGCGACCGATCGCCAGATCGACGCCATGCAGAATATCCATCGCGCCGTAGCCCGCATGCAGGCCGCGCAATTCGAGAATGGGGTCTGCGCCCGCGAGCGCCAGAATATCCGCGCCGGTAACGCCCGGCCCAAGGTCTTCGGCTTCGCGCGCCACATCGGCGATGGACATAGACGGCGCGACATCTCCCTCGCCATAGCCGCCGGCGCGTTTGCGATCTTCTTTCTTGTCGTCGGCCATTATTGCGCTCCCAGATAAGCATCGAGAACGCGCGGATCATCGCGTACTTCAGCGGGCGAGCCAGAAGCCAGCACCTTGCCATGCGCAAAGCAGGTAATGGTCTGGGCGAGGTTCATGATGACGCGCATATTGTGCTCGATGACCAGAAGCGTCACGCCAAGCTCTTCATTGGCGCGCTTCAGACGATCGATCAGCCCGTTGATAAGCGTCGGATTGATGCCTGCCGTCGGCTCATCGAGCAATAGCAGCTTTGGCTCGCTCATCAGCGCCATGGCAAATTCGAGCAGTTTCTGCTGACCGAAGCTCAGGCGTCCGGCCTTGTCCAACCGCTTTTCGTGGAGGCCGACAAAGGCGAGAAGCTCGTTTGCCCGGGTCTCGACGCCGCGCGCATGCGGCTTCAATAGAGAAAATATGCTGCCATGTGCGTCGCGCGAACTGATCTGCATATTCTCCATGCAGGTCATCTCGCCATAAATGCGTGTTTGCTGATAGGTGCGCAGCAACCCGGCCCGCGCGATGGGACCGACGCGCAGATGAGAAATGGGGCGGCCTTCGAAATAGATTTCGCCGCCATCGATCGGAAACGCACCGGTGATGCAGCCGAAAATCGTCGTCTTGCCGGAACCATTGGGGCCGATGAGTCCAGCGATCTCGCCCTGTCGTACCTGAAGCGAAATGCTGTCATTGGCGATCACGCCGCCGAAACGCTTGGTCACATTGCGGACTTCGAGAAGCAGGCTCATGCGCTCCCTCCCGCGACACGCGCGCGGCGCGCGGCAACCCAGCCCATGATCCCTTGCGGAAAGAACAGCACGATGGCGACGATCAGCAAACCTAGCGCGACGCGCTGCCAGCCGAGCAGATAGACCCAGAAGAGTTCCTTGGTGATGTGGAAGATCATCGCGCCGATGACCGGCCCCCAAAGCGTGCCCTTGCCGCCAAGGATCGCCATCAGCACCATCCACACGCCGAATGTAGCGCCGGAAAAGGCGACCTCGCGCGGATCGATGAAGCCGAGCATGTTGCCCGCGACGCCGCCCGCAATGCCGAGAAAGAAGGCCGAAATCGCCCATGCCACCGTCTTGATCGCCGTGGTGCGAAGGCCCGTGGCTTCCGCCTTGTCCTCGTCGTCGCGGATGGCATTCATCGCAAGCCCGAAGCGCGTTGCAAAGAGCCAGCGCAAAGTGAAGAAGCAGGCAGCGGCGATGGCGAACATTACGAAATAGAAAAACAATTCGCGCTGACCGAGGCCACCCGGATAGAGCGGCATCGCCATGCCGGAGCCAGCGCCGATGTAATCCCATCCCGCTGCGATCTCACCCGCCGCTATGCCAAGCCCGAGCGTGGCGATAGCAAAGTAATGGCCGCGAATGCCCAGCAGCGCCGCGCCAAAGAGCAGCGCCGAGAGCAGGGAAAGTATCCCCGCAACACAAAGGCCAAGCGCCAGCGCTTCATAATAGCCAAGCCCACTGTCGCGCTGCACGACGGCGCAGGCATAGCAGCCGATGCCGAAGAAGACGACATTGCCGAAGGAATTGTAGCCCATCTGGCCGCCAAGCACGTCCCATGTCTGGGAGAGCACGACCATCAGCCAGAGAAAAGCGAGCTGCGTTGCAAAGCCCGGCGCGACGAAAGGCGCGGCCAGCGAGATAAGTCCGAGCCCGATTAGCAGCGCCGGTTCGGGAATGCGCTGCGCCCTGTCGAGAATATTTTCGATCATGAGAGATATGTTCTGCGCCGCGCCGCCCGCCAGTTGCGCCAGATGAGGATTAGCACCATCAGCGTGAAGACGAAGGCGATCTGGTATTCGGCCCCAAAGACGAAGCCCGCGACGTTTTCGATTGCGCCAAGACCGAGCCCCGCCACGACCACACCGCCGACATTGCCGAGACCCGCGACGACGACGATCATGAAAGAGCGCACCGTATAGGGAAGGCCGATATAAGGATGAATGGTCCAGGCCATGACGGCAAGACTGCCCGCCGCGCCGCATAGCGCCGAATTGAGACCATAAGTCATGGCATAGACGCGGTCGGTGTCGATGCCGAGAATATGCGCCGCACGCGGGTTCTGAGCCGTGGCGCGAATGGCTTGCCCGAGACGCGCGTGGCGAAGGAAGAGCCAGAGCGCGAAGCCCACGGCAAGCGCCAGCACGAAGGCCACGACCTTGATCCAGGCGACGGTGACGGCGCCCCCCAGCATGTAGAACGAGCCCATCCCGGTATCGACGCTGCGCACATCGGAACCGAAAATCGTATTGGTCAATTGCTGGATGACGATGGACAGACCGAAGGTCGCCAAGATCGAGATGAAAAGATCCTGATCGACGACGCGAAAAATCACCGTGCGATAAAGTCCCCAGCCGATGACGAACATGGCCGCTGCGGCGAGCGGCAAGCCAGCAAACGCGGGCACACCATGTGACATCAGAGCATATGTGATGAACCCGCCGAGCATGACGAGTTCGCCTTGCACGATGTTGACGATATTGAGCACACCCCAAACGAGCGACATGCCATAGGCCGCCAGCGCAAAGATCGCACTTGCCAGCAGGCCGTTCAGCACCACGTCGAGTGCGAAAGCGGGGTTCTGGACAAGCAGAATAAAATTATCGACCACTGGGCGCGCGCCTATCTCTTGTCCCAATCCGGCGTCGGTGCGCGAAGCTTCGCTTCGGCCCATTGCTCGGGATAGACGACGACATATTTGCCGTCCTGTACCTGATAGAGGATCGTCGGCTTGGCGATGTTCTTGCCCGTCTCGTCAAACTTGATCGGGCCATAGAAACTCTTGATGTCCGTCTTAGACAGCGCATCGCGCACTGCCTTGGGATCGAGACTGCCCGCCCGCGTGAAAGCGTCGGCGAAAACCTGCACCGCCGCGCTTGATTCAGCCGCCTGATAGGGCGCGGGCTCGTTATAGGTTTTCTCATAGAGCGCTGCGTAATCGCTGGCCTTGCCGAAGAGCGCATCGGAA
This sequence comes from uncultured Parvibaculum sp., assembly GCA_964560165.1. GTDB lineage: Bacteria > Pseudomonadota > Alphaproteobacteria > Parvibaculales > Parvibaculaceae > Parvibaculum. The sequence goes on along the minus strand of CAZLLB010000013.1, from coordinate 15,344 downwards.
TAGGCAAGCGAGGGGGCCCATTGAGCGGCGCAAAGCGTGTATTCCGCGATCTTGCCGTATTTCTCCGCGATCTGCGCACTGTCGCAATGCGTCATGGCAAGCAGCGGAACATTGACGCGCTGATCTGCGAGCTGACGGATGGCGGTCGCCGCGCCCTTCTCATGGCCCGAGACAATCAGCAGATCGGGCTTCAGCAACTTCACCTTGGTCAGCGTCGCCGACATGTCGTTGAGTTCGGGCGGCAGCTTGTCATCAACGACGATCTTCATGCCGAAATGCTTGGCGTCTGCGGTCACGCCTTCGCGCACATCCTGCGAGAAAGGATCGTTCTCAAACGCCATCGCCAGCTTGAGCTTTGAGGGATCGGCGGAACGCGCAGCGGCGAGCTGCACCGCGCTCTTGAGATATTGATCGGTCGTGGACAGCACGGCGAAGAGATATTTATAGCCCTTGCGAAAGAGCGACGCCGCCGCGCCATTCGCCTCGACCATCGGCACGCCGTATTTCTCGGTCACCGGCGCCATCGCCTCGGCGAGGCCCGACGAATAGGGGCCGAGCAGATATTTGACGCCATCCTGCTGGATGAGGCGTTCAGCAAGCTGCGTGCCGCGCGCGGGCGAGGATTCATCGTCGTAGTAAAGGATGGAGAGCTTGTAGGTCTTGCCTGCAACCGTGACGCCGCCGCTCTCATTGATGCGCTTGACGGCCAGGTCGTAGCCATTGCGCGTATAGGCTCCGTTGGACGAGTATTTGCCCGTGAGCGAAACAGCGGCGCCGAGCCTTATGGTGCCCGCATCCTCCGCCCAAGCCGCACCCGCCAGCGCAAAGCTCGCCACGGCGGCCAAAATCGCAGCCCTGATCCTCATCCCTTAATCCCCGTTTCCGTGCAAAAGCTACCTCACGCGACCTTGACGCGAAATCCCCCGCTTCCCATGTCTGACCTGCCGGGCGCCGTATTGAACGGGCCTGGCGTGGCGGAGCTTGAAAGCCGGCCGACCGGCGGCATTAAAGCCTCTCGCCACGTGACTTACCATCGCTTTCAGAAGGATGTAACCCTATGCGCAGCTTCGATTTCTCTCCTCTTTATCGTTCCACCGTCGGCTTCGACCAGCTTCAGTCGCTGCTTGATTCAGTTACCCGCGAAGCCGGATCGCCGACCTATCCGCCCTATAACATCGAACGGCTGGGCGAAAGCGATTACCGCATCTCGATGGCCGTTGCGGGCTTTGCCGAGAGCGACCTTGCCCTCGAAGTGAAGCAGAACGTGCTGACCATCTCGGGTAAGCGCGCCGAACCGGAAGGCGTCAATTATCTCCACCAGGGCATCGCAGGCCGCAGCTTCGAACGCCGCTTCCAGCTCGCCGATCACGTTGAGGTCAAAGGCGCGACCCTCGAAAACGGGTTGCTGCACGTCGATCTCGTACGCCAAATCCCCGAACAGCTGAAACCACGCCAGATTTCGATTGAAAGCGCCTCCAAGGCCAAGGCGATCGAAGGCACTCTCGCCGCGCAGTAACCATCCGCACAAGGAGCGCCCTTTATGGGCGCTCCTTTTGTTTTCACGCCTTCAAATCCAATATCACCTCGACAACACCCGGCTCGCCATCGATACGCTCGCGTGTGAAACCGAATTGCTCACAGAGATCGAGCATCGGCGCATTCTCGCGCAACACATGGCCGAAAAGCTGACCGACGCCGCGCGATTTCGCATAGGCGACCAGATGCGCCATCAGCGCATAGCCCAGGCCAAGTCCCTGCCGATCGGTGCGGACGAGAACGGCATATTCGGCCCGCTCCCGATTTGGGTCCTCCGACAGGCGGCCAACGCCAGCGACTTCGGTCTGGCTTTCATCCGTGAAAACGACGAAAGCCATTTCGCGGTCATAGTCGATCTGCGTCAGACGCGCCGCCAACTGGCGCGGCAGGCGGCGCAAAGGCGAGAGGAAGCGCATCCGCAAGTCTTCCGGCGCAGTATTTTCGAGCGCCGTGTCGATGAGCTGCGTGTCCTCCGGACGGATGGGGCGCATCGGAAAATGCCTGCCACCCCGCACGATGAGATCGCCTTCAAGATCGGCGGGATAGGGCCTGACCGCAAAGCGGCTGGTCCCCTGGTCCTGCGTCGGGCGGACGCGAACGCGAGCATCAAGCGCGATCACACCACTCTCATCGGCCCAGAGCGGATTGATATCGAGTTCGCAAACCTCCGGCAGATCGGCTGCGAGATCGCCAAGCGCCATCAAGACGCTCACGATTGCATCCAGGTCGGCAGGCGGGCGGCCACGATAGCCTTCAAGCAGCTTCGAGACGCGCGTACGCCGAATGAGATCCTGAGCAAGCACGCGATTAAGCGGCGGCAAAACCATTTCCTTGTCGCGAATGATTTCGACCGCTGTGCCGCCCTGTCCAAAAAGGATCACGGGGCCGAAGGTCGCATCATCGACAATGCCGAGAATAAGTTCTATCGCATTGGGACGCCTCACCATGCGCTGCACGGTGAACCCCTCCACACGTGCTCCACGCGCGTCCTTGCCAACATTTTCGAGCATCATTTTCGCCGCATTGCGCACCGCCTCGGCGCTTTCGAGGCCGAGCACGACGCCGCCAACATCGGTTTTGTGTGTGATGTCGGGCGAGAGAATCTTTAGTGCGGCGGGGAAACCAAGTTCGTCCGCCGCACGCGCCGCCTCGTCGGCATCCCTTACCTTCCGCGTTTCGACAACGGGGACGCCATAGGCCAATAGAAGCGCCTTGGCCTCCCATTCGTTCAGCCATTCACGTTGTTCGGCAAGCGCCGTGCCGATGATGCTGCGCGCTTTATCGAGATCGCGGTCGGGCCATGCCGGTCCGGCCTTCGGAATTTCCATCAGCAGACGCTGATTGCGCTGATAGCGGAGCTGAAGCATGAAGGCATGGATCGCCTGTGTCGGCATGTCGTAAGTCGGAATCCGGCGGTCCAGAAAGACCTGCCGACCCGCCCGTGCGCCCCGATCGCCGATCCAGCTTGTAAATACCGGCTTGGACGATTTCTCAGCCGCATCGACAACCGCATGGGCGGCGGCGACATTATCGACAACCGCCGTCGGACAATTCAGCGCCAGCACCGCATCGGTATTTGGATCACGCAATAGAATATCCATCGATGTCGCGTAGCGCGAGGCAGGTGCGTCACCGATGATGTCAACTGGATTGGCACGGCTCCAGGTGCGTGGCAGGACGGCATCGAGCGCGGCAATCGTTTCCGGCGCCAGCTCCGCCATCCGGCCGCCTTCATCGATCACGAAATCCGTGGCCAGAACACCGACCCCGCCACCATTTGTGAGAATGGCGAGCCTGCTGCCGGATAGAAGTTTCCTCTCCGGTCGCGTGGACAAGGTCTCGACGGCATAGAACAAATCCTCGATGCCATCGACGCGCAACATGCCCGCGCGGCGGAAGGCGGCCTGATAAACCGCATCCGATCCCGCCAGCGCGCCGGTATGAGACGCTGCTGCCTTTGCCGCCGCCGCATGGCGGCCAGACTTGATGATGACCACCGGCTTCAGCCGCGCGGCCTGCCTCCCCGCCGAAAGGAACTTGCGCGCATCGCGCACGGATTCGATATAGAGCAGAATGCTCCGCGTCTGCGGATCGCGCGCCAGATAATCGAGCATGTCGCCGAAATCGACGTCCGACATGCCGCCGAGCGAGGCGACATGGGAAAAGCCTATGCCGCGCGTCGTTGCCCAGTCGAGCGTAGCAGTGACGACGGCTCCCGATTGCGAGACGAAGGCGATGTCACCCTTCAATGGGCTGAGATGCGCGAAAGACGCATTGAGCCCGACGCCCGGAACCATGATGCCGAGACAATTGGGCCCCGCGATGCGCATCAAACCTTTTCGAGCCGCATCGAGTATGCGCGTCTGGAGCGCAAGCCCCTCCGCGCCAAGCTCGCCAAATCCCGCCGTGATGATGACAGCAGCCCTTGTGCCGCGCCGCGCCAGTTCATCGACAATGCCCGGTACGGTTTGCGGCGGCGTGGCGATGACGGCAAGGTCGGGTGTTTCGGCAAGGCTTGCGATGTCGGGAACGGCTTTGATGCCGCCAAACTCCATCGCATGCGGGTTGACCGCCGCGATAGACCCCTGAAACCCCGCCGTGGTGAGATTCTTCAATAGAACCTGACCCACACTGGCCGCCCGTGAACTGGCACCGATCAACGCCACCGAGCGGGGCGCGAACATCTTGTCGAGATTGCGTATGGACATGGAGGCTCCTGGGAGGCTGGCGCTTCGACAATGCGCCTCCTAGACTAGAGAGAGAACACGCCGAACGCGACCTTGCGTTGTGTGGCAAATAGGGAAGCGCCGCATGGCCAGTTTCAGAAGCCGCATTCTTGATCGCATGCTGCGCCTGCTGACGGCCCGTCCCCTCGACCCCAACGTCGATCCCCGCATTGCCCGCCGCAAGCTCGACAGGCTCGCCATCCGCTTCGGCGGCAAGGCACCGGGCGTTCAGGTCGAGAAAATAGACATCGACGGCCTACCCGCCGAGTGGCTGACGCCCCATGCACCGGGCCAGAGCGGCACATTGCTCTACCTGCATGGTGGCGGGTACATCATTTGCAGTCCCGAGACGCACCGCCCCATGATCGCCGCGCTGGCGCGGCAAGCCAATGCGCGGGCACTCGTCATCGATTATCGTCTGGCACCGGAGCATCCTTTTCCGGCCGGGCTCGATGATGCGCTGAAGGCCTATCGCTGGCTGATCGCGCAAGGCACACCCGCAGAGAGCATAACGGTCGCTGGCGACAGCGCGGGCGGCGGCCTGACGCTGGCACTGCTGCTTTCGCTGCGCGACGCGGGCGAGCCGCTGCCAGCCGGTGCGGCGCTTCTCTCGCCCTGGACCGACCTCACCATGTCCGGGTGGAGCCATGTGACGCATCGCAAGCGCGATCCGATGCTGACGACGGAGGGCGCGCTGCTTGCGAGCCACCACTATCCTGCAGGCGCGTCGCCCGCCAACCCCCTCGCCTCTCCGCTTTATGGTCGCTTCGAAGGATTGCCGCCGATGCTGATCCATGTCGGCGGAAATGAAATCTTGCTTGACGATTCCTTAAGGCTCGCGGAGAAGGCTCGCGCAGCAGGCGTCGATGTCGAGATCAAGGTCTGGCAGGATGTGCCGCATGTTTTTCAAGCCTTTCGCTTTCTGCCGCAGGCTCGCGCCTCGCTGGGCCTGATCGCCGCTTTTCTGAAGGCGCGGATGGCAGCATCCACACCGGCCGCGCAGGCCGCCGATTAGCCCCGTCTTAGCCCGCCATTAACCGCCACTGTCGTAAAAAACCATCATTGCAATCGGTGGGGACGAGGGGCCATGTCGCTCATCTTTCGAGCAGACAACCGGGGCAAAGAGCCCCGACCGGTGGTGCGCGAGCGTCACCGGCTCCGCGCGGACAGACGGCCATGAGAGGACGCTGGACCCGCTTGCGCCTCTCGCGCCTGACCCGCGACTTTACGCTCAAGTTTGCAGCCGTTTGCCTGCTGCTGACCACCGCGCAACTCATTCTGGAATATCAGAACGTAAAGCGAATGCTTCTCGAGCAGATCTCCCAACGTGCGGAATCGGTCGGAAGCAGTTTCTCGACCTTGAGCGAAATGGACCAGAATTTCTCTCTGGCCGACGCCAAGCACATGGCGGCGCGCAAGGTTCGCAAGATGAGCGATTTGCGCGGTATCTATCTGATCAATCCGCAGGCCCATATCGTGTCGATCGCCGAGCGCAAAGGCGGGGCGGACGAAACCAGCCTGTTGCGAGACCCCTCGATCCGGGAAGCCCTGGCCCGCAGCTTCGACGACGGCGCATCGCACGGGGTCGATCTCACCGATCGCAATCTTCCGGTATGGGCGCATGTCGCGCCGCTGCCGTCTCTCGGCCTCAGCACCCTTGTCGTTGTGGACATGCAGGCCGTGCGCAGCGAACTTGCAGCCACCCTGATCTCTTTGACCGCACACCGCCTGGCAGTGATGCTGGTTCTGCTTGCCACGCTTTTCTTCCTGATCCGAAGCTGGGTGCTGCGTCCGCTTTCGCTGCTGACCGCGGCGGTGCGCGACAGCAGCGAGAGCGGATATTTCACGCCTCCTACCGCAATGCCCGCCAACGAACTCGGCGCTCTGTCGCATCTCTTCGGCGAGGTCTTCAACAAACTCGACGAGACGTCGGAAGAAAACGAACGCCTTGCGCAGGTCGCCAACGGCACCCATGCGGGCGTGTTGATCGCCGACGCCGCCGGACGCATCGTCTGGGCCAATGCAGGCTTTACGCACAAGACCGGCTTCACGCGCGGCGAGGTGGAGGGGCTGACGCCTGCTGAAATCCTGAACAGCGGACGCAAGATCGGCGCTGCCGAGGTTCTCGATCAGGCGCTGCGCTTCGGTCTTGGCTGCAATGTCGAAACGCTGAACCACACGCGCGGCGGCCTCCCCTACTGGGCTTCCATCGAAGTGCGGCCGATCCGCGACCGTGAAAACCGGATCAAGACCTTCATCGTCGTTGAGATCGACATCACCCATATCAAGAATGTCGAGAAGGCGCTGAAAAGCAGCCAGAACCAGACCGAAGAACGTTTTCGCGAATTGCAGGCGACGCAGGCCAAACTCGAAGACGAACGCGCCAAGCTGGACAGTACCGCGCATGAACTTGCCGCCGCGAAGGAAACAGCCGAACAGGCCAACCGCGCCAAATCTGAATTCCTGACGACGATGAGCCATGAAATCCGCACACCGATGAACGGCGTGATTGGGCTCGCAGACATATTGCTTCAGGACGAACTGACGCCGACGCAACGCAGCCGCGTCGAGACCATCAGGGAATCGGGTGAGAGCCTGCTCACCATTATCAATGACATTCTCGACCTCTCCAGGCTCGAAGCCGGGCGGCTCGAACTCAATGCCAGCGCCTCCTCGCCGCGTGAAGTCGCAGCTTCGGTCATCGACTTGTTGCGCGCGCGCGCCGATGAAAAGAGCCTCGCGCTGCGCTGTACCGTCGCCGACAATGTGCCGCAGACCATTCTCTGCGACCGGACCAGATTGCGGCAGATCTTGCTCAACCTCGTCAGCAATGCTATCAAATTCACCCAGCAAGGCTCGGTCGATCTCGATGTGACGCTCACAGACACGGCCCCTGCGCGCCTCGTCTTCACCGTGCGCGACACCGGCGCGGGCATAGCCGAAGCAGTGCTGCCCAAACTCTTCAATCGCTTCACCCAGGCCACGGCAGCGACGGCGCGGACGCATGGCGGCACCGGCCTTGGTCTTGCGATCAGCAGGGAACTAGCAACCCTGATGAAAGGGACGCTCGAAGCGACAAGCGCCTTCGGCAACGGTTCAAGCTTCAGCCTCACCATTCCGGCGGAAGAAATCGCCGACCACGCAGAGCTTCAACCAGAGCCGCTTGCCACCATGCCAGCTCCCGCCGCCCCTGCCACGGCAGAAGCGGCAGCCGAAGCGCCCGCCAAGGTCGGCCATATCCTCAACGTCCTTCTCGCCGAGGATCAACCGGTCAACCAGAAGCTGATGAGCGCTGTCATGGAGCGCCTCGGCCATCGCCTGACCATCGCCAATAATGGCGTCGAAGCCGTGCGCGCGGTGCGCAAGGAACGCTTCGACCTGATCCTGATGGACATTCAGATGCCCGAACTCGACGGCATTCTGACCACCAAGGTCATCCGCAGCGCTGATGAAGAATGGCGCGACATGCCGATCATCGCCCTGACTGCCCATGCGATGGAAAGCCATCGCCAATCCTATCTCGCGGCGGGCATGGATGGTTTCGTCTCCAAACCCTTCCGCATGGATGTGCTGGTTGGGGAGATGGCGCGCGTGCTGAACGGTGCGCAGAAGCAGACGGACGCCATGGTGGAAGAGGCGTCTGCGCCCAAAGCCGAAAAATCCGAACCCAAGGAATCCGCTCTCTCGGCGATGCTCGACGATCTGGAAAGCCTGACCGTCTGATCATCGCCTCATGGCGAAGCGAGGGGATTGTTTTTCGTGATCAGTGCGTCAGCGCATGAAGCTTGGCGACGATACGCTCGCCGGTTTCGCCGCCTGTGCCCGAGATGTCGTTGTCTGCGACCATCTTCAGGATTTTGATATGGGCGTGAACGATGTTGAGGCCGTCCGGCGTCGTGCGGTCGCCGCTGCGAATGAAGTCGCAAAGCGAAGCGCCGATGGAGGTGACGAGGTCGTAACCGAAAGAGCCGCCCTGACCCTTGACGTTATGCGCGATGGCATGAACGTCGTGCAATACGCGGGCTGACGGCGCGCCGGCTTCGAGGCCCGCCCAGATATCGAGAAGCGACGCGGCATCGGCGACAAGCTGCTCGCGATAGCTATCGCGAAGCGCCGCGACGGCGGCTTCCGCCTGCGCGATCATGTCGTCGTAGCTGGTCGTTTTTTCCGCGTTGGCCATGCCTGATCCCGCGCCTGTTTATCAGAGCCGAAGATTAGGCAGACAGGATTAATGAATGTTGAAGCGCAACGACGCTAGCCGCGCGCAGCGGCGAGAAATGCGTCCACATCGGCCTCTTGAGTGGCAAAAGACGTGACGAGACGGACCGTGGCCCCCGCTGCGCCATCGCCGCTTTTGGGCCAGGGATGAAACGCCGCTCCGGCGGATTTGAGCCTGTCGATGGTGGCTATGGGCAAACTGACGAAAATCTCGTTTGCCTCCACGGGGCTTGCGAGCTTCGCACCTTCAAGAGCGCCAAGACCCTGCGCCAGACTCGCGGCCATCGCGTTGGCATGACGCGCGAGGTGGAGCCAGAGGTCATTATCGAGATAAGCCTCAAGCTGAGCGGACAAAAACCGCATCTTTGAGAAAAGATGCCCGCCCCGCTTGCGGCGGAATGCAAAATCGGCGGCTTTGGCGGGATCGAAAAACACCACGGCCTCGGCGGCGAGCGCACCGTTCTTGGTCGCGCCGAAGGAGAGAACGTCGATGCCCGCCTTCCATGTCATTTCGGCAGGCGTGCAACCAAGCGAAACCAGCGCATTGGCAAAGCGCGAGCCATCCATATGGACGGCAAGGCCACGCTCATGCGCAAGGCTCGCGAGGCTCTTCAATTCGCGGGGCGTGTAAACCGTGCCCGCCTCCGTCGATTGTGTCAGCGTCAGACAGGCGGGCTGCACCTGATGCACATCGCCCTTGCGGTAATTCCTGAGCGCTTCTTCAAAGCCATCCGCGTCGATCTTGCCGTTTGCGCCACGCAAACTCACAAGCTTGGCACCACCCGAAAACATTTCCGGCGCGCCACATTCATCGACATTCACATGCGCCTCTTCGTGGCAGAAGATTGCACCGTAAGGCGGCGTCAGCGTGGCAAGCGACAGCGCGTTTGCTGCCGTGCCGGTCGCGACCGGAAAAACTACCACCTCGCACGCAAAGACATCTGAAAAACGGCGCTGCAATCGTGCGGTGATCTCGTCGCCGCCATAGGAGGACACAGCGCCGACATTGGCCCGCGCAATGGCGTCAAGAATTTCAGGCGCGACGCCGAAGGCATTGTCGCTGGTGAAGATCATGATGCAACCGCCTCTACACGCTCGGGGTGGCCCGACCAGAACCAGGCCATGCTCGGACGCGAGAGGCCGAGCATCATGCCGCCCAGCGTGGCCGGATGGAGCCATATCTGATCGGCGGGCAGATGCGCCGCGCGATCTTCGGGCCGATCGACAGTAAAGCCGACGCCTGCGGCGCGGGCACGATCTTCGATCAATGACATTTGCTTGGTTTCCGCAAACGCCATGTAGAGGCTCTGGCCGAAACGACGAAAATAGCGCTCCATCGTGGTGCCCTGCACCGTCGGCGTGATCACTTCGAGCCGGTCGAGCTTGTCTTTCTCAAAAAGCGTCAGCGTGCCGCGATAGCCGAAAAGCTCGGAGGTGATCTCGGTGTAATTGCTCCCATCGAGGCCGAGAAGATCGTTCATCGCCCGCGTGACGCCTTCGGTATCCGCCGAAAGGATCGTCGCCTCATATAGGAAATCGATGACGCCTACGGCGGGGAGCGCAACGTCTTCGCTCAGCACCAGACGCAATCCGGGGATGCCGGTGTCACTCTCGTTGAGATGCAACTGACCGCTTTCGGCGATGGGCGTGACACCCTTGGCCTTGAACCGTGCCGCGAGTTTCGCAAGATCGGCGCTTGCCGCGCCCGCAGCGAAAAGATGCGCGCCGCGCTTGCCCACCGCATCGGCGACCGGCCCCGCGCCATCCGGTTCCAGAAATTCGACCAGGCCCGTGCCGATGCGCAACCGCCGCCGCTTCGCGTAGAGGCCCTTGATGCGATCATCGCCCGCAGGCTCGGCGCCCAGAATGTCGATCCAGCCTTTCGACGCCGCCGCCACGTCAGGCACCGCGATCTGCACCCGGTCGATCCTCGTCAGCATGGCATCCTCCGTTTTTCATCGGGAGAACCATGTCAGAGCGACGCCACCGCCTCAAGCCTCGGCCCCTTTGCCGCAAATAGCGCCGTATCCCGCGCGAAAGCGAAAAATCTAGAAAAATGAAAGGCTTAAGGGACTTAACGTCACTCAGTGCGTTATACTCCTGTCGCTGACACCCCGCGGCGCCGGATTACCGGTGGCCGACGAAAGGGCGCGGAAGCCGTATCTGTTTTGGTGACGGCAGGAAAGAGCCCCGATGTCTGTTATACTAATCGTTGAAGACGACGTATTTATCCGCCAGACAGCGGAAATGATGATTGAGGACTGGGGCCACCAGACTTTGCTGGCCAGCGACGTCGAGGAAGCCCTGGTATTCCTGAAATCCGATCAACAGATCGACGCTCTCTTTACAGATATCTATCTCAAAACAGCGGTCCTTGGCGGTTTTGAGCTTGCGAAAGAGGCAGTCAAGCTGCGGCCGGAACTGCGTGTCCTCTACACAACCGGAAATTTCGTCACCGACAAGATGAAGATCCTCTTCATCAGCGGTACGCAACTGCTTCGCAAACCCTACACGGAGCATCAGCTCCAAAACTGTTTCACGGGTCTGTTCGCGGCATAGAGTGCGGGCAACCGAATGGACTGGGACAAATGCCGGTATCCGATATTGCGGCCAGTGACATCGTGGAAACGGTGCCAAGTGCGCTGCTCGTGCTCGACAGAAATCTGAACATCTCATCGGCCAACCGCGCTTTCTATCAAACCTTCCGCACGCGCAGAGAAGACACCGAAGGGTACCTGATCTACGACCTCGGAAACAGGCAATGGGACATTCCGGCGCTGCACAGCCTGCTTGAGAACGTGATCCCGCATCGCGCCTCGGTCGAGGGCTTTGAGGTTGAGCACGACTTTCCGATCATCGGCAGGCGCATCATGCTGGTCAACGCCCGCAAGATTTTGCGCCCCGGCGATCATGATGGCTTCATCCTGCTCGCCATCGAAGACGTCAGCGAGGAGCGCGCGGCGCGCAAAGAAAGCAACCGTAACTGGCAGTTGACGCAAAGCATCGTCGATACGATCCGCGACCCACTCGTGGTGCTGGAAGACGATATGACAGTAGTGACGGCGAGCGCCGCATTCCTGACGATCTTCGGCATCACGCAAACCGAAGCGCACGGACGGCGCGTCTCCGAACTCGGCCAGCATCAATGGGACGTGCCAGCGCTGCGACATCTTTTGGAAAAAGTGCTGCCGGAAAACAAGCCTTTCGATAGTTTTGAAATCGAGGACGACTTTCCAGTCCTCGGCCGCCGGGTCTTCAATCTCAGCGCGCGGAAAATTTCGCAGCCGGGAAACCACGCTCACCGTATGCTTCTGGTTTTTGAGGACATCACCGATCGCAAGCAGCGCGAGCGCGACCGCGAAATGCTGACGAACGAAATTTCACATCGCATCAAGAACAACTTGCAGATCGTCATCGGTCTGATCGCCTATGAAGCAAGATGGACGGCTGCCCCTTGCGTGCAAGGTTACAAGGCCATGCAGGCGCGCATCGGAGCGATTGCACAGCTCTACGATCTGATTTCCCAATCGAGCCGCGGCGCAGCCGTCGCCGCCGACGACTACTTGCGGGAGATAGGAAAGAGCTTGTCGGCAAGCCTGCTCGACAACACGTCGAACATCACGATCGAGGTCGATGCAGAACCATTGAACATTGACCCGAATCTGGCAGTGCCTTTCGGCCTGCTGGTCAACGAACTGGCGACGAACGCCATCAAACATGCCTTTCCCGACGGCGTGGGCCGCGTTGTCCTGAGCCTGGTGAATGTAGGCGATCATATCGAATTGACCGTCGCCGATAACGGCACGGGCATGAAGGAAAGGAACGCGCCGAAACTTCCTGAGAAACGCGGCTCCGATTACGTGGAAATTTTCGTCCGTCAACTGAGCGGCACGATTGCCGTCACAAGCCCTGAAAACACCGGCACAAAAATCACGGTAAAACTGCCGCTACCCCTCATACCACTCGGCGAAACACCCCCGCCAATGTAAGCTCAGGCGCGTGAAACACCGACAGCCTCGCGGAGACAGCAGGCGGCCCCGGCGACGGGCCGGACAGGCTGATATTTCCTGCATAAAACGCAACTTACGAGCTAAAATCGCCCTAGACTTTTCGGTAAGTTATTGAAAATTATGGAATATTTTTAGGTCAGTAGTCCTGTCTTATTTACTTGATTCAAGACAGCTCTTCCTGCATATTTCATCTTGCTGGAAAGGCTGTGTCCATCCGGCCGGTTGAGGTGCCTCGACGGCGTCTCACTTTCGAGGATAGCGGCCCTGAGCTGCTGTCGGCGACATATCGGCAGGCCGGGCGACCCGGCAGTGCATTGCATGACGGGGCAAAAGCCGTCTTGCGGACATATCGAGATCAAAGTCGTGCGATCCGTTTGCATCCGCGCCCATGCCTGAAAAGGCCACAGGGCGAGAAGGACGCGAGCGGAAACGGGGAAGATCCGCCTCCACTCCGATCAGGAGACGGAAACAGAAACAGACAAAGGACGAGAGACGGGTATGACGGAGAAGCTGACAGCAGCAGGCTACGCGCCGTTCAACGAAGAGAGCCTTGAAGGCGCTTCGTCGAAACCGGCGACGGCCGCGATGTCGCTTCCTGCGGGCCTCCCGGCTGCGCAGGGGCTTTATGACCCCCGTAACGAGCACGATGCTTGCGGCATCGGCTTTGTGGTGAACATCCACAACCGAAAATCTCACAAGATCATCGAGGACGGTCTCAGGATTCTTGAAAATCTTGAGCATCGCGGTGCCGTGGGCGCAGACCCGAAGGCTGGCGACGGCGCGGGCATCCTCATCCAGATGCCGGACCGGTTTTTTCGCGAAGAAGCGACAAGCCTCGGCTTCACGCTGCCGCCCGAAGGCCAATATGCCGTCGGTGTCTTCTTCCTGCCCCGCGATGAGGCGGAGCGAGCCAAGATCGTCGCGCTGGTCGAAAAACTGATCGCAGAAGAAGGCCAGACTTTCCTCGGCTGGCGCGATGTGCCCGTCGATAACAGTGATCTCGGCGTGACCGTGAAGCCGACCGAGCCTTTCCACCGGCAGGTTTTTGTGGGGCAAGGCCCGGACATCACCGATCAGAACCATTTCGAGCGCAAGCTTTTCGTCATCCGCAAGCGCATCTTCAATACGCTTTATGCGGAGGGATCGAAGATTCCGCGCGGGCTCTATATTCCGTCCTTCTCCTCGCGCACCATCGTCTATAAGGGCATGTTGCTGGCGGCGCAGGTCGGCCCTTACTACAAGGACCTGAAGGACCCGCGCATTGTGACGGCGCTAGCGCTGGTGCATCAGCGTTTCTCAACCAACACCTTCCCGACATGGTCGCTCGCGCATCCCTTCCGCATGGTCTGCCACAATGGCGAGATCAACACGGTGCGCGGCAACACGAACTGGATTCAGGCGCGCTACGCGGCGATGAAGTCGGAAATCCTCGGCGACGATCTGAAGAAGCTCTGGCCGATTGCGGTCGATGGCCAATCCGATACGGCCTGCTTCGACAATGCGCTCGAACTGCTGGTCATGGGCGGCTATTCGCTCAGCCATGCGATGATGATGCTGATCCCCGAAGCCTGGGCGGGCAATCCGCTGATGGACAAGGACCGGCACGCTTTCTACGAATATCACGCTGCGCTGATGGAGCCGTGGGACGGCCCCGCCGCCATCGCCTTTACCGATGGCCGCCAGATCGGCGCGACGCTCGACCGCAATGGACTGCGCCCGGCGCGCTACTTCGTCACCGACGAAGGCAATGTCATCATGGCGTCGGAAATGGGCGTGCTGCCGATACCTGAAGAATCCATTGTCGAGAAGTGGCGCTTGCAGCCTGGCAAGATGCTGCTGATCGACCTTGAGGAAAAGCGCATCATCTCCGACGACGAGGTGAAGACGAAACTCGCCAAGCTCCACCCCTATCAGCAATGGCTCGACCGCACGCAAATCGTGCTCGAGGACATGCCTGCCGTGAAGAAGACCCTGACGCCAAAGCCGGCGCATGGCCCGGCGCTGCTCGATTTGCAGCAAGCCTTTGGCTACACGCAGGAAGACTTGAAATTCCTGATGGCGCCGATGGCGATAGAAGGTCAGGAAGCGACGGGCTCGATGGGCACCGACACGCCCATCTCGGCACTCTCGCTGCAAACCAAGACGCTCTACAGCTATTTCAAGCAGAACTTCGCGCAGGTGACGAACCCGCCGATCGATCCGATCCGCGAAGAGCTGGTGATGTCGCTCGTCTCCTTCATCGGCCCGCGCCCGAACCTGCTCGACCTCACCGGCATGTCGTCGGTGAAGCGGCTGGAAGTGCGCCAGCCCATTCTGACCAATGACGACCTCGAAAAGATCCGCTCGATCGGCGAGGTGACGGACAACCCCTTCCGCTCTGAAACGCTCGACATCACCTATCAGGCCGAGCGCGGCGCGGGGGCGATGGAAACGATGATCGACCGGCTTTGCGAACGCGCCGAAGAGGCTGTGCGCCAAGGCATCAACATCATCATTCTGTCCGACCGCATGGTTACGGCGGACCGTATGCCGATACCGGCGCTGCTCGCGACATCCGCCGTGCATCATCACCTGATCCGCACGGGGCTTCGCACCTCGGTTGGTCTCGTCGTTGAAACCGGCGAGGCGCGCGAAGTGCATCACTTCGCTTGCCTGGCGGGCTATGGCGCCGAAGCGATCAACCCCTATCTCGCCTTCGAGACGCTGGAGCATATGCTGCCGTCTCTTGGCGACGGACTGACCGCTTACGAAGTCAACAAGCGTTTCATCAAGGCGGTCGACAAGGGCCTGCTCAAGGTCATGTCCAAGATGGGCATCTCGACCTACCAGTCCTATTGCGGCGCGCAGATCTTCG
>CAZLLB010000012.1:0-26727 GCA_964560165.1 uncultured Parvibaculum sp. | reverse complement strand
AGACAGGAATGGATTTTGCGTCGAGATTGGCAAGTTCCCGCCCCCGCAGGCCATATTTTTCCTTGGCGAGAATGACGATCGAGCGTCCCTCCGGCGTCTCATCGCTGAGCGAAGAAAGTTGCGCCGCGTCGGCAAGCTCCTGGGCACTGATGCCCGGCATAGTCAGGAATTCGCTCGCCACGCGGTTGCCAAGCGTGATCGTGCCCGTTTTGTCGAGCAGCAACGTATCAATGTCGCCCGCCGCCTCGACGGCTCTACCCGACATGGCGAGCACGTTAAATTTCACGAGGCGGTCCATACCCGCAATGCCGATAGCAGAAAGAAGCGCCCCGATCGTCGTCGGAATGAGCGTAACGAAAAGCGCGACGAGGACCGTGACCGGCACGGTGCCGCCAGCATAAGAAACGAAGCTCGGAATCGTTACCGTCGCAAACAGGAAGATGAGGGTGAGGCCGACGAGAAGGATGTTGAGCGCAATTTCATTTGGCGTCTTCTGTCGCGCCGCGCCCTCGACGAGATGGATCATTCTGTCGAGAAAGGTCGAACCTTGCGCAGCGGTGATGCGAACCTTGATCTCGTCCGAGAGCACGCGCGTACCACCAGTTACCGCTGAGCGGTCGCCGCCACTTTCGCGAATGACGGGTGCGGATTCGCCGGTGATGGCGGATTCGTCAACCGAGGCGACGCCTTCAACGACTTCGCCGTCACTCGGGATGAGATCGTTCACCTCCACCAGCACGATGTCGCCGATCTTGAGCTGGGCCGCCGGGACGACGTCATAGTCCCTGCCGCTTTTCTGCAAGAGCTTAGCGACAGCTTCGGAGCGAGTACGGCGGAGCGCATCGGCCTGGGCCTTGCCTCGCCCCTCCGCAAGGGCTTCGGCGAAGTTTGCAAACAGCACGGTGAACCATAGCCAGAAGACGATTTGCGCGGTGAACCCGACATGCGCACCGATAGCCAGATCACGCACCAGAAGAACGCTCGTCAGCGCGACGACAACCTCGACCACGAACATGACCGGGTTCTTGACCAATGTGCGCGGATCGAGCTTCACGAAGGAGTCGATGATCGCCCGCCCGACGAGATCGCCCCGGAAGAGCGATGCTGTCTTGAGGCGATTAGAGGAAGCCTCCCGGGTTACCGGAATGTGAGCGAGTGACATGATTGCTCCTCAGTAAAGCGTACCGTTGACCATCGAGAAGTGTTCGACGATCGGGCCGAGCGAAAGGGCCGGGAAGTAAGTAAGGCCGCCGACGATAATGATGACGGCGATGAGGATCGCGACGAAAAGGCCGCCATCGGTCGGAAATGTGCCCGCAGACATCGCGACGTGTTTTTTGCGCGCGAGTGAACCGGCAACAGCGAGCATTGGAACGATCATGCCGAAGCGGCCCATCAACATCGCAAGCCCGAGCGTGATGTTGTAGAAGGGCGTGTTGCCTGTCAGGCCACCGAAGGCGCTGCCATTGTTGCCTGTTGTCGAGCTGAAGGCGTAGAGGATTTCGCTAAATCCATGAGGACCGGCATTGGCGATGCTCGACACGCCGAAGGGAAGCGAGCTTGCAAGTGCGGTGAAACCCAGCGTCGAGAAAGGCAGGATTATGATGGCGAGCGCCGTCATCTTGACGTCGTAGCCCTCAATCTTTTTGCCGACATATTCCGGCGTTCGCCCGACCATCAACCCGGCGATAAAAACGGCGACGATGGCAAAGAGCAGCATACCGTAGAGGCCGGAGCCGACGCCGCCAAAAATGATTTCGCCAAGCTCCATGTTGACCATCGGCACCAGCCCGCCAAGCGGCGTGAAGCTGTCATGCCAGGAATTGACGGCACCGCAGGACGCATCCGTGGTGACGGTGGCAAAGAGGGCAGAGTTGGCGATGCCGAAGCGGACATCCTTGCCCTCCATATTGCCCCCCGCCTGAAACGCGCTGACGGTCTGATCAACGCCGAGTGCGGTCACGTTCGGATTGCCGACGGCTTCAAAATGATAGGCGGTGAGCGCGCCGGCGAGGAAAAGGACGCCCATGACGCCGAACAGCGCCCAGCCCTGCCGCTCGTTGCCGACCATGCGGCCGAAGACATTTGTGAGTGCTGCGCCGATCGAAAAGATCAAGAGCATCTGGACGAGATTGGTGATGGCGTTCGGATTTTCGAAAGGATGTGCCGAATTTGCATTGAAGAAGCCGCCGCCATTCGTGCCGAACACCTTGATCACTTCCTGCGAAGCGACAGGTCCGACGGCGATCGTCTGGCGCACGCCCTCGATAGTGGTTGCATCAACGTAGGCGTTGAGCGTCTGCGGCATGCCCTGCCAGACGAAGAAGAGACCGACGACAATTGCAACGGGCAGCAGCACATAGAGCGAGCAACGCGTGAGATCGACCCAGAAGTTGCCGAGGCCGCTCGCCGACGCGCGAGAGAAGCCGCGAATGAAGGCCAAAGCCAGCGCTACGCCGGTCGCCGCCGAGACGAAGTTGTGCACGGTGAGACCGGCCATCTGCACGAAATAACTCAGCGTCGTCTCACCACCATAATTTTGCCAGTTGGTGTTCGTGACGAAAGAAATCGCCGTATTGAAGGCGAGCAACGGATCGACATTTCCGAAGCCCTGCGGATTGAAGGGCAGATAGGCTTGCAAACGCAGCATGATGTAGAGAAGGCCAAAGCAAGCCAAATTGAAAAAGAGCATCGCGCCGCCATAACGGAGCCAATGTTGATCGTCCTTTTCGTCAACGCCCCCGAGCTTGTAAAACAAGCTCTCGACGGGCTTGAGGATCGGCGTGAGGAAGACACGATCCCCCTTGAACACGCGGGCCATATAGCCACCGAGCGGGCGCGTAACCAGCAGGACGAGCGTGCTGAAAAGCGCAATCTGGATAAAGCCATTTGCGGTCATGACAGGCCCCTAGAACCTCTCTGGCATAGCGAGAACAACCAGCAAATAGCCGAGAATGAAAAGAGCAACGCCGCTGCCCAGAATGAGATCGAAGCTCATGGGCGCTCACAGACTGTCGCAGAGGAAAAGATAGCCAAAGAGCGCCGCAAAGGACGCAAACGCGATGGTGAGCATGGCAATATCGAGCATGATGTCTGTCCCAGTGACCTGTTTCAGGTTCATGAGAGCAAACATCCGTTCACGATAAAAAAACGAGAGGAATTTCGAATGCCAAAAATAAGAGCCGCATAAATAAAGCGGCTCTCGCAGGAAAATTGGCGATGCGCGAAATTTTATCGATGGCCAGCTACTATGAGGATAACCAGGTTGCTCCGCCGGTCACCAGAAACACGACGCCGATGATCAACAGACCGACCAACAAACTTGGGCGGAAGCGATCAGGATCGACGATGTCGTAAATGCGCTCTCCAACCTTGACGCCGAGCAAGGACGTCGGAAGGAGTATTGCTGCCAGCGACAGAACGTGCAGATTGAGCCCGCCGGTGAAGCCGAGATATATGAGCGCGAAGGCATCAATCACGAAGAAATAGAGAATAATTGACCCACGCAATCGCGAAGGCTCCGGCAATCGTGCAGAAAGGAACAGAACCGCGGGCGGTCCGCCCATCGCGAAAGCTCCGTTCATCAATCCAGAAATCGTGCCTGCCGTTAGCGGCATCCAGCGTGCAGGCCCGAGAACCAGCCGAGGCGCGCTAAGCATCGCAAGCGCCGAACTGGCGATTGCGAAACCCAGCAGCGTCTTGCTGAGTACTTCCGGCAATCCTTGCAGCAAGACGATGCCGATGACAGTCCCCACCCCCGCGCCGAGCACCATTGGGCTGACCGTGGGCCAGGAGCAGTTCTTCATTTCTTTAGGGACAAGGCTCAAGCCAAGCACTAGTTCAATCGCAAGAACCACGGGAACGAAGACTTGGGCTGGCAGAAGAAGGGTGAGCCCGGCTCCCGATACAATGGCAAAAGCAAAGCCCGACCAGCCGCGCACAATCCCAGCGATGAAGACGACGGCACAGCTTGCCGCGATTTCCACACTGAACAACGACCACATACGAACTTCCCGCCTTTTGCCGTGCGGAAGGTCTAGTGGTCAAAATGAAAATATTCAACTATAATTTCATAGATATGAATTTTATTTCAATGAGGGTGTCATGGTTCGAACGAACGGCCCGGAAGCAGCGCAGAAAACCAGCGCCTCGCAAGAGGCCAGGATGGGCGATCAGATACGCGACCTTCGCAAAGCGCGCGGTCTGACGATCACCGAACTCGCCGACGCCGTTGGCCGCTCGGTCGGCTATCTCAGCCAAGTCGAGCGGAATATTTCGTCTGTCTCGATTCCGACCCTGCAAAAAATAGCCGGAGCGCTGGGGGTTCAAGTCAGTTGGTTCTTCCACAGCGGAAAAGAGGCGCCGGAGGGAGAACGCGGCTTCATTGTTCGCCGCGACAATCGTCGCTCGTTGAGCTTTGGGGATACCGGCGTCTTCGAAGAACTTCTATCGCCCAATCTGTCCGGTGCGCTGGAGTTGATCTTGACGACCTTCAAGCCCGGAAGCTGGACCGGTGAGGAAGATCGCATACGGCAGGGCGAGGAGGCGGGCTTCGTCCTTCAGGGAACGCTGGAACTCTGGGTCGAAGGCCAGCACTTCCTGCTCCAGGAGGGCGACAGTTTCGCGTTCCGACGGTCGGGCCCTCACCGTTGCCACAATCCCGGCGAGGGCGACACCCGTGTGCTCTGGATCATGACACCACCTTCTTACTGAGGCTGGCGCGGGCCTTACAATTTGGCCCGAAAACCAACTGTGCCGCCGACATCAAAACTACGACCAAAGTGCGATAGCCCCGTATTGGCCGCAGCTTCGCCATAGATCGAATATTTGTCGTCGTTCCAATTGTAACTTCCACCAAATCCGAGGCCACTCCAAAGCCTGTCGTCGCGGCTGGCAAGTTCCGTACCCGACACATTCACGCGAGTGCCACCTTGAAACTCGTTATAGAGATTCGCGATCCCGTAGCCGGTGACACGCGAGATCGAGCCATCTTCCTCTTTCCAGCGCTCCTGACGTTCCGCTGCTAGGCCCAACCGGCCGCGCAGGCTGTCTCCGTCTGACAAAGAAACGGTCGAGCCAAACGAATCCGTGAAGCCATCAAAGCGGATATCCGAATAGATCAGTTGCGCTTGCGGTATCAGCGTCCATTTCTGGTCCATGGCGACGCGCTGCCCCGCCTCGAGGCTAAAAGCATAGCCGAAGCCCTTGTTGCCATCGATAAGATTGCGTCCCAAGGTTGAGGAACTGAGATCGCTGTCGAACCATGTGGCCTGCGCCTGAGTGTCCACATAAAAGCCATCGATCCCATACCAGGTTAGAGTGGCACCCAAGCCATAACCATCGGCGTTGATGTCACCACTCGAGCCGCCAGCCATCACATCGGCTGCGGCTTGACCATAATGGGCCATCACACCGCCGATCAGCTTGCCTCTATCGTCCTCGACAAATAGCCCGTCCAGGCCAGCCTGCATCTTCCATGTATCGGCATCATAGCGCGCGCCACTCGTGGACACGGAAGGTTCATAGCGACCGTGTGCGCCCTCAATGCGACCCCAGATGCCACTATTTTCTATGATCGCTGTTCCGTCGGGATTGACATCGTAATTCCCCCGCTCGTCATTCCAGTATCGATTGCCAACACGTTGCTGAAGCGTCGGAATCTTGATCAAGGAAAGAAGGACCTTTGGATAGTCCTCATAAGCAGGAACACTCGGCGCGAATCCCACGTTGCGCAGATACCAGTTTCCGTCGGTGCTGTCGCTCGCGACACCGTTGTGAAACAGGTTGTAGGAATTCGCTCCCGCTATCAAAGTCTGTTCGCCATTGACGACAGCGTCGCCATTCAGGGCAAACACATCAGGAGCAGACGCCGCCTTGTTGCGGACTTCCACCAGAAGAATGCCGTTGCCGGGCGTCAGAGCACCGGCCCCTTCTCTACGGTCGATGGTAATAGTGGTGGCGCCCGTCCCCATTTGGGTGCCGTCCACGACCAGAACGTCCGAGAACGAGCCTGTCTGCCCTCCTGCCGCAATGCCTTCGTTCAGAACGGTGTTGAGCAAAAGCTGACCGCCCTCAGATATGAAGACCCCATTCCCGGCAGCTCCACCCGCTGACGCGTTTCCCGTCACCACCAATGTGTTACCGGTTATCGTTCCACGCAGATCGACGACGCCGGCGTTGTGGAATGTACCGAGATTGGTGAATTGCCCCTGCACCACCCCGGATCGGTCGAGTGTGTAATAGGTGGCTTCAAGAGAACGGCTGTCTATGCCGGTCGTCGGTATATAATAGTTGGCTCCATCGGCATTGGCCTCGCCAACCACGGGGGCCAGCCGAACAGTAGCGCCGGAAAGATTGTTAAAGCTGCTGGTCGCGGCGCCAAAATCTGAGATCGAGACGCGCTTGGTATCACGTACTCCGTCGCCATCTGTGTCGGCGAAGTGGCGGACATCGAACACGCCAGACGCGTTATTGTAGAAGGTGTTTGTTCCGCCAGTTGCCAAATCCATAAAACCAGTCACCAAGCCGCTATTGCTGACCGTAAGGTTTCCGATGGTCGCGGCCTGACGACCGCTATCGGCGATCGCACGATCGGAGGCCGCTCCAATAACGCCGAAGTTCGTCAACTGGCTCGACACGCTGGACCCTAAAAGCATACCGGCCGACGGGCGAACAGTGCTGGCACCCAGCCCTGCAACATCGGTCTGCCAGCCTCCCGATACTGTCGAATTTGCGCCGATCACAATGTCGGCAGGACCCGCACTGGCGAAGGACGAAACGCCAACACCAAACTCGCCCGCCGATGATACGGAACCATCGATATCGGCGGAGGCCTGATTGACCCCAACCAGATTGACGCCAAACGATTGGTCACCCGAAACCGCGACCATGGACGCAGCAGCCTGCGCAAAGGACATGGGCCCGCCGCCAACTCCATTGACGCCGTTCGCCAGAGTGCCCGAAGTAGTGATCGAGGTGCCGGAGCCCATATCTACAGTGCTGGCACCTACGCCTTCATTCTCGGTAAATATGCCGTACGCGGAAGCACCTTTCGTGACGATGCTGCCGCCGCTTTCAAGGCTGACAAGCACGTCTGCAGCACTATACGTAAGGCGTCGTAGTGCGTCGTAACCTACCTTGGCCTGTAGACCGTAAGCCTCCGCTCCGTCCGTCGTGATCACTCCCGCAGAAGTGATGTCAGCTTGGCCGAGCCCCCAATTGAGCGCGTAAACGCCGCGTGACCTATCTCCTGTGGTGGATATGTCTGCGGTATTTGAAAGCACCGCAATCGCATCACCTGAGCTGGTCACGCGGTCAACATCGACCACGACGCCGTCGGAATCACGCTGCATTAGCGTGATCTTGCCGTATGTGAAGGCAAGAGCATCACCACTGCCCTCATTGAGACTGTAGAGGCCAGCCGAACCCACGCCATCGGTAAGCACGGAACCGGAAACGTCTAGAATGACTGTCGTGTTTCCAGAGGCGGCATTGCTATTCTGGGCGAATATGCCAAAGCCGCTATCGCCCACCGTGGAAACGACGCCGGCCGAACTCACGGTTGTGGAACCGGTTCCTTCATTGAGGCCATAAACACCCGTTACAGCCGCACCCGCCACCGTGACCGTACTGTTCTCAAGCTGAGAGATATTAATGTTTCCGGCACTTGCCGCACTGCTGATCGTGCCGAACAGTCCGGTAGAGCTGTCTCCGACGGTCCAAATATCTGCGCCGGAATCGATGACGACGTCACCAATCCCCTCCACTTCCAGACCACGAGTACGCAACCCATTTGTGGTGATGATGACGCCGTCGGCAAGATTGACCGCTAACGGGGTACCCGACAAGTTTCTAACGCGAATACCTCTGAGATCGGTGCCGCTTGAGCGGTTAACAACAACCCCGCTCTCCACATTGAGAGTGCCGGGAAGAGGAATATAGGTAATTCCACCAGCGTAGGGATTTTTGCTGGTGTCGTCGCAGGTCACGACCGGGCCCGCAGGGCCAATACTGCATTCGTTCAAAGCAAAAGCATGATTGTTACCCAGGCCGACAACTGCTCCTGAGGCAAGAACAGATACAAAGAGGACTCTCTGCAAAACCGCCGTGAGCCTTGGCCTGAGATGTAGCTTTCTTTGATAGATCGGATATCGCGCGACTGAGCTATTTGATATGGAAGCGTCTGGAAAAAAACCCCACCCACTCGACACCAAGTGCCGCATCACCTGTTCCATCATACCTTCTCTCGCAACATTCAGCCTCGGTACTGACTCAATTCGCCCCGGCGAGTTGAAGCTCAGTGCGCGTATTTTTTCACTGTAGTAATTTCAGAAATTTGTTGTGTGCTAAACGGAGGAGATTTGTCAGCACCGTCGCAGTAATCAACTGACGAATATTTATATTCGTTCCGCGGACGACATGGTTAAGACGCTGATAATTCACTGCTCACAGATAAATTAGACAAGCCGGCTCACACAAGCGCCTTGCCCACACACCGAAAGCACCTTATCCATCGCGTTCTCATGCATGATTACCTTGAGCGGACGCAGTCAATAATAATGCAGTATACAGATTGATTATAGAGCGGACATTTGTGGGCGAAGATGGCAGGACGCCTCAATCTGCCCAACAATAGTGCGGGTGAAATGAACCAGACGCTGGAGGTGCTTGACCTCACTATCGGGCATTCGGAAAGCTTCGTTATGTCTGCCGACGACCGGACCATAGGAGGTCACGGCAAGCGCCTGTTACGTCGGTGTCAGGCTCATCTGGACTAACATTTATCATTCCGACATATGATCAACTTAGTGCCCTGCGTCCGAGGAAGGCAGAATGTCTGTTTGTGGTGGTGAGTACCCTCCCAGGGAAGAAAACAAAGCGACATTTGGGCTCCGCGACCCACTGATACTCGGAGTAGTCGTTTTCTGTGCCTGTCTATTCGGCATCTATTCGCGTCCCGTGGGGTTTCTCGCGACTGTCTGGCCTGCCAATGCAATCATGCTCAGCTTCTTGCTTCTCAGGCCCAATTCAGCTCGAGTGTCTGGGTGGCTCGCTGCAGTCTCTGCCTATCTCGCCGCTGATCTCCTGACCGGATCGACACTGCCAAAGGCAGTGCTCCTCAATCTGGCGAACCTCGTCGGCGTGGTCACAGCGTACTTCATCTGTATCCGGCTTCCGGTGGATGCTATCCGCCTTCGACAACCCAGTTCGATGCTCTATATCGCGCTGGTATCCGCTGCGGGGGCGAGCGCTGTGGGCGCAGTCGGCGCAATAGCTAACCCCATTCTATTTGGCGGCGGATCAATTAGTGGAAGCCTATTCTGGTTCGCGACAGAATTCGTCAACTACCTCACGATCCTACCTGTCATCCTGTCATGGCCATTTAACAGGGTGACGCCCGAGAAATCGGGAATGACAGAACTAAAGGAGATGGCTGCTTCATTGGCCGCTCATTCCGGCCTTCCGGTTGCGGCGCTCGTGCTCTCATGTCTGGCTGCCATGATTATCGGAGGCCCGGGAGCGATTGCATTCCCCGTTCCCGCCTTACTCTGGTGCGGCCTCATCTACCCGGTGTTCCCGACAGCCATCCTCACCCTGCTCTTTGGGAGCTGGGCGCTCATTGCCATCTCCGCGGGATATCTACCGAATTCGACGGGACCGATCGACGAGATGTCTCTTGTCTCGATCAGGCTGGGGGCATCCCTCATTGCGCTTGCGCCGGTCACGTTGGCCACTGTCATGCAAAGTCGCAACAAAACCGAAGCCGCCCTCAACCAAAGCAACCTCCGCTTCCATATCATCACGGAATCCATCCCGCAGATCGTCTGGAGCACGGACGCGTATGGGCATCATGATTACTTCAATCGTAGATGGAAAGAATTCACCGGCACCGAAGCCGACGCTACAAATCCGGAAGGTTGGAAAACGCTTGTCCATACCGATGATCGGCCGCTTGTCGATAAGGCTTGGCTGGAAAGCCTCGCAAGTGGAAAGCCCTACGATATTGATTACCGGCTACGACATCATGACGGAAAATATCGTTGGGTGAAGGTTTTAGCCAAGCCGATCAGAGATACGGACGGCAACATTACACGATGGTACGGCACCTCGACGGACATTGATGATGCAAAGCATCTGGAGCTTGAACGTGAGCTTGTCGCCTACGAGCTCGATCATCGTATCAAGAATCTTTTTGCACTTGTCGGCGGCCTGGTCAGCCTTTCTGTACGAGAAGAACCGGCGTTGCGTCCCCTGGTCGAGCCGCTGAGTGCTCGCCTGACCGCGCTCCATCAGGCACATGGCCTTATTCACGGAAAATCAGGTTCCAGAACTGGCACTCTGCAAGCGCTGTTATGGCAGTTGCTGAGCCCCTATGAACAGCCTGAGGCAGGCAACATCGCTATAGTTGGCATGGACATAGCGATCAACATTGCGGCGTTCAAATCAATGGCATTGGTCGTGCACGAGTTGATCACCAACGCGGCGAAATACGGCGCACTGTCGCAAAAGGATGGCAAGCTGCAAGTGAGCCTGCATGTCGGAGAAGAACGCCTGACGATCACATGGGAAGAGCTGTTTTCAGGTAAGCTCGACACCGAACAAAAGAGCGGATTTGGCTCAAAGCTGCTTAATGCCGTCGTAGAAACGCAGCTTCGGGGCTCCCTCAGTCAGAATTTGCGACCGGATGGCTTGAGTGTCGTTATCAGCCTTCCTCGAACCGCAATCGAAGCTTCAAGACACTTAGATCCTGATAGTTCCGCCCAGGAGCCGTAACTCTTGGCCAATAGTTCTCCAAAATGAATTATGGCAACCGAGAACCCGAGCAGATCACCGCAACAAGCTGTTGGACAAACAGGCGATGTAAATTACTCTAACCCATTCCCTTAGCTATTGCTGTTCGTCAATGCCTCACCGAAAAATACGAGGAGAAACAACATGCCGATAATCAAAGGCTACAAGCAGCTAATGGCTGAGGCGCGGGAAAAAATCCGCACACTAACGCTTGTGGAAGCAGAGGCGCTGCTTGATGACCCGAACGTCGTCTTCGTCGATATTCGCGACGTCCGCGAGCTGGAGCGCGAAGGCATAATTCCAGGCTCTTTCCATGCTCCGCGTGGAATGCTGGAATTCTGGGTTGATCCGGAGAGCCCCTATTACAAAGATATTTTTGGCTCAGGAAAAGAATTCGTTCTCTACTGTCAGTCAGCCTGGCGCTCCAGCCTCGCGGCAGCTGCATTGCACGATATGGGTCTGACAAATGTTAGTCACATCGAGGGCGGATTTCGCGCATGGAAAGAAGCCAGGCTACCCGTCGGAGAAAAGCCGCAACAAAAAGATTAGAATATAGAGAGGAGACGAATTATGGCGCATCTCGGATCGTGCTTCTGTGGCGCGGTGACATTGGAGGTAAGCGGAGAACCGGAGGGCATGGGCTATTGTCACTGTGCGTCCTGTCGCTCCTGGTCAGGGGGACCGGTCAACGCATTCAGTCTCTGGAAGCCTGATGCCGTCAAGGTCATCTCAGGTCAGCAGTATCTTGGTAGTTTTCAAAAGACAGAACTCAGCCAACGGAAGTTTTGCACCAAATGTGGAGGACATTTGATGACCGAGCACCCGCCACTCGGACTGGTGGATGTGTTCGCGGCGACCATCCCCACGCTCGACTTCAAGCCGGGAGTTCACGTCAACTACTCAGAAACCGTGTTGCGGATACGTGATGGCCTGCCGAAGCTAAAAGACTTCCCCGCCGAGCTCGGCGGCTCAGGCGAAGCGGTTCCTGAATAGAGTGCTCGCCACATTGACGATACGAAGCCGATATCGCTTTCGACACCTTTATATTGCAGCTAGGGTAAGTCACGGGCAGAACGCCCTCCAAACATGTGCTGCGTAGAGGGTTTCTATGCCTGTCGTGACAGCTGCCGGTTCTGCTTTTCTCATCGCAGTTCTCTGGTTTGACCTTATGTTTGATGTGCAGGTGCGCGGACACAGATCCGATGTTCTGCCCGCTGATATTCGCACCTCAATTGCCGCCTATTACCGGCGTGTCACCACGCAGGCACATCCCATGAGCATGCTGGTCTCAGCCACCATGCTCATCACACTCATCTCAATCATTTTTGAACTCGCCAACGGGTCAATGCCGCGCGCCCTCGCCGCCGCATCACTCGCTCTCACGTTATTGGCGGTCGGCTTGGCCGGTGCCCGCACGGTCAAAAATGCCAAACGCCTTGGCACCGAAGCCGATACACCGGACGAGCAATCACGCCTCGCACGGCTCATCTATAAAGATCACTGCATCTGCCTTGTCGCCATGACCGCGACATTGGCCATGCACATTGGCCAGCCTATAGCTCAGGCTACATAAGCCCTGCAGCCATCGTCTATATTCCCACTGCCAACGGAGACGTCTTTCTCGGCGACTTGGTCGCAACCTATGATGTGCCTGCAATAGGCAGCCAGCCTGCGGGCAAGATGAATATCCTGCACAAGGGTTACGACAATGCGGTGTCTGCCCTGGATTGGATGTTCAAGACTTACGGTGATCCCAAAACCGTCGCCGTGATGGGGTGGAGCGCAGGGGCAATCGCATCGCCCATCTTCAATCATATCGTCGCCCAGCACTATCCGAATGCCTCTGTCACCCATTTTGCCGATGGCGGGGCGCCTATCGCGTGGGCGAAAAACTTGCGCCGCTCTTCAGATCATGGGGGACGGCAAACGTTCTAAAGAAAACCAGAGGCTTCGATGATCTTAATACGGACGGATTGTCATTGGAGGATCTCTATATTCGGGCGGCCAAACTCCATCCTGAAATTACCTTTCACCAATACAACGAAAGAATGATGGTATTCAGGCCTTTTTCATGCGGCACATGGGCGTAGGTGCACCCGATGTTCCGGCAAATTTAGACGACGCGCACGCGTATATTCGCGCGAAGGTTTCCAATTTCCGCACCTATACCAGTTGGGGGCACGATGAGGCTATCATCGGTGGCTACTATGACGTCGTGTTAGCAAAGAATGCGCCGGACAACCGTGGACGTCCCCATGTGCTGGATCGGTTCTACACGCGTCAGACCAACGGCGTGCGATTCCTCGATTGGTTTGCCGCAGCCGTTACGAGCAAGCCGGTAGAGAACGTGGCCTGCGTGGACTGTGAAACCTCCGAGCACCATTGGACGCGCCCCGACTTTCCTCAATGAAACGTTCGCGAGGAGAATCATGTGTGTGGCTGATGCAGTGACGCGGGTGGGCAGGAAAACCTGTCCGCCCGCGCAAATTCAAGAGGAGAACGACATGGCCGACCGCATGGAAGGAATAATGCCCTCGCAAAGCGGATTGACCGAACTTGAATTTCGTCAGACCGCCATGAAAAAAAGGCCGGGCGCTTCCACCCGGCCTTTTCGTTTCGATGGCGCGACGATCAGTTTATCGAAGGCGTGAAAACGCCGATGCCGGAGATTTGCGGTGCAGCTCCGCCTCCGATCCCATAAGACAGGCCGAAGAATTGAACGCCCCCGGCAATCGTCTGGTCGCCATAGCCAATCGCCCTGATATTAGCGTTGCTGCATGAGCCTGCCGGGCACGACGTTGCCGAAGCACCGGTAAAGGTCACAAGAGCCGTTCCCTGAAACGCGGCATAGCTCCCCGCCATTATCCCGCCATTCGACGGATCGGCGATGCCGCCCGTCGTCTTGATGTGATAGATCGCATCGCCCGGCATATCGACATTGAGATCGACGCCCAGCATTGCGACCTTCGAGTGCACCACCGGATGCATATAGTCCCACTGCACCGCAATGTTGCCGCTCAGCGTCCCCGGCTGTTGGCTGCCATTGCTGGAGGTTGCAGACGTCGCTCCCGCCAACTCGTAAGTGGCCGTGCCAACGCTCGGCACCTGATTGCTGTTATTCTGCGTCTTCTTGTCGGTGATGAGGAAATGCATGCTGCGATTTCCGGAGAGATCCTGACCGGCATGTGAGCCGCTGCCTCCCGTCGCGCCGCCCGTCCAGCGGCCCCACAGCGCATATTCGTTTTTGCCGAGATCGGCGACATCGGTCGAGCCCACATTCGACGTGCCGAAGGTGAGCAATTCGCCCGATGCACCGAAGGTCATCGCTGTATCTTGAAAGTTGTCGGCGGTCTGCGTGGCGCGGGTATATAGGCCGCTGTAGCTGCCGTCTGCATAAGGCGATGAAACGGAGCCGGTAACGGTCGGCCCTGCGACCGCGCCGTCCCGCGTAAAGGCCGCCGCACCATCGATTTTCTGGTCCGTCGCTCCAAGCTGCCGGATATGATAGGTGATCGCCGCCGATGCCCCGCCGTCGCCCGACAACATGCCGTTGATGTCAACATTGCAATCTGCGTTGGATGGGCAGGCGCGCCCATAGGGAGCTGTGCCGCTGCCAAGCTCCAGATGGTTGCCCGCTCCACCGAGGCGCTGGATTGCGCCAAAGTAAGCATTCGCCAGCGTCACATTTACGAAATATTGCGATAGATGTGGGTTCTCCACCCCTCCCGTGGTCACGATTTCATAGACGCGATCGCCCGGCATATCCACCGCGAGATCGAAGCCCACCTTCGGCGTCGCCCCGCCATAGGCGATGGCCATGCTGCCCGAGAATGTGCCCGGCTCCGTGCCGCCATCAAGGAAAGTCGGCACGGTCCAGCCGGCGAGCGAATAATTCGCCGTGCCATAGACAGGCACATTGCTCAGCGGTGTCCCCACCGCGTAGTGGATCGACTGAAGGTTCGGATAAAGCGTACCCGCTGACATATCCTGAGCGAAGTTTTTGGCCGCGCCCGTGACATCGCCACCGTTCCAGCGCCCGATGGTCACGTCTTGGTTGCCCCATAAATCGGCAACCGCCGTTGTGCCGCGGCCTCCATCGGCATATGAGGCACTCGTAAAGTTTTCCAGAGCACCATCCGCATCAAGCACGATGCCGGTATCATTTCCTAGCAGCTGATTGTTTATCGCCACCAGATATGCGCCCGCGCCGAGCGGCGCGCTGATCGAGCCGCTCGAAACGCCGCTGCTCGGTGTACCGCCGCCGGTTGCGCCGCTGCCGGTAAAGATCGCAGCGCCGTAAATGCCATGCGCGATGGGATAGCCCGCATCGCCGATCTGGTAGGACAGGCCAACGCCCTCCGCATTGTCACCGGCAAAGAAGCCGCGCAGCGCCGCCGAGCATTGACCGGCTATCTGGCAGGCGACGCCGCCATCGCTCATTGCCACATCGCCATAAAAGACCGGGCCCATATTCCCCCAGTTTGCGCTGGTCATCTGCACCTGCGAGGTCGATGGGGTGGTCACGCCACCCGTCGTGCGGATCACATAGACATGGTCGCCCGGCATATCGACCTCGAGATCGAGACCAATGCGTGTGACGAGCCCGAAATTGACGGCGAGAGAACCCGTCAGCGTGCCGGGCGCGCTACGACCATCTCCGAAGGTCGGGCTGGTCGCCTGAAAGAGACTATAGGTTGCCGTACCGCTCGTGATGGGCGCCGCCGTGCCTATACCGGCGGCATAGTGGAACCCCTGCTGGCCACCGAAGGTGAAGTCTGGCGCGTCATAGTAATGCCCGCCGGTCGTCCCGCCGTTCCACCGTCCCACGGTCACAATCGCGTTGCCGCCAAGATCGGCGGTGAGGTTCGTGCCTGCGGACAGGTCTTCATCCCCGCCCCAGGAATATTCTTCCAACGCCCCGCCGCCGTTCTGCTGGGTCGCTACGCCGCTGCGCACATCAAGGCCGATGTCATAGGCGGCATAGGCAATCGCCTTGTCGCCCGCGCCAAGCGCTGCATCGATCGAACCGGAGCTTGTGCCGGGCGTGTTATCAACGTGAGGCGGGTTCGGATCGGGATCGGGATCTGGATTCGGGGGGGTATTGTCGTCGGGATCGATACCGGCATTTTCCAGCGCCGCGACCGCCACCTGCTGTGCGCCTTCTTCGCCGCGCTCATCGGCGGGTGAATAGGAGGGCTCATCCGTCGGCGTCATCTGGGTCGTCTGTGTTGGTGGCGGCGTAAACGTGCCCGACACACCATTACTCGATGCCACATAGCCCTCGCCCGCGCTAAATGTGCGCGTCTCTCCGCCCGCCACCACTTGCGCGACGCCGGTGTTGACGCGCCCATCAAGGCCACCGCCCTCGGAGGCAAATGCGGAATAGGCGCCGCCGCTCGACGTGATCACCGTATCGCCACGCGCGACCGAAATCGGTGTACCCCGGCTATCGACACGCATCGAGCCTGACAAAAGCTCGATGGAGAGCGTCTCGCCTTCGCCCGTGATACGGAAGCTTGATCCTTCGGGTACGGTAATGGTGCTGCCATCGGCAAGCTGCAATTGCAGCAATGCGCCGGTAACTGTGACGACGGCATCGGCAGGCAGATTGTCGCCACTGAAAGTGGCACCATCGACCGTCATATTGTCACCGCCGAAAAGCACCGGCACCGCTTCAGCAGCGTTCGGCAATATCATTGCAAGGCTTGTGGTCAGCAAAAGCCCGCTGAGAAGCCGTTTTACGGATGTCTGTTTCATGACTCTGCCCGCCCCTAGAAATCAGCGCTGATGGAAATGGAAGTAACGACGCGGTCGTAGTCGTAGAGAACGATATTGCTGTCCGCGTTGGTGTAGGCGACCTCCGCGCCGAGCGTCAGCCCGCGCGGCAAGGCGTAGCGCAGACCAAGCGCTGCATCGGCGCGCACGGTGCTGCGCTCTGTCAGGAATAGCGGCTCCGGCGCGCGATAATCAGATGCCTCGATCGCCGCATTGGCATAGGCGCTCAATTTCTCATTCAGGCTCAATTCGCCACCGATACGTGCGCCGATAAAGCCATAGCTCAAATAGTCGAACGCGCTGTCGGTCACTTTCTCAAGGCCGCCATAAACACCGCCGAACAGGTAGGGCGCGAGTGTACCGCCCAACGCCTGCCCGACCGTTGCACCGGCGATATAGCGGTTGGCGTTTTGAGCCTTGTTGTCGGGATAGTCGAGATGGGAATAAAGCAGATAGAGGCCAAGATCGGTTTGCCCCTTTGTGCGATAGTTCCACTGGCCGAGAGCGCCCACCGCATAGCGATAGACCTCATCGTCGATCCAGTAGGATTGAAGCTGCGCCGTAATCAGAAACGTGCCGTGGTCCGGCGTCGCCTGCGCAAAACCGAGATTGAGCCCGGCAATCGCCTGGTTGAAATCGTCTTCATGCGCATTGCCGCGATAGCTTGCGGTCAGATCGGCGATCACCCTCTGATCTATCGAAAGCCCGTGGCTCACAGAGACGCGGCCCAGCACTTCGCCGAAGCTGTCGCTTTGTGCCCGTGCGCTGGGCGAAAGCGTGCCGAAACCAAGCCCCGCAAAAGCCGGGATGAGAATACGGCTGTCGCTGGTCGAATTGTTGACGTTGGTGTCATAGCCAAGCGTCAGTTTCGCATGGCTGTCGATTTGTGTTCCGCCACCCGAAAGTCCCACGTCGAGCGCCGTCACATAGCGGTCCACCGTCTCGCGCACGTCGGTGGGTACATTCTGTCCACTGACCGTCGCCAATTCGCGCCGCGCCGCTTCATGCTCGTTCAGCACGATATAGGCGCGGCCGAGTTCTGCGCGCGCGCAGGTGTTGCGGCTCTACAGCCAATACGCGCTCGAAAGCCGCCACGGCGTCGGTCACATGTCCGCTATCGATCGCCGCCAGACCCAGCGCATAGTCATATTCTGGATTGCCAGCCCGGCTGCGCTCCTCAGGCTTCAACATGGCATAGGCGCCCGCGGCATCACCTGCCGCAATGCGCTCCATGCCCTCGCTCACCGGATCGGCATAGGCCGCCCCCATACCGAGCGAAAGCGCCAGCCAGACGCCAGTCGCTACACGAAGCAAACCCTTCATAAACCACCCTCCAAAGCCCAGGTCTCGATGCGCCGCGCCGCACCTGAGAACCCAGATAGGCGCGTTCAAAAACGCTCCTTTGCTTTCTGAGGAAATTGACCAAAGCCAACAACCCACATATGGGGGGTGGTGCACCCCCGTATCCGGGGGGATAGATAGGGGGCCCGCCACGTTCAGGGCCCGCGCAAACATACGTTTCGTGAGATTTTCAAATATTGGGCATTCGAGAGCGCCGCATGAAAATACGTCTCATATGGTCGCCGAGTACAATCATGCTTTGCGCCGTTTTGTTCTGCGCATTCACCGCTGCCGCCGCCACATGGTTTTCGCTGCGCCAGCCGTGGCTCGGTCTTGATCTCGCCGCCAACGTCGAGAGCGGCGGCCTCTATGTGACCGCAGTCGAAAAAAACGGCCCCTCAGCCGGCCTTCCGCTGCACGCGCAGCTTGTCGCCATCAGCGCCGTGAACGGAGGTGAGACGCACATCCTCCTCACCGCCGACGACATTGTGGAGGAACCTGATTTCTTCGAGACCTATGAGCGCATCACCGCCTTCTTTCAGCGCCAGACGCTGCTCTGGAACGTCTTGCGGCAAGGGCCCGTCCGGCTCGAAATAGTTGATCAGCACGGCGACCGTGCCGAATTGCAAGTGGCGCCACAAAACCGCCCGCTCTCCGATCTCCCCCTCATCTACTGGGTTCAGATTTTTGTCGGCATCAGCACGACCCTTATCGGAGCTTGGGTGTGGAGTTTGCGGCTCGACGACTGGAGCGCTGGAATGTTCGCGCTGGCGGGCTTCTGGGTTCTCGTCTCCGCCTTCCCCGCCGCCATATATAGCGGGCGCGAACTAGCGCTCCATGGCGAAATCTTCCAGATGCTCAGCGCCATCAATCATCTCGGCGCAAACGCGTTCGGTGCCGCCATGATCGCGCTCTTTCTTTTTTATCCACGCCGCATCGTCAGGCCGAAATGGCTATTGCCGCTACCCTTAATCGTTTTCTTCTGGTGGACGGCGGATACCTCCCACGTCTTGCTCCTTCCACAAATAAGTGGCCAGATCTCGATGATTGTCGAGCTTTTGCTCATCGTCGCCGCCATCGTCGTGCAATGGCGGATCAATCGCCACGATGTGCGCAACCTCGCCGTACTGCGCTGGCTCGGCCTCTCTGTCATCATTGGCGCAGGTGCTTTCATCGCCATCGTCACTGCGCCGATGGTATTGGGAGAATCGCCGACCTTCGGTCAGGGATATTTCTTCCTGTTCTTCCTGCTCATCTATATCGGCATCGCGCTGGGATTGCGGCGCTATCGTCTGTTCGAGCTTGATGAATGGGCCTTCCGCATTCTGTTTTATACGGCGGGTCTCGTCGTCCTTTTCATTTTCGACGCGGCTCTCATCTACGCCCTGTCTCTGGGGCGCGAGCTTTCATTCGGCTTGTCACTCCTCGTGGTTGGTTTTGTCTATCTTCCCCTGCGCGACATATTGTGGAGGCGCGCCGTCTCGCGGCCCAAAATGCGTGAGGACGAACTGTTCCGCGACGTGATTGGAGTCGCGTTTACGGCCTCGGCGCAAGAGCGCACGACCAGATGGCGCGACCTTCTGACAAAGCTCTTCGATCCGCTTGAAATGACGATCTTGAGCGAAAACCTGTCTGAAGCGACGCTACGGCAGGACGGGCTTGAGCTTGCCCTCCCACCAGCGGCAGGCGCGCCCGCCCTCTTGCTGCGCCACCCCTGGCGCGGCAACGGCTTGTTCAATCCCACCTATTTGCGACTGGCGCGGCACCTCACCTCGCTGATGCAGCACGCAGAAGAAAATCGCGACGCCTTCGAGCGCGGTGCGGCGGGCGAGCGGCGGCGTATTGCGCAAGACCTTCACGACGATGTTGGCGCACGCCTTTTATCGGGCCTGCACAAGCCCGACCTCGCGCAAACGCGCGAGACAATGCGTGAATCGCTCGCCGATATGAGGTCCATCGTCAGCGGCCTCAGCGGCGAGCGGCTGCCGCTGGATCAGGTGGCGGGCGATTTGAGGCATGAGACCGCCCAGCGTTTCGAGGTTGCGGGCATCTCGCTCGACTGGCCTTTGACGGACGATTTTCAGGACAAGATATTGCTCGATTATCAGGTCTACAGAAACTTGCGATCCACTCTGCGCGAAATCGTCAGCAACATCATACGTCATGCCGATGCCGCGCATGTTTCCATCGCCATGTTCCTGCATGGTGAAACCCTGCATGTCAGCGTCAATGACAATGGACGTGGCCTCGATTCTTCGGCGCCGCAAAACGGCAACGGGCTCTCCAACATGCAAAGCCGTATTAGCAGCCTTGGCGGCTCGTGCTCTTTTCCTGTAGTGGAGAGAGGCACACGGATTGAAATCTCCCTGCCGCTGCCCGGCGTCCTCACAACGGCCAATTCACTATGATCGATATAGCGCCTCCACGACGTATCGGCCTTATCGTTGAGGACCAGGCCGATACGCGCACATGGCTTGTCGATATTCTCGGGCAGACCTTCCCTGGCATGGAGATCGCACAGGCTGCCAATTTCACCGCGGCGCGAAGCTGGCTGCGCGCGCGCCGGTCCACCGCCGATACGCTTGCTTTCACCATCGCCCTTGTCGATATCGGTTTGCCGGATGGCTCCGGCATCGACCTCATCCGCGATCTGAACGCGCATCACGTCGGCGCGCTGCCCATCGTCACCACGATCTACAACGATGATACCCATCTCTTCGATGCCATTGCGGCGGGCGCAAAGGGCTACCTGCTCAAGGATCAGGATGCGGATATGCTCGCCCATTACCTGCGCCGCATCGAGATGGGCGATCCACCGCTTTCACCCTCGATCGCGCGGCGCATGCTGGAACATTTTCGCACCCATCCGCCCATGCCGAGGAACGACACGCCCGCCGCCACATTGACGCCACGCGAAACCGAAGTGCTGCGGCTGATCGGGCGTGGCTTGCGCGTGGCTGAGGCGGCGCGCGTCCTCGAACTCAG
Source organism: uncultured Parvibaculum sp. (assembly GCA_964560165.1). GTDB lineage: Bacteria > Pseudomonadota > Alphaproteobacteria > Parvibaculales > Parvibaculaceae > Parvibaculum. Next base: position 5,835 of record CAZLLB010000012.1, on the reverse strand, counting down.
CGAGCACACGGTCGCAGACTATGTGAAGGCGATCTACGCCAAGCTCAATATTTCATCGCGCGCCGAAGCCGGGCTTGAAGCCGCACGGCGCGGCCTCACCTGATCCCCCCTGTTCAGGGGATACCCCTTATTTGCGGGGCCTTTAACGTCGCCTCCAGCGCCTGCAATGGTTTGGGGGGAGCCGCCATGAACATCCATCATGCCGCCGAGACGCAATTGCACGAGAGCAGGCTTTCGCTCGACGCCCTGATCGATGGTACGTTGCTCGCCTTCGAACTGACGGGCTTGCGCGCCTTCATCGTAGATGCGGCGCTCGATCTGGTACGAATGAGCGAGGGTGGCAAAGGCCCACTCCCCTTCTTTATCCGCAACGGCAAACTCCGCGCCAGCCTGCCAGAGGATCAAGATGCTCTCGAAGCGCTCGTTGCAGGCGCGCTCCGCCCGAGGCCGCACACGCCCCTCCCCACCCCTCTCACATCCCAAACGGGGCGCAAGCTCGTCGTCAGGGCGGGTGCAATCGTCAATCCTTCGGGGCGACAGACAAATTCCCTCGTCGCCCTCTGGCTCCGCCTCCCGAATATCGACGGACAAATCGACGGCGAGTTGATCAGCGCCATGTTCGCCCTCACGCCCGCTGAAGGCAGGTTGGCGGGCGAGCTTGCCAGAGGCGCAACGCTTGCAGTCGCCGCCGGCAATATCGGCATCACATTGCACACCGCGCGCGACAGGCTGAAATCCGTCTTCGCCAAAACGCATACGCGCCGCCAGGCCGAACTGGTCGGCCTCATCACACAGAACATCTGAGCGCTTGTGCGCGCTTTCGATCTTCCAACATGCCAATTTCGAAAAAGGAAGGGGCGAGCCGCGGCTCGCCCCATTTGGTGCTTTTTCAAACTTGTTAACGGGAGGCCCTCAATCACCAGACCGCTAAGTTGGCAAAACCTTCCGAGTGATAAACACCATAGTTAGCCTTTCATACTTTGCATAATCCTGTCAAGATTATACGTGAACGGAACAAAAATAGTCGGCATAGATGGCTCCTCGCGATGGCTGGAGAAATATATAGAGCTACCAGCAACCGGTACTTTTCCAGCCGTCGTCCGAAGAATTGACGGAATAGCAATATGGATAAGCCCCTCCGATCTCGTTCTTACCGCCTCGGCCTTGATGTGGGATCAAATTCGCTCGGCTGGTTCATGGTCTGGCTGAACAACAAAGGAGAAGCCACGGGTCTAGGGCCGGGCGGCGTGCGTATCTATCCCGATGGGCGCGATCCGAAGTCCAAGGAATCGAACGCTGCCGACCGGCGCGTGGCGCGCGGAATGAGACGGCGGCGTGACCGCTATCTGCAACGCCGCTCCAAATTAATGTCTCTCCTCATCGCGCATGGGCTGATGCCAAAAGAGGAGGCGGCCCGCAAGGCGCTGGAGGCACTCGACCCTTACGAATTGCGAGCCAGAGCGCTCGACGAAACGCTCGCCCCGGAACATATCGGGCGATTGCTTTTCCAACTCAACCAGCGGCGCGGGTTCCTTTCAAATCGCAAGACAGAGAAAGGCGACAACGAATCCGGCGCCATCAAAATGGCGGCATCGAAGTTGGCAGAGGCGATGGACGTGTCCGGCGCCCGTACGCTGGGCGAGTTCTTTCATGGACGTCAACTGGCAAGAAAAACAATCAGGGCACGTAACACCGGCACCGGCACAAAGACGGAATATGATTTTTATCCGACACGGCAATTGCTGCTGAACGAGTTTGATGCGATCTGGTCAAGACAAGCTCCTCATCACCCCTCGATGACGGAAGAAGCGCGCGACGCCATTCATCATGCCATCTTCTTCCAGCGTCCGCTCAAGCAGCCGCCGGTCGGCAAATGTTCGCTCGACCCCGCAAATGACAAGGACGACGAAGAAGGTTTTCGTTGCCCCTGGGCGCATCCGCTGGCGCAACGCTTCCGCATCTGGCAGGAAGTACGCAATCTTGCCATTGTGGAGACGGGCCGACAGGCACCGCCCCTGACCAAGGAAGAGGGAGACAGGATCGCCCTCGCCCTGCTCCAGAACGGCAAGCTCTCATTCGGCAAGATCCGCGGCCTGCTGAAATTGCCTTCGGAAGCGCGCTTCAACCTTGAGAGCGAAAAGCGCAAGGAACTTACCGGCGACGAAACAGCGGCGAAACTTTCGGGCAAATCGTTGTTCGGCAAGGCATGGCGTGGACTGACGCTGGACCGGCAGATCGAAATCGTCGATCGGCTTCTCGACGAGCCGGATGAAAAAATCCTGATCGCATGGCTCATCGAAAATGCTTCTCTCGACGCCGAAACGGCGGAGCGCGTAGCTTCCGCCTTTCTGCCGGACAGCCACAGCCGGTTGGGCCTGCGGGCCATCCGAAAAATACTGCCGCATATGGAAGGCGGGATGAACTATCCCGACGCGGCGAAAGCGGCAGGTTACGATCATGCGCTTCTGCCCGATGGCGAGGTGTCGCTGAATGGTTTCCTGCCCTATTACGGCGAGTGGCTGCAGGACGACGTGCTGGGCTCCGGTGATCCGCGCGACGCCAATGACAGGCGCTGGGGCCGCTTTCCCAATCCAACCGTTCATATCGGACTTGGCCAGTTGCGCCGCGTCATCAATGCACTGGTTCGGGACTATGGCCCGCCGGATGAGATCGCTATAGAGCTGACCCGCGATTTCAAGCTGTCGCCCCAGAAGCTTGCGGAAGTCGAGAAGGAACAGGCCGCCAATCAGCGCAAGAATGAAGACCGGGCCGCTGAAATCAGAAAACTCGGCCAGGCCGTCAACGCGCGCAACCTGATGAAGATGCGTCTGTGGGAAGAGCAAAATCCATACGATCCCCTCGACCGGCGCTGCCCCTATACGGGAGAGGTCATCAGCATCGAGAGGCTGTTCTCCGAAGATGTAGATATCGACCATCTGATTCCGTTTTCGGCGAGCTGGGACGACAGCGCTGCCAACAAAATCATCTCCATGCGCTATGCCAACCGCGCCAAGGGCAACCGCACGCCCTTCGAGGCATTTGGCGCAAGCCCGACGATCGGCGGCCATCACTATGACTGGGAACAGATTTCGATGCGCGGCAACGGATTGCCGAAAGGCAAACGCTGGCGTTTCGACCCCAATGCGCGCCACCGCTTCGACGAACAGGGCGGCTTTCAGGCGCGACAGTTGAACGAGACCGGCTGGCTTGCCCGCGTGGCGCAGCACTATCTCACCGCCGTCACCAACCCCTACAAAATACACGTGTTGCCAGGCAAGCTTACCGCCATGATCCGCGGCAAATGGGGCCTTAATACGCTTCTTCCAGATCACAATTTCAGCGATGCAAAGAACCGCAAGGATCACCGGCATCATGCAATCGACGCCATGGTGGCTGCGCTGACAAATCGTTCTCTTCTTCATCGCATGTCGAGCGCCTATGACGAAGAACGGCAGAAAATCGAGATTCCATTGCCATGGGAAGGTCTGCGCGACGATCTTGACGCCGCCCTCACCCGCATGACCGTGTCCCACAAGGCGGAACACGGGCTTGGCGGGCAATTGCATGAGGATACGGCCTACGGCGCCGTGAAGGATCCCAAAAAGGAAGGCGGCGGGAACCTCGTCTATCGCAAGGGATTTCTCGATCTCAATGAAAGGGAGATAGCCCGCATTCGCGACGCGCGCCTGCGCGATATGGTGACGGCTCATGTCGAGGCCGAGAAAGTGTCGGGGAAAGATCTAAAGGCCGCGCTACAATCCTTCAGCATAAGGACTGACATTCCAGGATTGCCGCATGGCGTCCGCCATGTGCGCCTGACCAAGACAGAAAAGCCGGAATACCTTGTCAGCGTGAAGGACAAAAACGGCAAGCCTTATAAGGCTTATAGCGCGGGCGAGAATGCATTCGTCGATATTTACGAAACGCCAGATGGGAAGTGGGCGGGCGAAGCCGTGTCCATCTATCAGGCAAACCAGAAAAATCACACGCCGTTGTGGAGGAAGGAAACGCCCCCTCCCCGCTTTGTTATGCGAGTGTTCAAGGGCGATCTCATCGCGCTCGATCTAAGCGGCAAACGAACGATCATGAAAGTATACCAGCTTGATGCATCGGCAGATCGCTTCAAACTTGCAGCGCACAATGAAACGGGAACGCTTCAGAAACGGCACGACGATGAATCCGACCCTTTTCGTTGGCTGATGGCATCCTACAACACGTTGAAAACGATGAATGCGGAGCGCGTTCGCGTTGACGAGCTTGGACGGCTTTGGCGCGTAAATTCCGAGGAAGCTGGCAGAACATTTTAGCGTTTACAGCGAGGCCGTAGATGGTCGGAAGAGTGGTGGAGATAGCGACGGACGGCAGGCACCTCTCCATCAATCGAGGATTTCTCGTCGTCAGTCAGCATGGAGAGGAAGTCGGCAAAGTGCCGATGGACGATATCGCCGCCGTGATCGCAAATGCACATGGCCTGACTTATACCAACAACCTGCTGGTCCAGCTTTCCGAACGCGGCGTGCCTGTGGTGCTCTGCGGTGCCAACCATATGCCCGCCGCCATTGTCTGGCCGGTCGATACGCATCACATTCAAACCGGACGGATGAACGACCAGATCGCGGCGAGCCTGCCGCTGAAAAAGCGGCTATGGGCGCAGCTCGTGCGCGCCAAGATCTTGGCTCAGGGCGCGACGCTTGCCGCTGTCGGCGCGCCGCATGGTGGATTTTACCTGTTGTCCCGCAAGGTGCGCACAGGTGATCCGAACAATGTGGAAGCAGAAGCCGCTCGCCGCTACTGGCCGCTTCTGCTCGGACCGGAATTCCGGAGGGACAAGGACGGCGGCGGCATCAACGGGATGCTGAATTACGGATATGCCGTATTACGAGCGGGCATTGCGCGCGCCGTCATGGCGGCGGGATTGCATCCGAGCTTCGGCCTCATGCATTCGAACCGCTCAAACCCGATGGTGCTTATCGACGACCTCATGGAACCCTTTCGCCCGATCGTGGATCGGGAGGTCTGGCGCCTCGTCAAGACAGGCACGCTTGAAGTGGATCGGACTGCGAAAGAAGCGCTTGCCCGGATCATGATTATCGACCTTCCCACGAGTGTCGGACTAAGCCCGATCATGGTTTGTGGGGAACGATTGGCGCAATCGCTCGCAAAATCCTATGCGGGGGAGGCGAACGCGCTCGATCTGCCCCTGCCCGCGTTGCCGCTGGAGGGCTGATGTGCGCAAAGGGCTTTCTAGGGATGAGAAAAACCTTGTTCCCCGGATCGATCCATCGCAACCCACGGCGTTGAGCGGGTACAGAGTCATGTGGGTTTTTGTTTTATTCGACCTGCCGGTGGGCACCAAAAAGGAACGGAAGGCAGCAACGGGGTTTCGCCATTCGCTGCTCGATCTCGGCTTCGAAATGAGCCAGTATTCGGTTTATCTCAAATTTTGCGCCGGTAAGGAGCAGGCTGAAGCTCTGGAACGACAAGTCGAAGCTGGCATGCCCTCTTCAGGCAAAGTCCATGTCATCCAGATAACCGACAGGCAATATGAAAATATTCGGACATACAGAGGACGAAAACGTGAACCCTCACCCAAGAATCCGAATCAGTTGGCGCTCTTTTGAGAAACGCGGGCGCGCTTTCGACGACTCGAAGCAAGAAAAAAGGCCCTGTTTCCAAGGCCTTAAGTCTGTAGCTAGCTTAGCGGTCTGGTGATTGAGGGCCAACCGCAACGCTTGCATTGATCGCCATTTTATTCGCCTCAGCTTAGCGGTCTGGTGATTGAGGGCCAACCGCAACCGCGTTGTCCCTATTCTCGTTGGCTTGGGGAGCTTAGCG
>CAZLLB010000011.1:0-27528 GCA_964560165.1 uncultured Parvibaculum sp. | reverse complement strand
CGGCCGGCTTGTTCATGGCCCCGGTTATCCACGGCGGTGATCCCAAATATCAGAAGCTGGGCGTCAACATTCTGTTCTGGGCACTGATCGTGGTCGTGGCGGGATCGTTCATCGGCAATTATCTAGCACTTGCCCATGTCATTCCGCCCAAGCTCAGCTTCTGGCTGGGCCATCAGGGTTATGAGTATCTCGACCTCGGCCGGGTATGGCAGATCGCGCTGTTCGTGGGCCTACTGTTCTGGCTGGTGCTGATGTTACGGGGTATGGTGCCCGCACTGCGCCGCAAGGGCGGGGACAAGAACCTGCTTGCACTGCTCACCGTATCGACGATCGCTATCGGTCTGTTCTACGGCAGCGGGCTTTTCTATGGTGAGCGCACACATATCACGATCATGGAATATTGGCGCTGGTGGGTCGTCCATCTGTGGGTGGAAGGGATATTCGAGGTCTTCGCCACCGCCGCGCTGGCGTTCATCTTCGCGACGATGGGGCTCGTGTCGCGGCGCATCGCCACAGCGGCCAGCCTCGCCTCCGCGTCGTTGTTCATGGTCGGCGGCGTGCCGGGCACATTCCATCATCTCTATTTCTCCGGCACCACGACCCCGGTGATGGCGATCGGCGCGGCGTTCAGCGCGCTGGAGGTGGTGCCGCTGATCGTGCTCGGCTATGAGGCATGGGAACATTGGAGCTTGCGCGAACGGGCGCCGTGGATGCGCGCGGTGAAATGGCCGCTGATGTGCTTCATTGCGGTGGCGTTCTGGAACATGCTGGGTGCTGGTGTGTTCGGCTTCATGATCAACACACCGATCGCGCTGTTCTATCTGCAGGGGCTGAACACCACGGCGGTCCACGCCCACGCTGCGTTGTTTGGCGTCTATGGTTTCCTGGCGCTCGGCTTCACGCTGCTCGTTCTGCGCTACATCCGGCCGGAAGTGGCGCAGAACGACCGGCTGATGGCCACCGGCTTCTGGGGCCTCAATGCCGGGCTGGTGCTGATGATCTTCACCAGCTTACTCCCGGTTGGTCTGTTCCAGTTCGAGGCCAGCGTTACCTCCGGCATGTGGTACGCGCGCAGCGACACCTTCCTGCAGCAGGGTTTCCTCGAAACGCTGCGCTGGATCCGCACCTTCGGCGATGTGGTGTTCATCGGGGGGGCCATCGCTATCGCATGGCAGGTCGTCATCCTTGGCCTGTGGCGCAAGGGCGCGCGCGCCTGATAGCGGCACCATTGCCAGCACTGGGCGCGTTCCGGCTCGTCCGCTTTTGATGAAATTCAGGAGAGTGCCAAGTGGCGCTGATGGGGCGTCTCTGGCGTCCCAATCGGCATTGTTAGCAGAAGCCAAAACTTGGAAACGAATACTTCAAATGGATGTCTATCCCGAATATATACACAAATAACGCTTTTGTTCTAAAATGAGATTCAAGGGATTATTCATGGCTTTCGATAGCGCCGAAAACTAGGGATAAGCAACTCTTGGCTGCGGCCTTTTCTTTTCAAAATCTGGCTCGTTGCCTGTGGTTTTAAGGTTGAAGGGGGGCAACTGATCTTGATGCCAAAATTCCTCTGCGATCAGATTTGATTTCTCTCGATTTTAGACGTTAGTGGCCAACTTAACGTGTTGCCAAAAATGGCAATTCTTACAAATAGTTGATCAATAAGTATTGTCTCATTTTAGATCTCACTGTCCCCATTTCACACACATGTGAATAAAACGCTCTTGCGACTCAAGGTTTTCCGGCGCTATTAGCGGCGAAGGCTTTGTATCTGTATCCGCAAAGATGCGCGCATGACGGCACACCCCTTGCACTTCGCGAGACTGAGTAGTCGTGTCAAAAGGAGTATCCGCTTTGTCGTATGTGAATAAAAAAAATGCCGTGAGAACGGTAAAGACGGCTTTGCGTACGTCAGTGAGTTATGCGGCCATGAGCTGCATGCTCGTCCAGCCAGTTTTCGCTGCCGGTATGCTGCCGAGCGGCGGCCAGGTCGTTACTGGCGATGTCACGATCACGGCGCCGTCGGCGAGCGAAATGCTGGTCAGCCAGACGTCGGGTAAGGGCATCGTCAACTGGTCGGATTTCTCTATCGGTCAGGGCAATTCGGTTCAGTTCAACAACGGCAGCGGCGCCACGCTTAACCGCGTCACGGGCGGGGAAGTCTCCTCGATCGATGGTCGCTTGTCGGCGACCGGTAGCGTCTTCCTCATCAACGCCAATGGCGTCATCGTCGGCTCGACCGGCGTCATCAATACGGGCGGCAGCTTCGTCGCCTCGACGCTCGACACGCTCGACGCCGATTTCCTCGATGGCGGCGACACGACGTTCAAAGGCGCGAGCAAGAAAGCCATTCTCAATTACGGCAAGGTCGGCTCGCTCGGCGGCGATGTGGCGTTGATCGCGGCCAAGGTCGAAAATCAAGGCAGCCTCGAGGCTCAGAACGGCACGGCGGCACTGGCAGCGGGCTATGAAGTCCTGATGCGCGACGCCTCGCTCGCCGATGGCAAGTTCGTCGTCAAGGTCGGCGGCTCGGATACGGAAGCCAGCAACAGCGGCGCCATCAAGGCAGCCGATGCGGAACTCCGCGCCAATGACGGCAACGTCTATGCGCTTTCCGGCAATCTCGGCGACTTCATCCGCGCGGACGGCGTCTCGACAAGAGACGGCCATGTGTTCCTGACGGCTGAAGGCGGCAATGTGACCGTGGACAGCACCGTCGCCGCGAAAAATGCGGACGGCACGGGTGGCTTGATCGTCGCGACCGGCGAAAACGTCACTTTGAAGGACGGTGCGAAGCTTGTTGCCGACGGCACCAAGGGTGGCACGATCCTCGTTGGCGGCGACCAGTACGGCAGCAACGACGCAGCGCGCAAGCTGGTCGGTTTCGACGTCGCCAATGCGAGCACGGTAACAGTCGATGCTGACGCCACGATCTCAGCGAATGGCAGCGATGCCGAGGGCGGCAAGATCGTCCTCTGGTCCGACGATTTCACTGACTATAAAGGCTCGCTCAGTACGCTCGGAGAAGGCACCAAAGGCGGCTTTGCCGAAGTGTCGAGCAAGGGCGTTTTGAACTTTGACGGTTTTGCCGAAACGGGCATGGACGGCGAGTTGCTGCTTGATCCGTATAACCTCACCATCGTTGCGGGTTCGGGTACTCATTCAGTCCACACTTCCGGCGGCAGCATTTTCAGCGATGGTAGTGCCACGGCAACGGGTAACGACTCCACGCTCGGCGCAGATAAGCTGAAGAGCTTGCTTGATGGCAATGGCGGGTTTTTCAGCTTTGGCAACAACGTAACAGTCAGCACAGGCTCCGGCGGTTCGCAAGCGGGCGATATCACCGTCAGCGCTGCGGTAAACTGGTCAACGGGCCACACCCTCACACTTCAGGCCGCGAACAACATTGCGATCAATGCCACGGTCACGGGCACCAACGCTGGCGCAGCCTTGAATTTGCAGGCAAAAAACGCGATCACCCAGACAGCGGCGATATCCGTTGCGAGCCTTGATGTCTCGAACAATGGCGGCGCGGTTAACGCCGTGCTGACCAATGCGGGCAATTCAGTCGGCACGTTGAGCGCAGGCAGTAGCAGCAACCGCATCGGTTCGCTGGCATTCACCAATAGCAAGTCCCTGGCAGTTGGCTCGGCTTTCCTTGGTGTTGTCACCAGCGGTGTCTATTCAAACAATGCTGTCAACCTGGCGGCTTCGGGCAACATCGCCATTAACGGCGATCTGGCGTCGAGTTCAGACGTTACATTGACGGCGGGCTCGGGTTCCACCATCACCGATGGCGTTGGCGGGTCGATTTCGGCTGACAAGCTCGCCCTTCTCGGCGGTGCTAACGTCAGCGCGACGATCGATAACCAAGCTCTCTTTGTCGGTGCGACAACAAACGTGAACACACTTGCGGCAAATGTCGGCAGCCTCACGTTTTACAATGGCAAGGCGCTGACAGTTGGTACCGTCGGTGCGACCAATGGTATTACAGCGACGGGCGATGTGTCGCTCAATCTTACCGAAAACGGCGACGTGCTGAACTTCGACAAGGCGCTCAGCACATCGGGCGATGTGAGCATCGCGACAAATGGCGCGATCACGCAGGGTACGTCGGGCATCATCACGGCGGATGCGCTCAGCTTCGCGAACGAAGGCATTCTGGGTACGGCTCCTTCCGTCGCGCTGACAGCCGACAACCAGGTCAACTCGATTAGCGCTGGTAATATCCTCGCGCGGGTCGGCAACTTCAACTTCACCAACGCCAAGAGCCTGACGGTCGATAGCTCCGGTATCCATTCAAACGGCACCGTGACGGTCTATGCCAAAGGCGAGGGCAGCAATGTCACGTTGGCCGCTGGCGGCAACACGTTGATTGACGGCATCAGCACGTCCCTGGGCGACAATGTCACCGCGATCACGGTCGCGGCGGACGGCAACTTCATCAATAGCGCCGGCTCCAATGCTTTGCAGACGGGCAACATCATTTCCCACGATGCCCGTTGGCTGGTTTATGCAGGCAATTCCGCCGGCAACACCTATGGCAACCTCGATAGCGGCAATCAGGCGGTCTGGGATACGGCCTATCCGGATGCCGTTAGCGCGACGGGCAACCGCTATGTCTTCGCCAATGATACGGCGACCACGACACTTGCGGTGACGCTGGACGGCGCAACGAAGGTTTACGGCTCGGGTGTCGATCTCGCTTCTTTCGTCACGGACGCCAGCCTGAATTACACGGGTCATGCTGCAGTCGCCAATGCCTATAAGGGCGACGATGCCACCTCGACAACTGTCGCGGCGAGCAATCTCGCTCTCACGTCGGTCGGCACGCCAGCGACGGCGAATGTCGGGCTCTATGATGTTCTCGCGGCCTTTAGCGGTTACGACACGACCATCACCAACGGCCTCGCGGTTACAAAAAAGGGCCTGACGGTCACGGCGGACAACAAGTCGAAGACCTATGGCGACAATAATCCGAAACTGACAGTCAGCTATTCGGGTTTCGTGAACGGCGACGATAAGGGCGACATCGATACGAAAGCGACAGCGTCAACCGACGCCACGAAGAGCTCTGATGTCGGGACTTATGTTATCAGCGCTGCAGACGCTGCCGATAACAACTACAGCTTCACTTACGTCAACGGCACGTTGACGGTGAATAAAGCGACGCTGATCGTGAAGGCGGATAATGGGTCCATGACCTATGGCGATGATGCTCCGAGCCTTGGGGCCAGCTATTACGGCTTCAAGCTTGGACAGGATTCGTCGGCCATCGACACTCTGGCGACAACGACAACTAATGCCACCAAGACGTCGAATGCTGGCTTCTATTTCACCAGTGCTTCCGGTGCGTCGGATAGCAATTACAGCTTCGTCTATGTCCCCGGCGTGTTCGTCGTGAACAAGGCTGTGCTGACAGTAACAGCCGACGATCTGACAAAGATCTACGGCGATGCCAACCCTGCTCTGACGGCGACCTATGACGGGTTCAAGAATGGTGATGACGTTGGCGATCTCGATATCGCGCCGACGCTGACGACGAAGGCCAAGACGAATTCGGATGTTGGCGATTACGCCATCACAGCCAAGTCGCTCCTTGGCTTCATTGGCTTCGACAACAACTATACGTTCGACTTCAACCCCGGCACGCTGACGGTGAACCCCGCCACTCTCACGGTTGCGGCGAACGAGCAGACGAAGGTCTATGGTCAGGGCGATCCAACGCTGACCTATGACGTCTCGGGCTACAAGCTTGGCCAGGGCTCGTCGGTTCTATCCGGCGGTCTCGATCGTGACGCGGGCCAGAATGTCGGCGACTACGCCATCAATCAGGGCACGCTGGCGTCCAACAGCAACTATACGATTGCCTTCACAGGCAACACGCTCCACATCACACCGGCGACGCTGACTGTGGCCGCCAATGGCCAGACGAAGATCTATGGTGATCTCGATCCGGCGCTGACCTACACGTTTGATGGTCTGCAATATTCCGACACCAGCTCGGTCTTCACGGGTGGTCTCGACCGCACCGCTGGCCGGAATGTCGGCAGCTACGGCATCAACCTCGGCACGCTCGCAGCCGGCGGCAACTACACGATCGCTTACACGGGGAACACGCTCTCGATCACCCCGCGCTCGATCACGGTGACCGCCGACAATCTTGCCAAGCTGCTGGGCAATATCGACCCGGCTCTGACCTGGAAGATCACCGACGGCAACCTCGTCTATGACGACAGCATCACTGGCTCGCTGACGCGCGACGGCGGTGAGTTGCCCGGCGATTATGCGATCACCCAGGGTGACGTCGCGGCAAGCTCTAACTACACGCTCACTTTCGTGAACGGGACATTGGCGATCAACCCGCTGACGCAGCCGGGTGCTCCGGGCACGACCAACGGCGATGACTCGGAAACCCCCGGCGGTGAGACGCCTCAGGGTGACCAGGCTGGTAATGGGCCGGACGGTAGTGAGACGACAGGCAGCATCAACGACAAGTGCGATACCAATGGTGAATGCGTGAATACGCCTTATCCAACGAACACGAATCCCGGCACCGGTATTCAGTTCATCTCCAACTAATCGAGTTGGTTAGCGGCCCGGAGCGGGGTGCAATCCGCTCCGGGTCCTTTCTTCATTGCCAGGGGCGATCGAATACATAATGACAAATAAGAATATGGTAGCGGCAGCCGGTGTGCTGGCCTTTTTGATGGCGGGAGAAGCTCATGCCGCTCCTCCGCCGCTTCCGGCTACTCAGGCGATTGCGCCAGAGCGAAATCTTCCCCCCGCGCTTGAGCCTCAGGGGCCAGCCAATGTGGTCCCGCCGAATGCGTTGCCGCAGGCACTGGATACCAAGCCGCTCGGGCCCAATCTCACCGCTCTCGTCGTACTTGGATCGAAGGATGAGGTGCTCAAGACGGCCTCAACCGGCGTCGATACGAGCCGCGTTGCAGCGCTTAACGACACTTCGGCTCAAAGCCAGTTGCAGCCTTATCTCGGGCAGCCACTGACCCGCCGCCTGATCGGCGAAGTCGAGGCAACCATTGCGCGCATTTATCGCGAGAAGGGGCTTCCTTTTGTAGCCGTGATGACGCCGCCGCAGGAAATCAGCCAGGGGCAGGTTCAGTTCCGCGTGATTGAATTCAAGGTCGGCAAGATCAAGGCGACCGGCAACTCGCGCACACCGTCTGATTTTTATACTGGCCGCGTGCGCGTTGCGCCGGGCGAGCCGGTGCACAGCAATGATCTCGCGCAGGATCTCGACTGGCTCAATCGCAGCCCGTTCCATCAGGCGGAGGCCGTCTTCTCGCCGGGCATCAATTCGGGTGAGACGGATCTCAACCTGCGTGTCACGGAGAGCAAACCGTGGCGCGTCTATGCGGGTTATGCCAATTCCGGCGCGCCTTCGACGAGCCGCGACCGCTATTTCGCAGGTGCCATCATCGGCGACATCATCGTCCCGGATTCATATTTTTCCTATCAGATCACGGGTAGCCGCGACTTCTGGTACGATCAGGGCGAGCTTTTCAACGATGCGCGCCATCCGGAATATATGAGCAATGCGGCGCGTCTGGCTTTGCCCGTTGGCCCGCGCCAGCAGATCGAGTTCACTTTCAGCGCCGTCGAGAGCAACAGAGCGATCTCGGTTTTCGATCTGCGTCAGCGTACGCTTGAAGGCTCTGTCGCTTATCGCACCGCGGCCTCGAACTATTTCAAAGCGTTTACTGGCGATCTCTATGGTGGCGTCGAGTATGCGCACCAGAACAGCGACACTTATTTCGGTACCTTCAACGCCTTTGCGGCGGCGGTGGATGTCTATCAGGCTTTCGGCGGCTGGTCTGGTGTGTTCGACAGTGTTGCCGGCCGCACTGAGGTCGATGCGTCGCTACATGTGAGCCCCGGCAGCGTAACGAACAACAATGAATCGAGCGATTTCGTCAACTATTCGGCGGGCCGCGTCAAGAATGCGCGTTACAGCTATATCGATACGATCGTGACGCATGGTGTGCCTCTCGCTTATGGCTTGAGCTTTGTCACCAATATCGAAGGTCGTTTGGCCTCCGGCCCGCTGCCGGATTCCCAGCAACTCGGCGTGACGGCTATGCGAGGCTACACATCGGATGATGGCAGCTTCGACTATGGCATTACCTCGCGCAACGAATTGCATCTGCCAGCGACAAACCTGCTTGGCCGTTTCTCCGCTCTTCAGGACCAGTTCTCGCCTTATGCTTTCATCGACATCGGCTATGTGCGCGACAAGTCGATCCGCGAGAGCGAAACGCCGATCTCCACAGGTGTTGGCGCGAACTACAATCTCAATGGCATGCTTTCGACGACGCTCGATGCAAGCTATGCGTTGCGGGACGTTGGTCTCACCAATCGCGGGGATTGGCAGCTCACGGCGCGCGTTTCCCTGGCCTACTGACCGAGCCGGGAGGCTTCGTCACAAGATCAAAAACCCGTCTCGTGAGAGACGGGTTTTTTGTTGTCATAGTGGTGAACGAGAAATGGTCCCGCTCAATGTTCTTTGGGTCAATCCCCACATTCCGAACACTCTTTTTGGATCTCGGAAATGTACCGCGCGGACCAATAGCATCAACGTAACCAGTATGGTGATGACGATGACGATCAGAACCAGAGAGGCGGAGAGGATCGCCGCCCAGCTGCGAATATATTCACGCGATGTCATCAGAAGTGCGCACATCGATCGCAGAGGGAGCCCTCCGCAAGCTCATTGTGGCACCGGAGTAAACTTTGGTTTCGCGGTGTTGAGTTATCTCGCGATGGAACTGTGCGGGGCCGGACGGGTTCGTTTCTATCAAGTTCAGCCGTCAATCTGATCGCGCCAGAGCAGCCAAGGGAGAGAAGGCGCGTGAGCCGCGCAACAGTTTGAGGTTGCGATTGCCGCCCTCCTCACGAAGGTGAAGCAGATGCGTTGAGTCTGCCCTTTGCGGCTAGAAGATTCGACCATGTGTATTCGTCTGCAGTTTTTTGAATTTCGGTTGCTTTGAAAATCAACGCAGGATGATCGCCGAATGCGCTGTGTGCCACAAAAGGGCATTTGCCTTGCGACACTCAATCGTCGATTTCCGATCGAAAAAAGAAGAAAATTATATTTGACGGCGGAGCGGGAGTTGCGGGAGGGGGGCAGGTATCGCTGTCGGTCGTTCAAATTGAAAGAAACCTACCTGCTTCGTCTAAAGCGCAATCTTGTATTTTCTGTACGTCGAATTGCGTCATATATAATGACGCGGCGACGCGTGGGC
Source organism: uncultured Parvibaculum sp. (assembly GCA_964560165.1). Lineage (GTDB taxonomy): Bacteria > Pseudomonadota > Alphaproteobacteria > Parvibaculales > Parvibaculaceae > Parvibaculum. The sequence continues at coordinate 18,268 of CAZLLB010000011.1, read as the reverse complement.
TGAGCCGCGCCTACCTCCGGCGCTCGATGGGTGAGGGTGAATGGTTTTCTGGATGAGTTCTATCCAGCGCGCGGCAATGATCGGGACGGAAAGCGACGCGACAGCGTACGGAGCTTTCTCCCGAGAAATATTACGAGCGGCTTCGTCGGACATGAGATGTGCCAGTGAAGTCGCCAATGCAATAGGGTCGTTTATTGGGACCAGTATACCGTAGGCATCGTCACCGATGATTTCTCTCGTTCCGCCGGGGCAGTCTGTTGCGACGACCGGACAGCCACATGCCAATGCCTCAATGACTGCGTTTGGCGTTCCCTCGAAGTGCGAGGACTGCACGTAAATATCTGTCTGCTGCAGTTCTGATGCCACGTCTGTGATTATGCCCGGCATTTGCACACGGGTGTGCAAGCCCAACTCGAATATCTGTTGCTCTAGCGCGGCCCGCCTGCTGCCTTCGCCGAAAATCACGAGGGTCCAGTCAGGAAATCGAGTCGACAGTCGAGCGAACGCATTCAGCAGAACATCAAAGCCCTTTTGAGATTCAAGCCTACCGAGAGAAATGATTCTTTTGGTTCCTGGGTGCTCCGTTTGCCCGCGCTCCCGCGCGGTGAAAGAGGTTAGATCAATCGGATTGGGAATAATTGTAGATGAAACATCGAATGTCTTGTCTATGTATTCCGCGATGCTGCGCGCTTGCGCTACTACAGCCGCGGCGTACCGATAAGTGAGCTTTCGCATGATGGCGGGAAAACGACTGAGAGGGAGGTAGGCTGGGTGAACCCTCTCGGAGACAATCACGGGCCAGGATTTCCCCAAGCTGGCTAGGATCGTGAGCACGTTCGGTTCGGGCATGAAGGAAACGACGGCATCAGGCGCAATGAGCCGCAACGTGCGGCGAATACGATAAACACGTTTCAAGTTGAGGTAGGCAAAATTCGCAAATGAGCGCGACTGGCGCAGCAGGTCGAGCCGGTGAACCTGAATATGTCGCTCCAGAAAATAATGGCTTTCCGCTCGGTCATCCTCGAATGTAATGAGATGGACCTCATGGCCGAGTTTTTGCCAAGCGTTGCACAGGGTGGCCGCCACACGCTCAGCGCCACCAGCGCCAACAGTCGGAATGACGAATACGAGCCGAAGCGACGAGGGGGGCGAAAGTTTCTGTAATCTCGACATGATGCTATCGCCGGGATGCATTTTCATTGGAATTCCCGGCACACTTACGCTCAAGTTCAATCACAGTCATCCTCGCCGCATCAACTGCCCGACAAATACCCTAGATTAAAATAGTACAACATTGTTATTGTGGATGCTTGGGTACGGCGCCCAGATTGTCGAACAAATTCAGGCTGCTCTGCCGAGCTGTCGATTTTACTGGAGCTAACATTGGCATGCTTATCAGGTTGCTAGCTCACAATCGCGTCACGCGCTCTATAACTGCCCGCCTGATGCCAGCCAAAGTACGACAGCAAATTTCAACCGCCCTTATTCCACCACCAGATATCCATCAATTCAGAGCTATTTTGTCGGGTGCCAGGCAAATGTCGGCCGTGCCTGGACGCGTTGTAATGGTATGCGGATCTCTGCAGCCGGGTGGAGCGGAGCGGCAAGTGGCAAATACTTTGATTGGTCTGACGGAGCATGCGCTCGAAAGCGTAACATTGCTCTGCGACTATCTCGATGAAAATGCGAGCACCAACAACAGATTTTATCTACCACTTGCACAAAAATCCGGAGCCGTCGTGCGTGTCATTGAGACTGGCTGGGATAAGAGCGAATGGGAAAAACTACCTCAGGCATTTGAACAGGTGGCCCGTGAGATGCCTCCTGCTCTTGTTGAGGACATTGCCAATTTATACCGCGAGTTCCGTGCTTTGCGGCCAGAGGTGGTTCACGCCTGGCTTGACTGGAGCAATGTGAGGGCGGGAATTGCTGCCGTTCTGGCGGGCGTTCCAAGAATTGTCTTGTCGGGGCGAAATCTCAGTCCCAGACATTTTGCATTGAACGCGGATTATTTTTTCCCGGCCTATATGGCGCTTGCGGAGTGCCCTTGCGATCAGGTTATTTTTCTGAATAACAGTCGTGCCGGGGCTGATGATTATGCCCAATGGCTGTCCTTGCCGTCTGCTCGCACAAAGGTTTTGCGCAATGGTGTGGAGTTTGACGAGAGGGACCGTCCGCTGTCAGAACATAACCTTGCTTTCCGTCGCCACCTGGGTATTCCAGAAGATGCCCCGCTAGTCGGGGGCATGTTTCGCTTCAACCCCGAGAAGCGCCCCCTTTTGTGGCTTGAGGCTGCTGCAAAAATTTCTGTCCAGTTGCCAGATGCTCATTTCGTTGTTTTCGGCAAAGGTGACATGCGGCTAGATATGGAGAGCAGAGCTCAGGCTCTTGGTATTGACGAAAGGGTTCATTTTTGCGACCTCATCACTCCTTCGCTCAATGGCCTGGCACCCTGCAATCTTGTCTTGCTGACATCGAGCGGAGAGGGGACACCCAATGTACTGCTTGAAGCCCAATGGTTGGGGCTGCCGGTCGTCACAACCGATGCTGGCGGTGCGGCGGAAGCTGTTCTCAATGGCGTAACTGGTATTGTCGTCAAAAATGATGATGCAGCCTCTATTGCTGACGCGGTGATATCAATCCTTCAGAATGAGGATTTCTGCGGGTTGTCGCGGCGAGAAGGGCCCTCTTTTGTTACCTCAAGCTATGGAATGAAACGCATGATTGAAGAGACGCTCGACGCTTACCAGATTGGGGATCGCGCCAATAACTCGTCCGCAATCGCACAAGCTGTCGAAGTGAGAACAATATGAACGAGCCGATAAAAGAAGCGCACGCCTCCGAAGTAAAAAGCGGCAAGAGGTTCAAATTTGGCAGCAACTGGAAGCGCTTTTTACGTGTGCTGAATGATGAGCGCATTTTCGAGGCCGAGAAATCACTGAAGGATTTTCTGGGCGTTACCGATCTCAAGGGTAAGACATTTATTGATATCGGGAGCGGCAGCGGCCTCTTCAGTCTCGTTGCGCGACGCCTCGGAGCGAGCGTTTTGTCTTTCGATTATGATCCAGCTTCGGTGGCCTGCACGACTGAATTGCGTCGGAGGTATTTCCCTGACGATGCGGATTGGCGCATCATGTCGGGCTCTGTACTGGATAGAGATTTTTTGGTATCGCTTGGCCAATTTGACGTCGTTTATTCATGGGGTGTACTTCATCACACAGGCTCGATGTGGCCCGCTCTTGAAAATATCAAACTCAATAGTAAGGCAGGCGGAAAGCTCTTTATTGCGATCTATAATGATTGTGGCGATATCAGCACTCACTGGACGCAGAAGAAAATCACTTACAACAAATTACCGTCGTTCCTAAAATTCCCCTATGCGGTGGCAGTTTGGACACCCGTGGAATTGCGTTATCTGTTGCACTACATACGTAACAAGAATATCTCCGGATACTTCGCACTTTGGTCAGACTACAAGAAAAGTCGGGGCATGAGCCGCTGGCACGATATGGTCGACTGGATTGGAGGTTATCCTTACGAATATTCAGCAGCTCAACCTCTTGTAGATTTCTATGAAAAAGACGGATTCAAGTTGAGCAAGCTGGTGCCCAATGATGGGTATGGCTGTCATCAGCTTGTTTTCGATCGCTTGAGTTGAATATTGTTTTATGTGTGGATTGACAGGATTTCTCCTAAACGCCCCAATTGATAACATCCCTGCGCAGCGACGGCTGGAAGCTATGGCCGCAACGCTGCATCATCGTGGTCCCGACGATCATGGTGTCTGGTCGGATGGCCGGGCGGGTTTGGGCTTCAAGCGGCTTTCGATCATCGATCTCTCGCCATCGGGACACCAACCGATGGGAAGTGACGATGGGCAAGTTTGGCTAACTTTTAACGGTGAGATCTACAATTTCCAGGAACTGCGCGAGGAGCTCGAATCCAAGGGGCATATCTTTCGCGGCCGCAGCGACAGCGAAGTCATTCTACGTGGCTACCAGGCATGGGGCGACGATGTCCTTCTGCGCCTGCGTGGTATGTTTGCCATTGCGCTATGGGACGGACGTTTACGGCGCATGCTGCTTGCGCGAGACAGGATAGGCAAGAAGCCACTGAATTACACCTTCACCAGTGAGGGTTTGTTTTTCGGGTCGGAAATTAAGGCGATTCTGGCTTGGCCCGGTATTCCACGCGAAGCCGATTTAGGTGCCCTTCATCAGTTTTTGACCTACCAGTATGTGCCTGCTCCGTTGACTGCTTTTAAAGGCATCAACAAGCTGCCCGCTGCGCACAAAATGGTCATCGGGTTGGATGAGAACGGAAAACTAACTCGTCCCCAGGTTGAGCGTTATTGGCAGTTGGCCGCACCACGGTCGCGCAGGCGCGCCATAGATATGGGCGAGGCCACGCAAGAGCTCGTGCATTTATTAGAAGAATCCGTCCGTATAAGAATGATATCGGATGTACCGCTCGGGGCGTTTCTGTCGGGCGGGGTGGACTCGTCTGCCATTGTTGCGTTTATGGCGCGTCAGAGTACCAGCCGGGTGAAAACCTTTTCAATTGGCTTTGAAAACGAGGAATACGACGAAACACGATATGCTCGCATGGTGGCCGAGCGCTATGGGACCGACCATCATGAACTCATCGTCAGGCCGGACGCTGTTAATATCCTTCCCAAGCTCGTTTATCATTATAATGAGCCGTTCGCGGATCCATCTGCCGTTCCAAGTTACTACCTTGCTGAAATGGCGCGTCGCCATGTGACGGTCGCTCTGAATGGCGATGGTGGCGATGAGGCATTTATGGGCTATCAGCGCTACCAAAGCATGCAAACGCTTTCCAGCATCGACTACGTGCCTAGATGGATGAGGCATGCCGGTGCAGAAGTGATGAAGCGGCTTCCTGTGCGTGGTCGGCTGGCTTCGCGCGCCGAAAGAATTGCGGGGCTACTACGCGCAGACGACCAAGCGCGACAGCATCGATATTCTTTCGCCATTACGGCGTTTGCAGACGAGCACAAACAAGCTTGGTATGGCGATGCCATGCGAGGCCACTTAGAAGAATCGGCTCTCGATATTCTTCACCCGTATTTATCTGAGGCGGAGAGCCTGGTTTCGGGCGCGAATTGGTCAGATATTCACGTCTATTTGCCTGATGATCTGATGGCGAAAGTTGATATTGCCACTATGGCGCATTCGTTGGAGAGTCGCTCACCTTTGCTTGATCAGATTTTTCTGGAATGGGCTTTAACCTTGCCGGAGAATGTGACCATTCCTAGCGGACTGACCAAAGCTGTTTTTAAAAAGGCGATGGAGCCCTATCTGCCCAACGAAGTTCTTTACCGGCGTAAAATGGGATTTGGCTGCCCCGTGGATCATTGGTTCCGGGGGGAGCTGAAAGAGATGGCTTATGATCTCCTTCTTTCACCGCAAACAACCGCGCGTGGTATTTTTAAACGAAGCGCGGTGCAGTCATTGCTTGATGATCATTGTTCTGGTGCGCACGCTCATCATTCGCGCCTTTGGCCGCTTCTGATGATGGAGTTATGGTACCGCATGTGGATCGACGGCGAGGGGATCGCAGCGCAGGATCAGGCTGCCTGACGGCTTGGAGGCGATCGTGGCGAAGCAGCCGGTAAATTATGAGAAGCGTGATGGGCGTAAACTAGAAAGTGATGTGGATTACGCTCTCGCTAGTCTCTCTGCGTATAAACAGTTGATCGCTCAGGCTGGTCTTGAAGTTGAAGGCTTGCGTGTCGTTGAGTTGGGGCCCGGAACGGATTTCGGTGCTCAACTCATCTTGGCTTCGATGGGGGCGAAGGTGACTTTGGCGGATCGCTATCTCGCCGGATGGGATAGCGATTACCATCCCTCGTTCTACCGCCTTCTTGCCAAGCGATGGGAGGGGCCGAAAAGCTGTCTGGAAGCGACCATCGATACCGGTGAATATGCAGAATCTCTGACGCTTATTGAAGAGGCCGCAGAGAACCTGGTCTCTGTGCCGGATGGCTCGGTCGACTTCGTCTATTCGAATGCGGTTTTCGAGCATATCAACGACCTTGAACATGTAGCCCGTGAGCAGGCTCGCATCCTTAGGGTCGGTGGTTGGGCGGTCCATCAGATCGACCTGCGTGATCACCGAAACTTTTCTCGGCCAATCGAGCACCTGGCTATTTCCGATCGGAAGTTCAACAAATTGGCTCAAGCGAGCCACTACGAGGTAGGGAACAGGTACCGCACGCTCGAGTTCTGGTCGCATTTCGAGAGTGTCGGCTTGCAGGTGATGATGCGAGACGTAAATGCCGAAGCACCTGCTTCATATCGAAAAAATGCACTCACAAGATTGCGTAGAAGCAAATCGGCGTATGGTAGTTGGCCGGATGATGACGTGTTCCGGATCGGGTGTCGATTTTTTCTCGTTAAGCGTGACGAGAAAGAAGCGCGCATTCTACAGGAACGAGCAATCGATACGCTTGCAATTATCGAGGCCCTGAAAAAAACGACGCAAGCGAGTGCGGAGGAGAGGTCTTTTCTTAGCCGGTTATTCAATTGGCAAAAATTTGGGGGAAAGAGCGAGGCGCCTTCATGAGAGAGGATCTGGCTTCCAGGCTCAAGAGATTGCAATCGCGGCCGGGAGCGGTTCTTGTTCGTTTGGATACAGAACATGTACAGTACGATGCTGGTTACGCGGCCATTTTCGAACTACCACCGGAACTGCCCACCGGCGAAACAGACGCTACGTATTTGTGCGCCCGCGCCCGACTGTTTGAAAACGGTGAGGAAATCGGGCCAGGGAATGCGCAGCACGATGATATTCGGAGGCTCGGAAGAGGCCGGTTTTCTCACTGGAACAGTACGCTCTATTTTTCCGCAAGCGATAACACATCGCCTGAGTACAACAGAAGTGAATACCATCTATTGTTCCCAGCTGGCATGTTTGCACCCGACGATGAACGACTGTCTCTCGGGCTAGAGAGTTTTTCCTTGGATAAAAAAAGTCCAATGGAGTTGTTTGAAATTGCGCGCATCTTCTTCAGAAGAATATGGAGAGATGTACCACTTCCCGATCATGGTCGGCTGATTGAGCAAGACACTGCATTTGCAAAAGAGTTCGCTCGTGTGTCGTCGGAAAGCGATGTTACTTTCGACCGAAAATACGCACTGGATCAACTCTTTCAGCTTGTCCTGGATGTGGAAGGCGACGTCGCCGAGTGCGGAACTTACAAAGGCGGATCCGCGTTCTTTATGGCACGCCACATCATCGAAAATGGTTTGGATAAACGCCTTTGTCTGTTCGATTCCTTTGAAGGTCTGTCAGCGCCGGCCGCGATCGACGGTGATTATTGGTATGCGGGTGCATTGCCGAGCACCATTGACGACGTGAAGTCCGCTTTGGCTCCGTTAGGCCCGGTGCCGTTTGTTGAGTTTTACGAAGGATGGATTCCAGAGCGCTTTGATAGCGTAGCCGATCGTTCTTTCTGCTTCGTACATATCGATGTCGACTTGCATGCGCCGAGTATGGATTCGATGAAGTTCTTCTATCCGCGGATGCGGGAAGGCGGCATCATTCTTTTGGATGATTATGGCTTTCTTTCCTGCCCCGGCGTGACCGAGGCGGTTGACCAATTCATGGCGGACAAGCCAGAACCGATCATAAACTTGCCGTCAGGTGGCGCATTTATTGTTAAGAAGGCAAGTAGATCAAGATGAACAGCACGCAAATGCATTCGGATATTCCGCGCAATCCCGATTTTGAAGACAACCTCGTCATCTGGAGTGATGAATACGCCGGGCGCTATCAGCCTGTCGTTTATGGGCAGCAGTTTGATGATCAGTGGCGCCTGTTTCTCGAACGTGAGCGCGGGTTTCGCGATCACACAGGTGTTGAAACCTCGGATCCCTATATTGATGATCGCATATTCGAGTTGACGGGTGTGAAGGGTGTCTTGGAGCGACGGCGATTTGGCATCCTGTATCCTCTGATTTCAAAGTGGCGAAATCGTTTCGGAATGGATCAAAGACGCGGCATCGGCGGCCGGCTCTATCTCAAGCCCAGTTTCCCCACTGACTATTTCCGAGGCAAGCACTGCCTGGATATTGGTTGTGGGGCGGGGCGTTGGACAAAGACATTGATGGCGCTGGGCGGCAAGGTGACGTCTGTTGATGTGTCTGAGCATGCTTTGCAGTCAACGAGGCGGTTCAATCCGGATGTGCGCTCGCTTGATATTTTCGACATACCGTCGAAGCCGGAGCTGCACGAAGCGTTTGATTTCACGCTGTGCTGGGGCGTCGTTATGTGTACGCACAATCCTCTGCTTGCCTTCAAAAATGTGGCCTCGACGGTGAAACCGGGCGGTAGCCTTTATGTCATGGTCTATGCGCCGACATATCATTCATCCGAGGCAGTGCGCGAAATGCGCAGGAAGTTTCACCGTGAGTGTCACACCATCGATGAGAAGATGGGATTCGTCGCGGAAGTTGCGGAAGACGCTGACAATGCGATCAACTACATGGATATGTTGAACACGTTCTATAACTGGACCATTCCCGAAGACGTAGTTCATGAATGGTTCCGTGATGCTGGCTTCACCGACGTCATAACGTTGAACAAAGAAGAGCCTCATAACGCAGCGTGGCACGTCATCGGGCATAAGGCCGCTTGAGATGCTGAGTGTCTTCAATCCGGTTACAAACGCCCACGCATTTATTCTCCTGATGCGAAGCGTCGTTCGATACCGAGAGCTTTTGTGGGAAATGACGCGTCGCGATCTTGGTGAGCGTCAGGCTGGATTAATTTTTGCGCAGTTTTGGGTTGTAGGTCAGCCATTGCTGATGATGCTGGTTTATGTATTCGTGTTCTCATTCATCTTCGAAGTGCGCCTTGGCACTTCAGATAGCGGCATGAGCTACACAGCCTTTCTACTCGCAGGACTCGTGCCTTGGCTCGCGTTTCAGGAGGCGATCGGTCGCGCACCTAGCTGCATTATCGAGAATGCAAGCCTCATCAAGCAGATCGTCTTCCCCGTTGAAATATTGCCGCTCAAGATCGTGCTCTCCAGCCTGGTTATTCTTGGTGTTGGGCTGGTGTTTCCCCTGGGTCTTGTCATTGCAACGGGAAACGCAAAGCCGCTCTATTGGTTGTTGCTGCCCATACCCATTTTTTCCTATCTCATGTTGACCGTCGGCCTCACCTATATGATCGCCGCCGCCGCCGTGTTCATTCGAGATATTCGAAATATCGTGCAACTCGGACTGATGATTGGCCTCTTCATCCATCCAATCCTCTACGTTCCCGGGATGCTGTCAAAGTGGGTCGATCTGGCATTCCAGCTTAGTCCGTTGACTCATGTGATCTGGATATTTCGCGACTCGATTCTCGGGGAATTCGCGCATCCCGCCTCCTGGGTCGCGGCCCCCGTTTTTGGCGTCTTGTTTCTCGTCATTGGTTACCGAATGTTCCAAAGCCTGTGCCATGCATTCGGAGATGCGTTGTGACGAGTACCATCGAACTTCGTAATGTCTCTAAAATATTCAAGATCTATGATCGCCCAGTTGATCTGATGTGGGAGACCTTGCTGGGGCGCGTCAGGCATCGCAATTTCGAAGCGCTGAGAGACATCAACCTTTCCATCGAAAAAGGATCGGTGGTGGGGCTTATTGGGCGCAACGGAGCGGGCAAGTCGACGCTACTCCGAATAATTGCGCAGACACTCCAGCAATCGTCAGGTGAGGTGCGTGTTGATGGGCGCATATCCGCGATACTTGAACTTGGAACGGGCTTTAACCCCGATTACACGGGCCGAGAGAATATTTATCTGGGCGGATTGTGCCTGGGCTTGACGCGGCAGGAAGTGCGAGCGCTCGAAGCGGAGATCATCGCCTTCAGTGAGCTTGAAGAGTTTATCGACCAGCCATTCAAGACTTATTCAAGTGGCATGCAGGCGCGGCTCACCTTTGGTGTGGCAGTGAGCGTTGAGCCCGATATTCTGATCGTGGACGAAGCGTTGGCGGTCGGTGACGCAAAGTTTCAACGCAAGTGTTTCCGTAAATTTGAAGAGTTTAGGGAGGCGGGCGTTACGATCTTGTTTGTCACGCATCAAACAGGAATTGTTGAAGCAATTTGTGATCGCGCCGTTTATCTCTCGGGTGGCAAGATTATAGCAGATGGTATTCCGCGTGATACGGTGGGGCAATATCTGGAAGATCTTTTTGGTGGCGAGAAAAATGTCGCGGCGGTGGCTTCGCCCCCTGAAGAGGGCGCTCCCATTGCTGTGAGCGACAATATCGAACCGATGGAGTCTCGACGTTACGGGACTGGTGAAGTCGAAATTTCCAATTGCGGGATAATGGACGCCGCTGGGCGGCCCGCCAATCTATGCGAGTCCGGTGAGGCCTACAGTGTATTCTGCGAGGCGCAATGCCATGCCGAAATGGTCGATGATCTGCAGATCGGTATCGGGATCACTACGAAGACCGGCGTCGTCTTGGCGGCACATAATTCCTCCAAGCACCGCATTATTATGCCAGCACTGAGGAAGCATGACAGATTGCGCGTCCAATTGGACATCCGTATGAACTTAGGACCAGGTGAATATTTCATCACATTCGGAGCTTGGAGCCTATTTGCCGACAAACATTACGATCGCCGTGTTGATGTTATTCATTTCACCGTACGTGGCGACCCCAAGCTTGAATTGTCCTTGGTCAATCTGTTTCCGCGTTTCTCGGCTTCCAAGCTCACAATGTCGGTAAAGCCATGAGGTCGGTGCCTATTGTTGTTCATGTTGGCTATCCGAAAACAGCCACCACGACGTTTCAGGTGCACGTCTTTCCGAACCATCCTGAAATAGACTATTTGGGAAAATTTATTCCCTCTCATGATTACCGCGGGCAGGGAGTTTACGACCAGATCGATGCGCTTCTTCATAGAAGCGCGTTACATCCGCCGGACCTGACGTTCCTCCAAAGATATCTCGAGGCGGCTCGTCAACAATCGAATAGAAAAGTTGTCTTAGTCTCGTCTGAAGCCTTTGTTCATCCGACGGTAATCGATATTGCAATGGTGGCGGAGAGATTGAAAGAGGCGGTCGGAGATGGTCGCATACTAATTACGATACGCGAGCAAATAGGCGCCATTCTCTCATTCTACTGGATGCATGGTCGCCATGGTCAGTTTCTATCGTTCGGGGCGCGGGATAGCTCAAAGCGGTCTGCATTTCCGCTTTCCTTTTCCGAATGGATTGAGGCGCAATTGATCGCACCTGATAAAAATTATTTAGCGACGCTGCGTTACGACGAGGTGTTGGATTGCTATGTGAAATTTTTTGGTAAGGAGAATATATCTGTTCTGTTGTTCGAAACGCTTCTGAGAACACCCGATGCATACGCACGACAGCTAGGCGGCATACTTGGCGTGGACACGCAGATTATTAACGATCTGATGGCGGGTAGTCATGAAAACGCTTCTGGGAATAGCGAAAATCAGTGGGGCATCGATGACGTTGGAAAGAAACAAAAAGACAGCTTTCTTGTGAGGCATTGGCGAAGAAACAACGAGCGTAAATTGTCAGCGTCCGAAATCGCTCAAATTAGCGATTTGCGTGAGTATTACAAACTCGGCAACAGGCGATTGATTTCGGAATATGCCATGCAGGTTGACAATTTTGGATACGCGCTTTGATTAAACGTCGAAAGACTGAGGCCGTAAATGGGAATTGACGCCAATCTTGCTTATCATATCGCACGCTCAACTCGCGTTCTGGGGCTCTCCGGTTCCGTGTGCACTCTCGGTGTGGCTACCGAATGGGCGAGTTCCGATGAATTGGATAGAGCTATACACGCTGCGGGACTGGAGCCCACCAATGACAGAAATCCATTTCTTCGCATAGGCTTCAAATCACTCGAAAGCACTGACGTTTCTGGATACGAGGGATGTACGCATATACTTGATCTCAATACAGATGAATTTCCACAAGCGCTATCAGAGCGATATGACGTAATATATAATGGCGGAACACTCGAGCATGTGTTCGATATTCGGGCGGCGCTGAGGAATATTTTTAAGATGTTGCGGCCAGGCGGAGCCATTATTCATTTTCTTCCAATGAACGGATGGGTCGATCACGGTTTCTACCAATTCAGCCCGACTTTCTTTGTTGATTACTATATTGAAAATGGTTTCGACGTGCTCGACGCACGCCTAATGTGTTATGAGCCATCACGGCATGAGGTGAAGGTTTATCCTTATGTCCCCGGAGCTCTGGATGTTATTCGTGATGGCGCGTTTGCCGGTAGTTGGCTTTACTACGGTGTCGCGCGTAAGACGCCACAATCGACATGGAATCGTATTCCCCTGCAAAGCCGCTATACCAGTATTCATAATGGTAAAGAAAGGGTCGGCGCAGCAGCGCTAAAGTATTTTCTTCCTTATCAAACTGTTGGTGGAGAGGTGAAATCGCAGCGAGTAGATCGGTTCGCATTGACCAATTTTCATGTCGGAGAAGGCCATGAATTACTTGCGCATTTGCCTCGACTGTCGAAGCTAGCCGACGACGTTCCTAGTCAAATCTCTCCGCTGATGTTGATGGAGGACGGGCAATTTTCTTCCCAGCCTCATGCCCTTCATAATCAGATAAGAGAACATGGTAGGGGTGCCTATTCACATTGGGGGGAATGGTTGCATTTTTCTACGAGTGACAACGGTTCGCCTGAAGGGCGCTTATTTGAAGTTGTTGTTCCCGAGAACATCAGCGCATGACCGCAAACCAAAGTGCCCGGTATCGCGTTGCGATAGAAGCCAGTGAATAGTTATCTTCTATCCTCATTCTCGCAGCCTCTCCTCTGCGATGTCGTTTCTCTAGCGGTTCGTCAATGAGTTGAGCGAGAGCCTCGGCGAGAGCCTCGGGGGAGCCCGTTTTCACGATCAGGCCGGTATCTCCCACGATGGCGCCTGCATCACCGACATCGGTTACGACGCAAGGCAGGCCAGTAGCCATTGCCTCGCCAACGACATTGGGAAAGCCTTCACCGAACGCGGATGGAAGTGCTGCTATATCAAGTCCTCGTAATAGCTTCTGCACATCTCCACGCTCTCCCAAAAGAAGCGTGCGGAGCTTCAGGGATTCCGGCAGGGAAAGGAATTCCGTGTCCTTGCCAATGAGCACAAAGCGCAACTGATCGCGCCCCTCGCATAACTTCTCGGCGGCAGCGAGAAAAGTCGGATAGTCTTTTTGCGGGTCAACGCGCGCCACGACGCCAACGACCGTTACTTGATCGTCAAAACCCCACCCTGTTCTGACAGCAGAGCGGTCTGCCTTGTCGGGCCGCCATTCGCGAAGGTCAAAACCATTTGGCAGATATGCCCAACGCTTGGCACGGTAGCCGATGTCGGCATGGTAGGTCAGTCCGGCCTTAGAGTTGGCAGCGATGACCGCAGGCAGTGGCGAAAGAACAGCTAACCCCTGCACCACGCATCTCGTCATGAAACTGGAGCGAGCGAAGTCTATGTCAGCGCCCCGTAAATTCCAGATCAGGCGTTTCGTGCCAAGCGCGGAAATGATGGCCGCTAGGGTGCCGATCATCGCCGCATGATAGAGCCACGTCATAACGGCGTCGGGGCGGTGCTGCCGCAAAATCTTGATCAGGCGCCAAAGAGCACGAAGGGAAGGCACGCCTCGGCGCATATCAAGACAATGAAGCTCTATGCCAGCCTCTCTTAGAGGTTTGCCGTAAAGCCCCTCGTCCATAAGTACAACAACGACATGATACGATGCTCCTCCACCGTGATCGGCAAGGACCATGCGCGACAACATTCGCTCCGCACCGCCGCTTCCGAGACCCGTGATGATATGCAAGACTGTCTTTCGCATCGCTCCTGTTTCCGGCTGGCGTAGAGCGCGCACGGTCGATCGGGATCAATTTTACCATTAAGCATGATCAGCTTGTTGATAAATATTCTTGGCCTGAGTGGGGTCGCCTCGGAAACCTGAATCGAAATGACAAAAGACGCGCGTATTTTCCTGTCGCCGCCGCATATGTGCGGAGCCGAACGTGATCTCGTCGGCGAAGTTTTTGACATGAATTACGTGGCGCCCGCTGGGCCCATGATAGATCGCTTTGAACGGCTTTTTTGCGAGGCGACTGGCTTTGCCCATGCGGCTGCTGTCACCAGCGGAACTGCGGCGCTGCATCTGCTCATGCGCGGCCTGCGCGTGGGGGCGGGCGATGAAGTGTGGGTGCCGACGCTGACATTCATAGGCGGCGTGTCACCTGTTCTTTATCAAAATGCCACGCCTGTTTTTTTTGACGTCGCGCCCGACACCTGGACACTCGACACCAATTTGCTTGCGGAGGAAATGGTGAGGGCGGCGAGAGCCCGGCACTTGCCCAAGGCGGTCGTCGCGGTTGATATATACGGCCAATGTGCCGATCTTGATGCAATTCGGGCTATCTGCGACCCGCATGGCGTGCGCGTCATTGTCGATGCGGCGGAATCCATGGGTGCGACCTACAAGGGCCGTCACGCTGGACAGGGCGCTGCTGCCGCGTTTTCCTTCAACGGCAACAAGATCATCACTACCGGCGGCGGCGGTATGGTGGCGAGCGACGATGCGCAACTCGTCGCTGAAGCGCGTCATCTTTCGCAGCAAGCGCGCGAGCCTGTTGCCTACTACCAGCATGAGGTTCTCGGCTACAATTATCGCATGAGTTCGCTTAACGCTGCGGTCGGATGCGGGCAATTGAGCGTGCTTGGCGAACGTGTAGCCAAGCGCCGCGAAATTTTTGCGCGGTACGAACGTGAGCTTGCCTCTCTCCCTGGCATTTCCTTCATGCCGGAAGCATCCACCGGGAAATCAAATCGTTGGCTGACGGTTATGCTGCTCGACCCGGATGTTGCGCCGACAACGCCGGAGCAGTTGCGCCTTTCACTTGAAGCGCAAGACATCGAAGCCCGCCCGGTCTGGAAGCCCATGCATAAGCAGCCGCTCTTGCGCGATTTCCGAACGATAGGTGGCGCGGTAGCCGAGCGGCTTTTCGCGACAGGCATTTGCCTCCCATCCGGGACGCAGTTGGACGAGCACCAGCAGACGCGCGTCATCGAGGCCATTACGAAATGCTGGGAGACTGCGTGATGCAGGCGTTCGCGCCACGCCGTCTGCTTTATGTCTTTCCGCTTGCTCTCAATCTGCGCGCCCACTGGGCGGCTCGCGTGCGCGCCGCCGCAGTGGATTACGACGTACATGTGGCTGTGCCGATTGACGAGACAATGCGCAATCTCGACCTCGGCAATGTCGTTCTTCACGATATTCCGCAGCGGCGTGGCCTCCCGTCACCTCTCGCAGAGTGGCGCTATTTCCTGTCGATCATCAGTCTCATTCGTCGCCTGCGCCCGCAACTCCTCCATGCGGTAACGATACGTCCCGTCATCTATGGTGGCATTGCCGCGCGCCTTACGCGCGTACCCGCATTGGTTCTTTCAATCACGGGCCTCGGTTATGTCTTCGTCGGCAAAGAAGCGCGCGCGCGCCTGCTGCAGCCCTTTGCCGAATTTGCCTATGCGCGAGCGCTTCATCACGCAAATGCCGTAGCGATTTTTGAGAACGCCGATGACGAGGGCTTGTTCGTTCGCCGCAATCTGGTTGCGCCGGAACATACCCGCATCTGGATAGGCGGCGGTGTGGACCTTGGTGTGTTGCGAGCATCGCCCGAGCCAGACGAGGCAAATCCCATCGTCGTGCTTCCTGCCAGGCTTCTTGTCGATAAAGGTGTGCGTGAGTTCGTGGAAGCCGCGCGAGCGCTCCGGGCCTCTTTTCACGGCGTCCGGTTCGTGCTTGTGGGCGATGTCGATCCGGGCAATCCCGCAACATTGAACAAAACCGAAATTGACACCTGGGTCCGGGAAGGCATCGTCGAGTCCTGGGGTTGGCGCGAAGACATGCCGGACATCATCCGCAGCGCCGCGATCATCTGCCTGCCTTCCTATCGCGAGGGCGCGCCCATGGCGCTGATCGAGGCGGCGGCCATGGGGCGCCCAGTCGTTGCGACGGATGTGCCGGGATGCCGTCAGGTCGTAGTTGATGGGAAGACGGGAATCCTCGTCCCTGCCCGCGACCCGCGTGCGCTCGCCGCCGCTCTGTCATCATTGCTTAGCGACGCGACATTGCGCCAACGCATGGGGCGTGCCGCCCGCCAGCATGCCGAAAAGTATTTTTCAGCGAGGTTGGCAAGCGACCGCCTGTTGGAATTATACGGCAGCTTAGTGAAGTCCTGACGTGTCGGCGAACATATGGCGTTTCAGTTTTGGGGTGCTGCCCATCGCCGAAATTCGGAAAAGGCCAGAAAAAAATGATAGAGGCTTGTCGCAGGCACATGCGCGGATTTAGAGGATAAATCTGTCGTCAGATGATCTCTCCAAAGGCCTCTGGGAGACGTGGCCAGATAGAGATCGAGAATCTGACCGATGATCAAATTGATCCGCGCTTCGTCAGCATTGCCGCCATGTTCGCCGATAGCGATGTGTGCCTTCAAAGCTTCGGCCTGACACCAGGAGCGATAGTCGCGCAGATGCGGCGAACCATCCGCGAGCAAGGCGTCGTATACCAACCCCGTTCCCTGATCGACGCCGCGTCTTTCGGCAAATTCAAAAAGCCGCCGCGCGATTTTTGAAACATCCTCGCCGGTCAAGCGTCGATATTCTGCAAGCAACCACACCCATTCAAAATGATGCCCCGGCTCGATGATTTTCTCGGCGATAGGTCGCCATTCAGCGTCGAAAGATTCCGGCAATATGCCCTTGTCGTGTAGGAACATGTGCTTGTCGAGAAGCGCAACGACGCCATAGGCTTCGTCCAAAAATCGCTTCTCGCCTGTCGTCTCGTACAGCGTGAGCATGGCTTCGAGAAAATGCATATGCGGGTTCTGCTCCAGAACATCCACTTTCCGGGGTTCCGACCTGAACCCCGGAAGATGTGGAAGCGATAGTCGCGCATGCACAGCATCAAGCGTGCGATGCGCCCATTCGATAGCCGTCCCGTCGCCGGTCGCCCGGGCATACCAGCCAAGCGCAAAGAGCATGAAGGATTGTTCGTATAGCGCGAGCGTGGGGTCGATGACACCGCCTTCCGGCCCTAGCTTCAGTGCCCATCCGCCCTCCGCAAGCCAGCCATGTCGCAGCACAAATTCAAACCCGTTGCGTGCCGCCTCCAGCGCGGGCCCTTGCCAGCCGAGTAGGGACGCATGGCTGAAAACATATATTTGCCGCGCCTGCACGCGCACCCGCTTGAAAGGAGCGGACTCCGCCGCGCCGGAAAAGGTAAGTCGTTCGACGAACCCAAGCCCCGGCCGGTCCTGCCCGGCACTCGCCCAAAGCGGCAGCGCCTCGTCAAACATCCACCGCTCGACCTCGGTGAGACGGGGCGCTGTATGCAGGGCGGGCGTTAGTGGATTTTGCATGCGATGCTTTCAACCGGGGAGCAGGGCGTTGCCCAGTTGCTCCCGCGCTTCTGTCAGATCGCGAGCGGTAAAGACGCTAAATCCGGCTTCGGCATATTT
This sequence comes from uncultured Parvibaculum sp., assembly GCA_964560165.1. Classification (GTDB taxonomy): domain Bacteria; phylum Pseudomonadota; class Alphaproteobacteria; order Parvibaculales; family Parvibaculaceae; genus Parvibaculum. Next base: position 719 of record CAZLLB010000011.1, on the reverse strand, counting down.
CTGTGCCTCGCCTCTCTCCTCACGCCCATGTCCGCTAAGCACATGCACCGCACCTGCGAGCCTCGCGTTGCGCGCCGCGCCAATGTCGCTTGCCTTGTCGCCGATCATCCAACTTTGCGCTGGATCGAAGCCAAGCATCTTCGCGGCAAGCTCGATCATCCCGGAGCCGGGCTTCCGCCAATGCGCCTCATCAGATCCATAACCCGGCGTATGGTCCGGGTGGAACGGGCAGGCCAGAGTGAGATCGAGCGAAAGCCCATGCACGGCGAGCTGTCGCGCAAGCTCGCGCTCCACCGCCTCAAAATCGGACCAACCGAAGCGCCCTCGCGCAATGCCTGACTGGTTGGTGACGGTCACGATGGAAAATTTCCGCGCCCTCGCCCAAATGAGAAAATCCACAGCGCCCGCCTCAATCCGCACATCTTCCGGCCGCGAAATATAGTTTACGTCCTCGATCAGCACCCCGTCGCGATCCAGAACAAGCGCCGCCGTCCCGCCATGCCGGGGCGGGGTCTCGGTCGAAAGCCAAATTCCATTCGTCAGAAGCATGCGGTGGCCAGCGGTCGGAAATCTATCGGCAGCATAATGTATATTTCGGCAAGACTTAAATCGCGGCTGGTTTGACGCTCCCGAACCGCCATGCGATCTTGCCTTTTTTGACTGTAAAGTATCGATCGCACATGAATAAGGTCCCGTTCAATCGAGCCCATCTCACCGGC
>CAZLLB010000010.1:0-28099 GCA_964560165.1 uncultured Parvibaculum sp. | reverse complement strand
CCAGCAGTTCAATCTCTTCCCGCATATGACGGTCCTCGACAATTGCACGCTGGCACCGATATGGGTGCGCAAGATGCCGAAGGCGGATGCCGATAAGCTGGCGATGAAATTTCTTGAGCGCGTCAAAATTCCTGAACAGGCAAACAAGTTTCCTGGCCAACTCTCCGGCGGCCAGCAACAGCGTGTCGCCATCGCCCGCGCGCTCTGCATGACGCCCAAAATCATGCTCTTTGATGAACCAACCTCGGCGCTTGATCCTGAGATGATCAAGGAAGTGCTCGATGTGATGGTCGAGCTTGCCGAAACCGGCATGACGATGCTCTGCGTCACTCACGAAATGGGCTTCGCGCGACAAGTAGCGAACCGCGTCGTTTTCATGGATCAGGGAGAAATCGTGGAAGAGGCCGCGCCGGAGGTATTTTTCAGCGCACCGAAGAATGAGCGGGCGAAGGCGTTTCTCGCACAGATTTTGTGAGAGACGGCGCGGACGGTCGGGTCACGGCTGCCATGACGAAGAGGGGGCGGTTTCCCATTCTGTTTCCGTAAATTCATTCCATCTTGAAACTCATCGTCCGCACCAACACATTAATTCGATAGGCTTTCAGAAAATGTGTGGGGTTCTCCAATGAGCGGTTCGAAGCAGTTGCGGCTCGGCGCTTTCATGCGGCCGATCAGTATTCATACGGCGGCATGGCGTTACCCGGGGGCCTATGCGGACGCCAATTTCAACTACGGGCACATCAAGCGGTTTATTCAGAAGCTCGAGGCGGGGAAGTTCGATGCTTTCTTCATGGCCGATCATCTGGCCGTTCTGAACATGCCGATCGACGCGCTGAAGCGCAGTGCGACGGTGGCGTCCTTTGATCCATTGACCTTGTTGCCTGCGCTTGCCGCCGTGACGGAGCATATCGGGCTCATCGCGACGGCCTCGACGACTTATAACGAGCCTTATCATGTAGCGCGGAAATTTGCTTCGCTCGATCATATCAGCAACGGGCGCGCGGGCTGGAACCTTGTCACCTCGGCTAATCCGACGGAGGCGCTGAACTTCAGCCGCGAAGAGCATATGGAACATGGTGCGCGCTATAAGCGGGCGCGTGAGTTCTATGATGTCGTAACCGGCTTGTGGGATTCATGGGCGGACGACGCCTTTATCCGCGATGTCGAGAACGGCGTCTATTTCGATCCGGCGAAAATGCATGTGCTGAACCATAAGGGGCCGGAGTTGCAGGTGCGCGGGCCGCTGAATGTGGGCCGACCGGTGCAGGGCTGGCCGGTGATCGTGCAGGCGGGCGCTTCGGAAGCTGGACGCCAGATCGCGGCGGAAACGGCTGAGGCCGTATTCAGCGGCGGCGGCACGCTGGAAGACGGGCGGCGCTTCTATGCGGACGTTAAGGGCCGCATGGACAAGATCGGGCGTAATCGCGACCACATGAAGATTTTGCCGGGCGCGTTTGTTGTGGTCGGCGATACGGTCGATGAGGCGAAGGCGAAACGCGCGCATCTCGACAGCCTTGTGCATTACGATAGCGCGATTGCTTCGCTCTCGATTGCGCTGGGGACGGATGCTTCGAAATTCGATCCTGATGGACCACTACCGGAAATTCCCGAAAGCAATGCGAGCAAGAGTGGGCGCGAGCGGGCGATAGCGCTGGCCAAACGCGATGGGCTGACGGTGCGTCAGCTCGCGCAGCGGCTCGGCGGTTTTGCGGGGCTGGCATTCGTTGGTACGCCGAAGACGATTGCCGATCAGATGGAGGAATGGCTCTACACGGAAGCGAGCGACGGCTTCAACATCATGTTCCCGTTTCTGCCTGCAGGGCTTGATGATTTCGTGGACAAGGTAATCCCGGAATTGCAGGCGCGCGGGCTTTTCCGGCGTGAATATGAAGGCAGGACCTTGCGCGAGAATCTGGGATTGCCGCGACCGGAGAACCAGTTCTTCCCGGCAAAGAGGGATGCAGCGGAGTGACCCTCTGACGCTCTCCAGATAGAAGTGCCGTCCCGGGAACAAGTCCAGGGACGGCATCATCGGGCTTAGTAAGCGCCCGAAAAGCTCAATGATTATGCGTGTTGTTCGTCAATCGCAGGAACTCTTCCCGCGTCTTCGGGTCGGTACGCACCGCGCCGATGAGATGGCTGGTGGAGAGAATGGAACCTGGATTATTGACGCCGCGAATGGTCATGCAGGAATGCTCGGCCTGAATGACGACGCCGACGCCGCGCGGTTGCAGAACCTCGGCGATGGCTTTGGCGACATCGGCGGTGAGCTTTTCCTGAATTTGAAGGCGGCGGGCGAAGCCTTGCACCACGCGGGCAAGTTTGGAAATGCCGACGACGCGCTTTGACGGCAAGTAGCCGACATGGGCAAAGCCGGTGACGGGCAGCATGTGGTGCTCGCAAAAGCTGACGACGCGAATGTTGCGCAGCACGACCAACTCGTCATAGCCGCCGACTTCCTCAAAAACGCGCTCCAGATACTCGCGCGGATCGGTTCCGTAACCTTCGAAAAGCTCACCATAGGAACGTACTACGCGAGCGGGTGTGTCGATCAGGCCTTCGCGGTCGGGATTGTCGCCAGCCCAGCGGATAAGAACACGAACGGCGGCCTCGGCCTCGGCCTGAGAGGGCTTGCTCTCCAGTTTTGGCTTTTTGGGATTCGCGGATTTTGTTGTTTTTGTTTTGGCCATGAGCGGGCTCCTCCGGGTGACGGTCGATATAAATTAATCTTCGAATACGGCTTGCGATTGCGCATAGGGCGAGAAGCCGTGGCGCTGGTAGAGACGCAATGCATTCGGGTGATCGAGAGTGCAGGTTTGCACGGTGAGACGTTCTGGGCCGCGCGACCAGGCAAGGCCAATCGCTTCGCAGAGCAGATAGCGGCCAATGCCCTTACCGATATGCTCGGGCATGATGCCGAGAAAACAGAGATCGGCGTCGGGCATCATGCGGAAATCGATTTCAATGAAACCGGCCGGCGCACCGTTGAGCCAGAGCACATATATCTCGACATCGTCGTGATGAATGATGGCGGTGAGCTGTGCGTCGCTGAGTTTCTTGCGGCTCACCCACGCATATTGGTGGCCGATTGTGTCATAGAGATAGCGATAGAAATGCACCGGCGGCTTTTCGGCGCGGATCAGCGCGAACTTGCCAGCCGGTTTGGACGCGAGCGGAAGGCGAGGCTCGGCGCGCATCTCCAGATGGGTGACGATCGTTTTGTGGACCTTGCCCATCTTTCCGTTTGAACTCCAAGTCTTCGCGGCTTCTGGTTTGCTTCGTGCGCGCTTGCAACGACAGACTATACCTCTACCGGCAGGCCTTTGACCGCACCCCATTCGGCCCATGAGCCGTCATAGATGGCGGCCTGATCGCGCCCGATGACCGCGAGGCCAAGGGCGATAACGCAGGCGCTGACGCCCGAGCCGCATGTGGCGACGACGGGCTGCTTTGGATCGAGGCCCGCCTCGTCGAAAAGACGAACAAGCTCATCACGCGATTTCAATGTTCCGTCCATATTGACGAGCCGGGAGGACGGAAGGTTCCGGCTACCGGGAATATGGCCACCGAGAAGGCCGGGGCGCGGCTCTGCTTCCTTGGCATGAAAACGGGGCGCGCTGCGCGCATCGACGATCTGCTCGGCGCAAGTGTCGAGATTGCGCAGGATCGCTTCGCGGTCGCGCAGCAGCACCGCATTGCGTCGTGCGGTGAAGTGGTGAGGGGTGGGGCAGGCGCGTTCGTCGGTGACGGGGCGGCCTTCGGCTTGCCATTTCTTCAAGCCGCCGTCGAGAACGACGACATCGTCATAGCCCATGACACGGAACATCCACCAGACGCGCGGCGAGCTGAAAAGGCCCATGCCATCGTAAACCACCACGCGCACACCGTCGCCGATGCCGAGCGCGCGGACGCGGGAAGAGAATTTCTCAGGCGGAGGCAGCATGTGCGGATAGGGGCTCGACGTGTCCGAGATGTCGTCGATGTCAAAGAATACCGCGCCCGGAATATGGCCGCGCCGATATTCCTCGCGCGGGTCGCGCTGCGCGGAGGGCAGATACCACGAGCCGTCAACGATGCGCAGATCGGGGGCATCGAGATGGGCGGCGAGCCATTCGGTGCTGACGAGAGGACTGTCGGGAACGGAAGGCATGATCGGCGGCCCTGTCTTGGACGATGTTTACTTTTAGCCGTCATGGCCTCACATAAAGCGAGGCATGACGGCTAAATAATTTTACAGCCAGTCCGGTGCCGGGAGGTTTTTCTCCTTCAGGAAAACCGGATTGAAAAGCTTACTCTGATAGCGCGTGCCATAGTCAGCGAGAATGGTGACTATGGTATGGCCGGGGCCGAGGTCGCGGGCGAGGCGAATGGCGCCTGCGATGTTGATGCCCGACGAGCCGCCGAGGCAGAGGCCTTCGTCCTTCAGCAGATCGAAAATGATCGGCAGGGCTTCCTCATCGGGGATCTGATAGGCCTCGTCGATAGGCGCATCGATGAGATTGGCGGTAATGCGACCTTGCCCGATGCCTTCGGTAATCGAATTGCCTTCGGATTTCAGCACGCCATGTTTGTAGAAGCTGTAAAGCGCAGCGCCCATTGGATCGGCCAATGCGATCTTGACGTTCTTGTTCTGGGCTTTGAGCGCAATGCCGATACCAGCCAGCGTGCCGCCTGTGCCGACGGCGCAGGAAAAGCCATCGACCTTGCCATCGGTCTGGTCCCAGATTTCGGGGCCAGTGGTTTCGATATGCGCCTGACGGTTGGCGATATTGTCGAACTGGTTTGCCCAGATGGCGCCCGCCGGCTCGGAGGCTGCAAGCTCGGCGGCGAGGCGGCCTGAATATTTGACGTAGTTGTTTTCATCCTTATACGGAACGGCAGGGACTTCGATCAGACGCGCGCCGCAAAGGCGCAGCATGTCTTTCTTTTCCTGCGACTGTGTTTCCGGGATGACGATGACGCTTTTAAATCCAAGCGCGTTGCCGACAAGCGCGAGGCCGATGCCGGTATTGCCCGCTGTGCCTTCGACAATGGTGCCGCCGGGGCGGAGCTGACCCTTGGCGACAGCGTCCTGAATGATGAAGAGCGCGGCGCGGTCCTTGACCGACTGGCCGGGATTGAGAAATTCGGCTTTACCGAGAATGTTGCAACCGGTTTCTTCCGAAGCACGTTTCAGGCGTATCATCGGCGTGTTGCCGATGGCGTCCACTAATCCTTGTTTGATGTTCATGACTGGCCTGATTTTTTGGCGAGATGGGCTGAATCGCCCTCATGGCAACATACGGAGCGCAGCGCGCTGGTTCAAGGAGAAGAGACAGGATTCACAACTTCGATTTGTTGGCGGTAAGCCATTGAATCATCAAAATAGTTTTTGCGTCGCGTATGCGACCGTCCATGGCGGCCGCATAAGCCTCGTCAAGCGGCACGGCGACGGCGCGAATATCTTCGTGCTCATGGGCAAGGCCGTGAATGCCGCCAGCCTCGGAAAGATCGGCGCGGGCGGCATACATATAGGTGCGCTCGCCATAGCCGCCGGGGGAGGAAAAGACAGTGCCGATGTGAACCGGCGCGGCAATGGCGCAGGCGGCTTCTTCCATAGCCTCGCGGGTGGCGACCTGCGGCGGCGTCTCGCCCGGATCGACGATGCCCGCGACCGCTTCAAAAAGCCATGTGGCCTCGCCCCAATAAAGTCCGCATGTGCGGAACTGCTCGATGAGGATCACCGCGTCGAGTGCGGGATCATAGGGCAGGACCATGGCGACTTCGGCGATGGTGTAGAGGTCGCGCTGGATCGGCTCGGACCATGTGCCGTCGAAACGCTTGTGACGGAAGGTAAAGCGCTCAAGCTTGCCCCAGCCCTGACCAAGCAATTCGCGCGATTGCAGATCGATATCGTCAAGCGTGCGCGGGGTCGGGATGAGGCGGCTTTCCATGAGGGCTCCAGACAAAGGAAAGGGGCGGGCGGGAGGCGCCAGTCTAGCAGCCTGCTTGGGGAAGTGCGTATTTCTGTGGCGCTTCTTATGGCCGCGTCAGCGTCAACTGCGTCACATCCACATGCCCTGTGCGGAAGCCTGCTTCGCAATAGGCGAGGTAATATTCCCACATGCGGCGGAAGCGTTCGTCGAAGCCGAGAGGCTGTATTTCAGGCCAGGCGGCGATGAAGCGCTGATGCCATTGCCTTAGCGTTTCGGCATAATCCAGCCCGAAATCGAGACTACCACTCCATGTGAGGCCTGCTGCCGCGACCTGCTGTTTCAGCGCGGTGGGCGAGGGCAACATGCCGCCGGGAAAAATGTAACGCTGAATGAAATCGACACTCTTGCGATAGCTCGGGAATGTTGTGTCGCCGATGGTGATGATCTGCAAACCGGCGACACCGCCGGGCTTCAGGCAATCGCGCAGCTTCTGAAAGTATGTTGGCCAGTAGCTTTCGCCCACCGCCTCGAACATTTCGATGGAGGCGATGCGATCAAATTTTTCCGAGACGTCGCGATAGTCCTGATAGCGGATTTCAACGCGATGAGAGAGGCCCTTGTCCGCCATGCGTTCGCGCGCGAAGGCAAGTTGTTCCTTGCTCAGAGTAATTCCGGTGACACGGCAGCCGATTTCACTCGCTGCGTATTCGGCAAAACCGCCCCAACCCGAACCGATTTCGAGAAGATGATGCTCGGGTCGGAGGCCAATACGCTCGGCCAGCAAGCGGTATTTGTTGATCTGCGCCTCGGCCAGCGTCTGTTCGGCATGAGCAAAGCGCGCGGAGGAATAGGTCATCGTGCCGTCGAGCCAGCGGCGATAGAAGGCGTTGCCGAGATCGTAATGGAATTCGATATTGCGCTTCGAGCCGCTTTTCGAATTATGCCGGGCGGCGTGATAGAGTCGCGCGCCGAAACGGGCGAGAGGGAAGCCTTTCAATCGCGTCTGCAAGGCCTCCCTGTTGCGAGCAAAAAGTTCGAGGAAGGCGGTGATGTTGGGACTGTCCCACATGCCTTCCAGAAAGGCTTCGGCGGCACCGAGCGCGCCATTGGCGACAATGCGGCGCGCGAGACCAAAATCGCGTATCTGGATGATGGCATCACCGCCCGGTTCGCCGCCGCGAAACCGCAGGCGTCGTCCATCGGGCAGAATTGCGGTCAGACTTCCGGCCTTTAGTTTCAACAAAATACGGAAGGCGAAGCGAACGACGAGAGGGAGGCCTGGCAGGCGACGCAAATTCTCCCGCGTGACGTCGATCGGCTCGACGCTGGAATGCGGATCTATTTCGGCAAGCGCGCTCATGCGGGCCTCCTGCTTATCCCAGAGGCGATCTTAGCCTTATCGCGATCAAACGCCCAAAGGCTCATTCGTTGTATTAGTTTAGTGTATCGCTTTCCGGTTTCCTGCGAATACCGTGAAGCTCGAGGCGATACCCGGCCAGTTGAAAGCCAAGTTGAAAGGCGATCTGCTTCAAGAGCACTTCGATGGCGGGGTTGGAGAACTCCGTCACGGCGCCGGTTTCAATGTCGATAAGATGGTCGTGGCGCGTCTTCGATGCTTCTTCGTAGCGCGAGTGGCCATCGCCGACGTCGAACCGCCGGATGAGACCTTCCTTTTCAAAAAGCGCCAGCGTGCGATAGACCGTGGCGCGGCTGATGCGGGGATCAAGGGCGACCGCACGATGATGCACCTGCTTGACGGTGGGCTGATCGGGCGCGCGCGAGAGGACCTCGATGATGACGCGACGCTGCTTGCTGATGGGCAGGCGGCGCTCCACGCAACGCTGCTCCAGAGCGGTCGTGGTTTCCCTTGGCGTGCGGTCGAAGACGCGTTGCCGTGCGGGCGACTTCGGTCGATTGAAGATCATGGTAGCGCACCGACGAAAGGCGAATGGCTGGGCGTCTTCTTGAGATAACGCTTGGCGACCGGATTGTTTTCACGACGGGCGCGACATCATGTGCTGCCTTCAGGGAATTGATACTCATTCGCATGTCGGATAGGCTGCGCCATCGCCGATTTGGAGCGAGTGGGGGCGGCGTTTCAGATGCAATCCGACGGAAAATTGGAGCTTTATCTCGCCCATCGCCCGGCGCTGATCGACTACGCGACGCCTATTGTTGGGGACCGGACGCGTGCCGAGGATGTGGTGCAGGATGCTTATCTGCGATTTTCCGCCGCCGGTGACGTGGCGCATGTAATCGAGCGGCCTGTCGCCTACCTCTACCGTATCGTCCGCAATCTCGCCTTCGATCTTCTGCAACGCCGAAAGGGAGAGACGCGCTATCAGCAGCGCGCCGACCCGGCCTACTGGATGGTGCCCGCCACGATCCGCACGCCAGAGGAAGTGCTGATGTACCGGCAGGACATGGAGCGCGTTACAGGCGCGCTGGCCGGTCTTGCCGAAGAGGCGCGGATAGCGGTGGAAATGCACCGTTTCGGCAACTACACCCTCAAGGAAATAGCGGAGCGGCTCGAGGTTTCAATTCCGACAGTGCATCGGCTCATTCGTGATGCGCTGGTTCATGTGGCCGAGCAGATGGAGATGCCGGGTTGCTGATCTGTTGCCTGCTCATGTTCATCGGCGTCCATCCCGAAGGTGGTGCCTAATTTTAATTTCTGAAAAAAATCGTGAGCAAGTCGTCTATTGGAGAGGCCCCGAGGCTTCTCCCGGCAGGCCGCAAGTGCAGGGTATCGAAGCGGCATGACGACAGAAAGACAGCCCGATCCCTTTCTGGAAGAGGCCATCAACTGGCTGCTGCGCCTTCGGAACGAGCCGGAGAATGTAAGCCTGCATGCCCATCACGACGCCTGGCTGGCCGCCAGTGAGGAGCATCGGCAAGCATGGGCACGAGCTGACAAGGCCTGGCGTCTGATCGGCGAGGTGCCGCCCGCTCATGCCGAAGAATGGGCGCAAAAGGCGTCTCTGGCTCAGCGCGCCTTGGGATTTTTCTCACGACCGGCCCGGGCAAGCTGGGGTGCCTTGGCGTTTGGCATTTTTGCTCTCTTCGTGCTGCTACCGCCGCTGTTTGATTTTGGTGCGGACTATCGTACTGCGGTCGGCGAACTGCGCGACGTCACGCTCGAAGACGGCTCCGTGGTGCATCTCGCTGGGGCAAGCGCCATTGCCACGCATTTCACGCCGGAGGAACGCGGCGTGACACTGCTGTCGGGGGAAGCCTTCTTCAAGGTGACACCCAATCGGGACCGACCTTTTGTCGTGAAGGCGGAAGGCTTGGAAGTAACTGTCGTTGGTACTGCTTTCGATATTGACCTTGGCGCAGCGGCGCAAAAAATAGATGTCCAGAGCGGCGCTGTGACGGTGAGTTACGGCCAGGGCGATCAGGCGCACGATACGCATCTCGGCCCCGGCGAGCGGCTGACTGTCGATCGTCAAACGGGCGACGGCTTATTAAAGCGCATCGGCCCGGAAAACGTGGCGGCATGGCAGAGCGGGCGGCTCTTCGTCGAAGGCGCGACGGTTGCCGAAGTGGTGAAGGAGTTGAGCCGCTATCAGCGCGGCTGGATCTACATTGCCAATAGCGATCTGGCCTCGCGCCAGGTCACGGGCGTCTATGATCTCCGCCATCCCGAGCAGGCTCTTTGGGCACTCGTGGGGCCGTATAATGGCCGCGTCAGGCAGGTAACGCCCTTCCTTCAAGTGCTGTCTTTGCACTGAAACTACTGTTTTCCAAAAAAACTTTTCCCGGATTGAAAAAAAGAGCGCGGCTCTTCGTCCTTTGCTTAGCGACGCAAATGCGAGGCATTTGCGCAAATGAACGTTTCAGGAGAGCCAGGGATGCCGTCGAAGCCTTTTCAGATTGAAAATCAATTACTTAACGGGAAAAGGACAAAGGGCGCCCACGCTCTCTTGCTGACCTCGACCGCGCTGGCCGCGCTTTGGTTGGCCACTCCTGCCTACGCGGCAGACACCGGCGCGGCGCAGGCCGTCGAAGCACAGTCGGCTGTCAAAGCCTACAATATTCCGGCGCAGCCGCTGGGCAGCGCGCTCAACGATTTCGGCCGCCAATCCGGCCTTCAGGTATCGGTGGACGCGGCGGCGACGCAGGGCGTGCAGTCGCGCGCTGTTGCGGGCCGTCTGAGCGCCGCCGAGGCGCTGAACCAGTTGCTTGCCGGAACCGGCATCGCGGCGCAATTCACCGCAGGTAACGCAGTCGTGTTGAGCAAGCCGGTCGTATCCGGCGATGCGGTGACGCTCGATCCGCTACAGGTGGACGGCATGGGGCAGCGCCCCGTCATCGGCTATGCCGCGACGCGCAGCACCACGGCGACCAAAACCGACACGCCGCTTCGCGATGTGCCGCAATCGGTAACGGTGGTGACGAAAGAGGCGATCAAGGACCAATCCATGCAGAGCATGGCCGACGTTGTGCGCTATATACCCGGCGTGCAGATGGCGCAGGGTGAAGGCAACCGCGATACGCCGGTTCTGCGTGGCAATAGTTCGACCGCTGATTTTTTTGTTGATGGTATCCGCGACGACGTCGAATATTTCCGCGATCTGTACAACACCGACCGCATCGAAGCGTTGAAAGGTCCGAATGCGATGATCTTCGGGCGGGGCGGCGCTGGCGGTGTCATCAACCGCGTCACCAAGCAAGCCGACTGGACCAGAAACTATGAGAGCACGGTGCAGGCCGGTTCATGGAACAACCGACGGGTGACGGCGGATGTCGGCGATGCAATCAACGAAAACATCGCCATGCGCGTGACGGGTGTGTTTGAGGATTCTGACAGCTATCGCGATGATGTTGATCTGAAACGCTACGGCATCAACCCGACATTGGCGCTGCGCATGGGCGAGCAGACCACGATGACCGTGGGTTACGAGCATTTTCACGATGAGCGCGTTGCTGATCGTGGCATTCCCTCGTCCAACGGCAAACCCTACGACACTGACGCATCAACCTTTTTCGGCAATCCTGATCTCAGCCCCACTCATGCCACGATCAATGCTTTTAATGCGCTGATCGAGCACGAGTTCAACAGCTCGGTCAAAATTCGCAACCGCAGCCGCTATGCTGAATATGACAAGTTCTATCAGAACGTCTTTGCCAGCAGCGCGGTGACAGGCGGCACACTCACGCTCGGTGCCTATAGCAACGCGACCGAACGCGAAAATCTGTTCAACCAGACCGACCTGATCTTCAACTTCAACACCGGCAGCATCGGCCACGAGGTCGTGACCGGTGTGGAACTTGGACGGCAAGTGACCGACAATTTCCGCCAGACCGGAAATTTCAACACCCCCGGTGGACCGACTGCCATTACCGTTTCGGCCTTGAGCCCTACAGTGAGCAATTCCGTTTTCTTCGCTCAATCCGCTACCGATGCCGACAACCATACGGTTGCCAACATCGCGGGCTTTTATGTGCAGGATCAGATCAGCTTCACGCCCCAATTCGAGGCTGTTCTCGGTTTGCGTTACGACAAGTTCAAAGTCGATTTCAACAACAACCGGACCGGCGCGGAAATCAGCACCGATGATGGCTTGGTCTCGCCGCGTGTCGGCCTGATATACAAGCCGATCGAAGACACCTCGATCTATGCCAGCTACAGCAAATCCTATCTGCCGCGTTCTGGCGCGCAGATGTCGTCGCTCACCGCCACGAATGCGGCCTTCGACCCGGAGGAGTTTGAGAACTACGAAATCGGCGCCAAATGGGACGTCAATCCGGGCTTGTCGCTGACTGCCGCGATCTTCCGCCTTGACCGTACCAACGTGGTCGTCCCCGACCCCGCAAACCCTGCCACGTCCATACTGGTGGACGGGCAGCGGACGAAGGGCGTGGAGCTCGGTGTAAGCGGCCAGATCACCGAAGCATGGAGCGTGATGGGTGGCTATGCTTATCAGGATGGCTACCTGTCGGCGACGGCGTCGGCCACCGCGCAAGCGGGCGCCAAGCTGGCGAATTTGCCCGAGCACACGTTCTCACTCTGGAACCGCTATGACTTCACACCGATGTGGGGCGCGGGCCTGGGCGTCATCACGCGGAGCAAGATGTACGCTTCCACGGACAATACGGTCGTCATGGATGGCATGGTCCGCTTGGATGGCGCGGTGTTTTTCACGCTCAACGAAAACTTCAGCGCGCAGCTCAATGTCGAAAATCTGCTCGACGAGGAATATTACGCGAACGCCCATAACAACAATAACATCCTGCCCGGCTCGCCTCGCGCAGCCCGCGTCAGCCTGACGGCGCGTTTCTAGGGTTAAGGCCTTCGGGCTACACTCTGAAGGCCGGCGTTCGCCCTCCAAGGCGGACGCCGGCTTTTTTTCATCTTCTGTTTCCATTGTTGGCTAGCGGCAACTGACGCCCGGCTTCTCGGGTGTTAGGTTCAAGTCACGGAGCTTGGGCAAAGGGATTCGGGGATGGTGGAGGGAGCGGCAGACAGCCTCTTGCGTGGGCAGCGGTTCAGAGCCGCGTTGCACATCGCCGCAGTCTATCTGATCGTGTCCTATACCTATCTATACACCTCCGATTGGTTCGTCACGACACTGGTGCCCGCGGATTGGGCTTTTGCGGTCAATGTCTCCAAAGGTTTCATCTATGTAACCGTGACCGGCGCGGCGCTGCTCTATTTCATCTATCGCGCGCTCGTCGCCGCACAGATGGCGGAAGCGCAGTTTCTACATATTTTCGATGCGATCCCCGATGGTATCTTGTTGGGAGAGGGCACCGGAATAGTTCTCGCAGCCAATCCGGCCATGGTGCGAATGTTGGGGCGGACGCCTGAGGAAGTTATCGGTCGTCCGAGTACGGTCTTTCTCGACCGAAGATCGCCGGAGCTGATGGCTATCCTGGCTGAGAGCAAGGAAGCAACCGATGCTCAAGGCCGCCTGATTTTCAAGAAGGCGAATGGAGAGGAATTTCCCGTCTATGCCGCATGGCGGCGGTTTGTGTTGCCGAGCGGAGAGCAGCGCATCTGCACCATCGTGCGCGACCTGAGTGAAACGGAGATGCACGAAGCCAAATATCGAGAAGGCGAAAGGCTGCGGCTTGTCGGGCATCTGGCGGGCGGTGTCGCGCATGATTTCAATAACCTTCTGACCGTCATCAGCGGTAACGCGGAAATCCTGCTCGACACTGAGGAAATGACCACGCCGCAATACCGCGCCGCCAGCATCATCTGGACGGCGGGCGAGCAGGCCGCCCAACTCGTGCGGCATCTGCTGGCTTTCGCGCGGCGGCAATCACTCGACCCGGCGGCCTTTTCTGTCAGCAAGCGTTTGGCAGGGCTGATGCCGCTGCTGATGAAGGCGGTGGGCTCGCATGTGACGCTCAAACTCGAGTGCGACGACGACATCTGGTTTGCCTATGCCGACGCCGCTCAATTCGAGAACGCGGTGTTGAACCTGGTGCTCAACGCCAGGGACGCGCTGACCGATGACTCAACCATTCGTATCGAAGCGATGAACGTCACGATCGGCATGCGCTCGCACCTTGCTCAGCAGGTGGTGCCCGGCGATTATGTGGCGCTGAGCGTGGTGGACAATGGGACAGGCATGACGGCGGAGGTGTGGTCGCGCGCCGTCGAGCCTTTCTTTACGACGAAGGAAGCGGGGCAAGGCAGCGGGCTGGGCCTCAGCACGGTTTTCGGGTTTGCCAAACAATCGGGCGGGCACTTCGATCTGCAAAGCGAGGAAGGCGCGGGCACAAGCGCGACCATCTATCTGCCGAGGCCCGTTGGTTATCGCCAGCCGCGGGAAGCGGAAGCGACGGCGCCGGGCGAGATCAGAGGCGGACGCGAACGCATCATGGTCGTCGAGGACGATCAACTCGTGCGGACTTTTCTCGACAACGCACTGACGCAACTGGGCTACCGCGTAATCGCGGTGCAGGACGCGCTGGAGGCGTTGGAGATTTTGGGCACGGAAGGCGGCGTCGATCTGCTTGTGGCCGATGTGGTGCTGCCGCGCGGCATGACGGGGCGCGAACTCGCAGCAAAGCTCCACGAAACGCAACCCGGCCTCGCGGTCCTTTTCATTTCAGGGTTTCCCGACGAGCAGGTGGCAGGGGACGAAGCGTCGCGCTCGCCAGCGCTGAAAAAACCGTTCCATGTGCAGGACCTTGCCCAGCGCATCCGCGACGCGCTGGATGGCGCGGCGTGATAGTCTCGGTGAGAATCGGGACAAGAAGGCGAATCTGGTGCGGGGCGAAGCGAAAAGAGTGGTTGAGGCGCGTGAGCCTGGCGATGTGTTGCGTGACGTTTTCGGGCTTCCATCTTTTCGCGGCCAGCAGCAAGAGATTATTCTCCATGTGATGAGTGGCGGCGACGCCGTGGTGCTGCTGCCGACGGGCGCAGGCAAATCGCTTTGCTATCAGATACCAGCAATTTGCAGGGACGGAGTGGCCATCGTCGTGTCACCGCTGATCGCGCTGATGCGTGACCAGGTGGAGGCGTTGCGTCAGTCCGGCGTGCGCGCCGCCGCGCTGAACTCGACATTGACGCCGCAAGAGGCGGCCACCATCCGCACGGACCTTGCAGCCGGGGTGCTCGATCTTCTCTATGTGACGCCGGAGCGGCTGGTCAGCGACGGCTTCATGGGCGTGTTATCACGGACGCATATCAGCCTCTTTGCCATCGACGAGGCGCATTGCGTGAGCCAGTGGGGCCACGATTGCCGCCCCGAATATCTGCAACTCGCCATGCTGCGCGAGCGCTTCCCCGGCGTGCCGCGCATGGCGCTGACGGCGACCGCCAATCCGCAGACGCGCGACGATCTGATCCAGCGCCTGCAACTCGATGACGCGCGCGTTTTCTCGGCGAGCTTCGATCGCCCGAATATCCGTTACACGATCGTGCAGAAGGATAATCCGCGCGCCCAGCTCGGCGCTTTCCTGCATGACAAGAAGGGGCAGAGCGGCATCGTCTATTGTCTGAGCCGCAAAAAAGTGGAAGAGACGGCGGCGTGGCTGAGCGGACAGGGCTTTCGCGCGCTGCCTTATCATGCCGGGCTCGACCGCCATGTGCGCGATGCCAATCAGGATGCGTTTCTGAAGGAAGAAGGGCTGGTGCTGGTCGCCACCATCGCCTTCGGCATGGGCATCGACAAGCCGGATGTGCGCTTCGTTGCGCATCTCGATCTACCGTCGAGCATCGAGGCCTATTATCAGGAGACGGGCCGCGCGGGCCGCGACGGCCAGCCCTCCGAAGGCTGGATGACTTACGGCATGGCCGACCTTGTGCAGCGCAAACGCATGATCGACGACGGCTCATCGCCGGAAGAAGTGAAGCGCGTGGAACGCGCCGCGCTCGATGCGCTGCTCGGTGTGTGTGAGACATCCGCCTGCCGCAGGCAAACCCTGTTGTCGCATTTCGGTGAGACGCATGGCGGCAATTGCGGCAATTGCGATACCTGCCTGACGCCCGCCGAAACATGGGACGGTACGGAGGCGGCACAGAAGGTGCTGTCGGCGATTTATCGCACAGGGCAACGCTACGGCGCTGGCCATGTGATCGACGTGCTGCGCGGAAACAAGACCGAGAAGGTCGAACGCGCTTTTCATCACAGCCTGCCGACCTTCGGCGTCGGTAAGGACATCGACCAGCGGACATGGGGATCGGTGATCCGACAGCTTGTGGTGCTGGGGCATCTCTCCGTCGATCATGCGGGCCATGGCGCGCTGATACTGGAAGAAAGCGCGCGGGCAGTGTTGCAGGGCCAGCGCAAAATCGAATTCCGCCGCGACCGCGCAGCCCCCGGCTCCGGCCGAAAGCGCGCGGCAAAGGCGAGCGCTGCGCCGGTATTGGACAATCCTGAAGACGAGGCGCTGTTTCAGGCCTTGCGCGCCGAACGTCTGCGGCTGGCGCGCGAACAGGGCGTGCCGCCTTACGTTATTTTCCACGACGCATCCTTGCGCGAGATGGTGCGGCTGCGGCCTGCGTCGGTGACGGAGATGGGTGATATTGCTGGAGTAGGTTCGGCGAAGTGCGCGCGTTATGGGCGCGCCTTCCTCCATGTGATCGGTGAAAACGGTTAGTCCAGCACTTTGCCCTGACGCCAATAGCCCATCAGATTGAGGCTGCTGCGGTCGAGGCCGCGCTCCTTGATGAGCAGGCGGCGAATGGCCATAACCGCGCCGGACTCGCCCGCGATCCAGCCATAAAACGCGCTCGATTGCGGGGTGGCCTTTTCCCAGAGAATTTCAGTATCGATGTCGATATCCGAGAGCGTGGGCCCGGCGCCACCATTGACCATTTCGGGAACCGAGATAGCAGCGCGCTGCGCGGCTTCGACCATCAACCGCCCGGCTGGCGGGTGGTCATGGCTTGCAGCATCACGGGCAAGCCATTCGACGCGGAGGCCGGGCCAGGAAGCAAGGGCGATGCAATCGGCGCGGGTGGGCACTTCAAGAAAAGCTTCCGTCTGCGGAGGATTATGCCGACTTGCCAGGTCTTCGAGAATACCCGCGACGGCAGGGAGCGCCGTTTCATCGGCGATGAGCAGAATACGGTCAACCTGAGTGGGCGGCTTCCATTCATAGCCTCCTGGATCGCCCGCAAAGGCGGCGTTGGGCGCGGCGATCTGTACTTTGTCGCCGGGTTGCGCATGAAGCGCCCAGCGTGAGGCGGGGCCGGTTTCGCCATGCAGCACGAAATCCACATCGACCTCCGCCTGAGCGGCCCGCATATGGCGGATCGTGTAGGTACGCATCGGTGAGCGCAGGGCAGGCTCCACCGATTTGTAGATCGAGAGCCATTGCGCCGTGATAGGCAGGGCGGAAGGCTTGCCCCCGGCATCGGGAAAGAAAATCTTGATGCGCTGGTCTGGTGCCACGGTCTTCATGGCGGCGACACCCGGCCCGCCGAAAGTGAGCCGACTGAGCGAGGGCGAGAGCGGCACCTTTCGCGTCAGGGCTGCATTGAACAATCTGTAAGGCAGGGCGTCTGTCACAAAATTACTCACTGGCGATGGGCTGGCGAGTGTCTTTGTATTGCATTTGAGAATTAATATCAAATATGGCAGCAGAGGCTCGAAAACAAATTGCCGCCTGAGCGCCGATTAATCCGGTGCTCAGGCGGCAATGTCTTTTCAAAAAGCCTTGGCCGCAGCGGGCAGAGTGTGCCGCCTCAGGCGCTCAATGCCTTGTCGAGCGCCTTGATGATGTCTTCGGGGTTTTCAAGCCCGATGGAGAGGCGAACGACATCCGGCCCCGCGCTTGCCGCCTTCTGCTGTTCTTCGGTGAGCTGGCGATGCGTCGTCGAGGCGGGGTGAATGATCAGGCTGCGCGTATCGCCGATATTGGCGAGATGGCTCAGCAGTTCAATCGAGTTCACCAGTTTCACGCCAGCGTCATAGCCGCCCTTCACGCCGAAAGTGAAGAGAGCGCCCGCACCCTTCGGGGCATATTTCTGTTGCAGCTTGTGCGACGGATCGTCGTCGAGGCCCGAATAGGAAACCCAGGTCACCTTCGGATGGGTCTTGAGGTATTTCGCCACCTTCAGCGCGCTGTCGGAATGGCGCTGCATTCTGAGCGGCAGGGTCTCGATGCCGGTCAGGATGAGGAAAGCGTTGAACGGGGAGATGGCTGGCCCGAGATCGCGCAGGCCCAGCACGCGGCAAGCGATGGCGAAGGAAATGGCGCCGAAGGTCTTGTGAATTTCCAGCCCGTGATAGGAGGCGTTGGGCTGCGAAAGCGTCGGATAATTGCCGCTCTTCGACCAATCGAATTTACCCGCATCAACGATGATGCCGCCCATCGAATTACCGTGGCCGCCGAGGAACTTCGTCGCCGAGTGCAGCACGATATCCGCGCCATGCTCGATGGGGCGCAGCAGATAGGGGGAAGCCAGCGTGTTATCGACGATGAGCGGCACACCCGCTTCATGCGCAACGGCGGCGATGGCCGCTATGTCGATGACGAGGCCGCCGGGATTGGCGAAGCTCTCTATGAAGACCGCGCGGGTCTTCGGCCCGATGGCCTTCTTGATGGTTTCGGGCTTGGTGGCATCGGCCCAATCGACACGCCAGTCGAACTTCGCAAAGGAGTGCCCGAACTGCGTGATGGATCCGCCATAAAGCTGCGTCGCGGCGACAAAATGGTCGCCGGGTTGCATCAGCGTATGGAAGGTCAGCAATTGCGCCGAATGGCCAGAGGCGACGGCGAGCGCCGCCGTGCCGCCTTCGAGCGCCGCCACGCGCTCTTCAAGCACGGCGGTCGTCGGATTGGTGATGCGCGTATAGATATTGCCGAAAGCTTCCAGGCCGAAGAGCGAGGCAGCATGATCGACGTCATTAAAGACGAAGGATGTCGTCTGATAGATCGGCGTTGCCCGCGCGCCGGTCGTCGGATCGGGCTTTGCGCCGGCATGGATCGCGAGCGTGTCGAAGCCATAATCGGTCATGGCAGAGTCCTCTTGCAAATGGGTTGGTGGTGGGGTCCTAGCGGACCAGTCTCGGAATCTCGATTTTCGGGCAGCGATTCATAATGACCTTGAGGCCAGCTTTTTCCGCGCGCGCGGCGCCTTCCTCATTGGTCACGCCAAGCTGCATCCAGACATATTTTGCGCCGATGGCAATCGCTTCATCGCAGATCGGCCCTGCTGCTTCCGAATTGCGGAAGACATCGACCATGTCGATTTTCTCGGGAATGTCAGCAAGCGTCGCATAGACCGTTTCGCCCAATAATTGCTTTCCCGCAAGACCCGGATTGACCGGAATGACGCGATAGCCTTTGGATTGCAGATATTGCATGACCTCATGGCTGTCACGTGCCGCATTCGCGCTTGCGCCGACGAGCGCAATGGTTTTCGTGCCGTGCAGAATATCGGCGATGAGTTCGGGACTGTAGCGCAGATGTTCGAGCGGCATTCAGCGATCCTCCCATTTCGGCGCGCGCTTTTCAATGAAGGCGCCGATGCCTTCCTCGGCATCGCGGGCGAGCATGTTCTTGACCATCACCTCGCTCGCATAATCATAGGCATCGCTCAGCGGCTTTTCGAGTTGCTCGTAAAAAGCTTCCTTGCCGATAGCGATGGTGAGCGCTGATTTGCCTGCAACCTTGCCCGCAAGCTCCATCACCGCCACGTCTAGATCGGCAGCGGGCACGGCGCGGTTGATGAGGCCGAGTTCGGCGGCGCGGGCGGCGCTGATCATCTCGCCGGTCAGCAGCATTTCCATCGCGTGCTTGCGCGAGACGTTGCGCGACAGCGCCACCATCGGCGTCGAGCAGAAAAGCCCGATATTGACACCTGGCGTTGCGAAACGCGCATCGTCAGTCGCCACAGCGAGATCGCAGCTCGCGACGAGCTGGCAGCCCGCCGCCGTCGCCACGCCATGCACGCGGGCGATAACAGGCTTGGGCAGGCGCACGATCGTCTGCATCATGGTGCTGCATTGGCGCATGATTTTCTGGAAATAGGCACGGCCCCGATCGGCATCGCTGCGATGTGCGGTCAGTTCCTTCAGGTCATGTCCGGATGAAAAGACCGGGCCACTCGCCGCAATGACGACGACGCGAACCGAAGCGTCGGCGCTGGCCGTATTCAGCGCATCGGTGAGCGCACTCATCAGGCCCTCGGAGAGGCAATTGCGCTGCGCAGGTCGGTTGAGTGTCAGGGTAGCGATGCCGTCGCGGTCTTCGCGCAGAACCAGCGGCTCGGCGGCGGCTTGCTTTTCGGCAGGTTGGCTCATCTCGGGTTTCCTGATCTCGCTTTATCGGTGTTTCCCGGAGCATAGCCGGACAAGACGCCCGAGTCAGGGTCGAAAGGCATCCCGCCTGATGCGATAAAGCACATGCCGTTTCAGGGGATGGCCGTCCGGCACACGCGGATGGTCGAAATCATCCGCCTCGTTTCGCACCATGCCGATCCGCCGCATGACCTGTTGCGAGCGAACATTCGCGGGCACCGTCAGCGCGACGATTTCATCAAGGCCGAGGGGGCCGAAGCCATGTTCGAGCGACGCCTTGGCGGCTTCCACCGCATAGCCCTTGCCCCAATGCGCGCGCGCCAGCCGCCAGCCGATTTCAACGGCAGGCGCATAGGGCGCGTCGGGGCCGACATGGAGGAGGCCGGTGAAGCCGACAAAAGGCGCAACGCCCGGGACTTCCAGCGCCCAGAAGCCGAAGCCGTGTTCCTCGATATGGGCCTTCAGGCGCTCGGCCACAGCATCGCTCGCGGCGCGGTCGGGCAGGGGCAGCAAAAACTCCATCACCTGCGGGTCGGCTGCCATGGCGGCGAAGGAATGAAAATCGTCGTCGCGCCACGGACGCAGGATCAGTCGCTCGGTCTTGATCGTGGTGGGCGTCATAGTGGTCCGGCGAAAAAGAAAACGGGGGAGGCGCGTTATACACCACGCCACCCCCGTTCCAAATTCTGACGAGAGGAGGGCCCTCTTCAGAACGTCGATTTGGCCACCGTTGTCCAGTCGCGCGTCGTGCCCGGTGCGCGATCGGACTGCATGCCGCTCATCCAGTTTGGATAGTGCGCGACGGGCTTGCTCACCGCGTCGATGGCCTGGAGGTCTTCCGCCGTCAGCTTGACGTCGACCGCGCCGAGATTGTCTTTCAACTGCGTCTCGTTTTTCGCACCCATGATGACGGAGGTGACATAGGTTTTGTGCAACTGCCAGCCGAGGGCGATCTGAGCCACGGTGACACCATGCTTCTTGGCGATGCCTTGCAGCACCTCGATGATGTCGTAAGCCTTTTCGACATCGACGGGCGGGAAGTTGAACTGCGTGCGGCGGCCTTCATTGGCGCGCGAGTTGCGCGAAAACTTGCCGGAGAGCACGCCGCCCGCCAGCGGGCTCCATGTCAGCAGGCCGACCTTCTGGTCTTCCAGCATCGGTACGATTTCATGCTCGAGATCGCGTCCGGCGAGGGAGTAGTAGGCCTGAAGGGTCGCGAACTTCTCCAGACCCCGCCGCTCCGAAATGCCCAGCGCCTTCATGATCTGCCAGGCCGACCAGTTGGAAACGCCGATGTAACGCACCTTGCCCTGACGCACGAGATCGTCGAGCGCGCGCAAGGATTCTTCGATTGGTGTCACGTTGTCCCAGCCATGAATCTGGTAGAGGTCGATATAATCCGTGCCCAGACGCTTCAGGCTTGCTTCGACCTGCTGCATGAGGGCGAGCCGCGACACACCCACCTGGTTGGGGCCGGGGCCCATGCGGCCAAAGGCCTTGGTGGCGAGAACGACATCCTTGCGCTTCTCGCCGAGCGCCTTGCCGAGAATGATTTCGGATTCACCCGCCGCATACATGTTTGCCGTGTCGATGAAGTTCACGCCCGCATCGAGCGACAGGTTGACGAGAGTATCGGATTCTTTCTGATCGAGGCCGCCCATCACGCCGAAGAGCGTGCCCTTGCCGCCAAAGGTCATGGTGCCGAGGCAGAGACGAGAGACGAAAGTGCCGGTGTTGCCGAGTTGACTATATTGCATGTCGTGCTCCTGAAGATCAGACGGTGATGGCATCCCAGCAGGCATCCATGACGCTTTGCTGGTCTGTCGGGTTAAGAGTGACGATGCCGGCGAGGGCGCGTGTGACGAGTGCGTTCTGCGAGCCGGTAATAATGGCGGAGAGGGTTTGCACGGGCATGGACTTGAAGACGCCTTGCGCATAGCCATCGCCGAAGAAGCGGCCAAGCTCGACCGACATATCGATCTGGATGGCCTTGCTCACATCCTTGAGAAAGGGCGAGAAGGCATATTGCTCGGCGAACTTGAACTCGCGCGGATGCGAGATGCAGTAGGCGTAACTGTTCTTCCAGAAGAGGTCGAAGCGCGCGCGCAAAGACGCCTCGGGATCGTAGCCCGCCAGCATCGCGGCAATCCGCTCGCGTTTGATTTCGACGTAAAGAGCGTGGATCAGCTCTTCCTTGCCTTTGAAGTGGCGATAGATCGTGCCGACCGGCACATTGGCCTTTTTGGCCAGTTTGGCCATGGAGGCACCGTGAAAGCCGTAATCGCTGAAAAGCTCCAGCGCCGCCTCCAGAATTTGGCGGCGTTTCTCGTCTTTCGGTGCCTGGCTTTCAGAATGAACGTTCATTCCGGTTAGTTAGGAACGCCTAAAAGGAGTGACAAGGGGTGCAGTCACGATTTTTGGCTGGCGAGAAGAAGGAAGGCTATAAGCACCCTCCGAACAAAAGAAACGGAAGAATCGATGCCCGAGAACCACCCCGCGTCCAACCTCACCATGCCCACACCTGTCATGAGCGTGGCCGAACTCGACACGTTCATGGATGTGGCCTTCCCCCAGATGCGGGACGGCGACCGGCTTACAGTCATCGAGGGGGTAGGACCGATGAGCGCAACGCTCCGGCTGCGCTTTTCCGACAAGAACTTGCGCCCCGGCGGCACGATTTCCGGGCCTGCCATGATGGCGCTGGCCGATTATGCGATGTATGCGGTCGTGCTCGCCCATATCGGGCCGGTCGCGCTCGCCGTCACGACCAATCTCAACATCAACTTTCTGCGCAAGCCCGGCCCCGCCGATGTCGTCGCCGAAGCAAAGCTGTTGAAACTCGGGCGGCGTCTGGCCGTTGGAGAAGTTGTCATCACGCAGGTGGGTCTTGACGGCCCGGTTGCGCATGTCACCTCGACCTATTCGATCCCACCCCGGAGCTGACATGGCGCAGAGCGCGGTCATCCACCCCGACGGATTGCCAGTGCCGCGCCGCTATAGCGCGATGCTGACCATCGGGCTTGGCGTGACCATGGCCGTGCTCGACGGCGCCGTCGCCAATATCGCGCTGCCAACCATCGCGCGCGAACTGAACGCCAGCGCCGCGGAATCGATCTGGGTGGTCAACGCCTATCAGCTTGTCATCGTCGTCTTGCTGCTGCCTCTCTCGTCGCTGGGCGAGATCGTCGGCTATGCCCGCATCTATCGGATCGGGCTTGCCATTTTCGGCATCGCCTCGCTGAGTTGCGCGCTGTCTGATTCACTCGCCATGCTGGTTACGGCCCGCCTGCTGCAAGGTATCGGCGCAGCTTGCATCATGAGCGTCAATTCGGCGCTGGTACGCTTCATCTATCCGCGCGCTCAGCTTGGCCGGGGCATTGGCATCATCGCCTTCGTCGTGGCACTCGCGGCGGCGGCGGGGCCAACGGTCGCGGCCGGTATTCTCTCCGTTGCGACATGGCAATGGATTTTCGCCATTAACGTGCCGCTCAGCGTCGTCTCCTTGCTGGTTGCGGGAAGCCTGCCGCTGACCATGCGGGGAACGCATCGTTTCGACTGGATCAGCGCCACGCTCAATGCCGCCATGTTCGGTGCCTTCATCATGGGCGTCGACCACCTCGGCCATGGTTTCGACCGGCTGGGCCTCGTGGTGTTTGAATTTTCGCTCGCGGTTTTTTGCGGCGTGATCCTCGTCCGTCGCCAGCTTTCGCGGCCCGCGCCGCTGCTGCCCATCGACTTGCTGCGCATTCCCATTTTTGCGCTGTCGATCTGCACTTCGGTCTGTTCCTTTGGCGCG
Source organism: uncultured Parvibaculum sp. (assembly GCA_964560165.1). Lineage (GTDB taxonomy): Bacteria > Pseudomonadota > Alphaproteobacteria > Parvibaculales > Parvibaculaceae > Parvibaculum. The sequence continues at coordinate 4,676 of CAZLLB010000010.1, read as the reverse complement.
CAGATGCTTGCCTTCGTCACGCTGCCTTTCTATCTGCAAAACGTGCTTCACCGTACGGCAGTCGAGACGGGCCTGCTGATGACGCCATGGCCGATCGCTCTGGTCTTCGTTGCTCCTATGGCGGGCAGGCTCGCAGACCGTTTCCCCTCCGGGCTTCTCGGCGGCATCGGCATGATGATCTTTGCCACGGGGCTCGGTGCGCTCGCCTTTCTGCCCGCTGACCCGTCCTCCTTCGACATCATCTGGCGCATGGTCGTTTGCGGCGTAGGTTTCGGCCTGTTTCAGTCGCCTAATAACCGGACCATGCTTTCCTCCTCGCCGCCGGAACGGGCAGGCGGGGCCAGCGGTATGCTCGGCACGGCCCGGCTCACGGGCCAGACCATTGGCACGGCTGTAGTTGCCCTGATTTTCAACCTGATGGCGGCGGATGGAACCAGGGTGGCTCTGGTAACAGCTACGATTCTGGCGCTTGTCGCCATGGTGCTGAGTTCATTGCGCCTGACGCCTGCCGGAAGTTCGGCTCAAAGCGGGGCTTAAAACGCGGTATTATAATACCGCTATCGTAAGGTGCCGGTTTTATAAGCCTTTTCTCGCTATATCGTTGACAGGTTGTGGGCCTTCGCTTAAAAGCGCCGCAACTCTGGACCTCAAAGTTTTATTGGGACTTTTCGCATGACCACCTATTCCGCGAAGGCCTCCGAGATCGAGAAGAAGTGGATTGTGATCGACGCCGAAGACGTCGTCGTTGGCCGCCTCGCGTCGTTCATTGCGAACCGTCTGCGTGGCAAGCATAAGCCGACTTTCACTCCTCATCTCGACGACGGCGACCATGTCATCGTCGTGAACGCCGGCAAAGTCGCGTTCACGGGCAAGAAATACGACGACAAACGCTACTATCGCCACACCGGCTATCCGGGCGGCATCAAGGAAACCTCTCCCAAGCGTATTCTTGAGGGTCGTTTTCCTGAGCGTGTCATCGAACTCGCCGTGAAGCGCATGATCTCGCGCGGGCCGCTCGCCCGCAAACAGATGGGCAATCTGCACATCTATAGCGGCGCAGAGCATCCGCATGAGGCTCAGCAGCCCCAGAAGATCGATTTCGCCGCGGCCAACCGCAAGAACGTGAGGGTCGCATAATGGCGCCGGAAACTCATTCGCTCGAAGACCTGAAGGGTGCCATCGAGACAGTGGACGCTCCTGAAGCTCGTCAGCCAAAGCTCGACAAGTTCGGTCGCGCCTATGCCACCGGCAAGCGCAAGAACGCCGTCGCGCGCGTCTGGCTGAAGCCGGGCTCGGGCAAGATCATCATCAATGGCCGTGAGCTGGAGCGCTACTTTGCGCGTCCCGTGCTGCGCATGATCCTGAACCAGCCGCTCGTCGCGGCGGCCCGCGAGAAGCAGTTCGACATCACCGCAACGGTGCTTGGCGGCGGTCTCTCCGGTCAGGCCGGTGCTATCCGCCACGGCATCTCGCGCGCGCTCACCTATTTCGAGCCCGAGCTGCGCGGCGTCCTCAAGAAGGACGGCTTCCTCACGCGCGACAGCCGTGTGGTTGAACGCAAGAAGTACGGCAAGGCGAAGGCCCGCCGCAGCTTCCAGTTCTCGAAGCGCTGATCGCTTATTGCGGTTACGATCAGGGGCGCTTCGAAATATCGAAGCGCCCTTTTTCTTTTCTCGTTGTTTCGCGCGGAGTGCGGCATGGCTATCAAGATTTTCATCGACGGCGAAGCGGGGACCACGGGTCTCCAGATCCGGGCGCGGCTCGACCAGCGGCACGATCTGGAATTCATTCGCCTGACCGAAGCCAATCGCAAGGACGCCAAGGCGCGTAAGGATGCGCTGAACGCCGCCGACATCGTGATCCTGTGCCTGCCCGACGACGCGGCGAAGGAAGCGGTGAAGCTCATCGAAAACCCGCTGACCCGCGTGATCGATGCCTCATCGGGGCATCGCGTCTCACCCGGCTGGGTCTATGGCTTTCCCGAAATGGCGAAAGTGCAGCGCAAGATCATCCGCGAGGCGGGCAGGGTCACAAACCCCGGCTGTTATCCGACGGGAGCGATTGCGCTCATTCGTCCGCTGGCGCGCGCAGGCATCGTGCCCGATAGCTGGCCGATCACCATCAACGCCGTATCGGGATATTCCGGCGGCGGCAAGCAGATGATCGCCGAGTTCGAAGACGAGGCGTCATCCAACTATACGCATGATGCCTATCGCATTTATGCGACGGGCCTTGAGCACAAGCATGTGCCCGAGATCGAACAATACAGTCTCCTCGCCCAGCGTCCGCTGTTCACGCCCGCCGTGGCGCGCTACGCGCAAGGCATGATCGTCGAGGTTCCGTTGCAGCTTTGGGCGTTGCCCGACGCGCCGTCGCTCAAGCTCGTGCACGAGACGATTGCCGCTGCCTATGAGGGCGAGCGGTTCGTGTCCGTTGCATCGCTGAAAGAGAGCGCAAGCCTCAAGAAGCTCGACCCAGAGGAGCTGAATGGCACCAACAAGATGAAGCTCTTTGTCTTCGGCAACGAGGAGGCAAAGCAGGCGCGCCTCGTCGCGCTGCTCGACAATCTCGGCAAGGGCGCCTCGGCGCAGGCTGTTCAGTGCCTCAACATCATGCTCGGGATTGATGAAGGCATCGGCGTCGATCTGTAACGCTACATCTTCAGCAGGATCACGCCCGCCGCCACGACGCAGGCGGCGATGACAGCGCGCCAACCTAATCCTTCCTTGAGGATAAGGCCCGAAATCAGCGCGCCGAAAACGACGCTCGTTTCGCGCAGCGCGGCCACGGGGCCGAGCGCGGTGAAGCTCATCGCCCAGATGACGAGCCAATAGGCGATGATCGAAATGAAACCGCCGCCGAGGCCAAGCAGCATGTCGCGGCGAGGGCGCAGCAAGGCGAGCCCGCGCCGCCAGAGTGCAATAGCGGTGATGCCGACGCCGTCAAGCACGAAGAGCCAGATGACATAAGCGCTTGCGCTTTCAGCTATGCGTCCTCCCAGCCCGTCATTCAGCGTATAGGCTGCTATGAAGAGCGATGTGCCAAGCGCATACCAGATCGCGCGTGGATCGGACGCGCCCCGTGAGTGATTTTTTGAGCGCCAGGCAAGACTGATAATGCCTGCAAGGATCAGAAAAATGCCAAGCGTTGCAAGCGCGGGCAGGGTTTCGCCGAGAAAGAAGAAGCCGACAAGTGTAACGATGGCAGGCGCTGTGCCGCGCGCGAGTGGATAGACCTGTCCCATATCGCCATGGGTATAGGCTTTGATGAGAAAGACCTTGTAGCCCGTATGCAGGGCCAGCGAGAGAAGGATGATCTTCCAGACTTCCCAGCTCGGAAGCGGCGCGAAAGGCAACAGGGGTAACATCAACAAACTGCCGCCGCCCGCCACGAAAGCCATCATCGACAGCCGATCGGCATTGGATTTGACGAGTGCGTTCCAGACAGCGTGAAGCAGCGCGGCCAGAAGCACGAGCAGGGTGATGGAGAGAGACAGAACGGACTCCCTTAGCCGAAATGACCTATGCGCCGAAGCTACAAGTCAAAGCCGCAGGTTTGTACACGGAATTTTCGGCATGGGTGTTGCGCGTTCGGATGGTCGCTGCGAGTGCGTCTTGCGGGTGTGCAAGGCGTTTTGCGTAATAAGAGGAGGGATGAGCGACTCACGCCCCCGATTTCACCAGCACATAAGATCCCGGCGCGTCTTCAAGTACGGGGAGCTTCCCTTCGCCGGGGACGCGAGCAGAGACCATGGGGCCGGAATGCGGCTTCAGCCAGCTTTCCCAGTCGTGCCACCACGAGCCCGGCGTTTCGACCGCGCCTTCCAGCCATTCCTTTGCGAGCTTCGGTCGCGCGTCGTTGGTCCAGTACTGATATTTGTGCGCAGAGGGCGGATTGATGACGCCCGCGATATGCCCCGAGCCTGCGACGATGAATTTGACGTCGCCGCCGAAAAGTCTTGTCGCCTTGTAAACCGAATTATAGGGCGCGATGTGATCGTCGCGGCTCGATTGCAGATAGATCGGCACCTTGATCTTCGACAGGTCGAGCTTTTCGCCGCCAAGCTCCATGCGGCCTTCGGCTAGGTTGTTCCGCAGATAACATTCGCGCAGATAGAAGAGGTGCATCCTCGCGGGCATCCGTGTCGCGTCGGCGTTCCAGTAGAGAAGGTCGAAGGGAACCGGCTCGCGGCCAAGCAGATAATTATTGACCACATAGGACCAGATCAATTCGTTCGAGCGCAGCATATTGAAGGTCGAGGCCATGGCCGAGCCTTCGAGCAAGCCGCCATTGGCTTCCATCTGTTGCTCAAGCCCGGCAATCTGCCCCTCGTCGATAAAGACCTGAAGGTCGCCCGCTTCGATGAAGTCTACCTGTGTTGCAAAGAAGGTTGCGGATTTGATGCGGCCGTCCTTCTTCGCCGCCATATGGGCGAGTGTCGAGGCGAGCATGGTGCCGCCGATGCAATAGCCGATGGCGTTGACGTCTTTCTCGCCGGTCGCTTTTTCGATCGCATCAAGCGCGGCATAGGCGCCGTCGATCATGTAGCTCTCGAATGAGATCATGGCCTGACGTGCATCCGGGTTGACCCAGCTCACGACGAAGACAGTGAAGCCTTGCGCGACGGCCCATTTGACGAAGGATTTTTCCGGCGTCAGATCGAGGATGTAATATTT